>DUFZ01000046.1 GCA_013331635.1 Candidatus Woesearchaeota archaeon | reverse complement strand
CTGCTAACTTAATGACATTGGGGAGCAACCCCTCGCGATGCACTAGCTTCGATAATCGCAGGGATTTCGACTTTATGGTGCTATGCACATACCCCAATTGAAAACCTTTATATCCTTTTTTGCTTTTTCATTGGTGATGCATCACAATATTCATTTATGGTGGCGGTATTTTCCTCAGCGGGAACTCACTCATATTTATGTCTCCTCGGCCGTTCGTTCCTTTGCTTTATCGCTGGTTGGCCTCTTTATCCCTTTGTACCTCTATAAAGAGTTGGGATTTTCGCTGGAAGAGACGTTGGGTTTCTTTATCTTTTATTCGGTTATCTTTGCCGTTTCAACCCCGGTTGCGGCGAAATTTTCCGCCCGCTATGGGGTCAAGCACGCGGTATTGGTGAGCAGTCCTTTTTATTTAGCTTTTCTGGTTCTCCTGTATGTGCTACCCAATTTTGACACTTCCTTGCTGCTTATTGCGGCTTTTTTAGGGCTTTCGCAGTCATTTTATTGGGTGGGAATGCACGTGGTTTTTTTTCATGCCAGTGATCATCGGCATCGGGGAGAAGAAGTAGGGAAGCGGATGGCGGTTTCCATTCTTTCTACTGTTCTTGGGCCGCTGCTGGGTGGGGCATTTATCATGTGGTTTGGTTTTCGTATTGTGTTCTTTTTATCATCTTTGTTGTTGGTGTTTTCAGCACTGGTGCTTTTCCTGAGCAAGGAGGAGCATGTCCGATATCATTTTTCGGTCCGCTCGGTGCTTAATAAAGAGCATTGGAGAAATTCGCTGTTCTTTGTGTCCCAAGGTTGCCGGGTTATTGCTGACGGTGTTATCTGGCCGCTCTTTGTTTTTGTCGTGCTGGATAATTATTTCTCACTGGGGGTGGTGGGATCACTGTTGGCGGGTATCAGCGCGGTCTTGATTTGGCTGGTGGGAAAATATAGTGATCATTACGAAAAAAGAAAGATTATTTTGTTTGTGACACCTTTAGAATCGGTGAGTTGGTGGGCACGGGCTTTAGCAACCAGCGTCGGTGGAATATTTGGAGCGACTATTTTTGGAGCCTTGACCCATGGAATTCGAGAAGCTCCACTGGGGGCGATGGAGTATGACAAAGCTAAGGGTGATATTACGGCCTATTTTGTAAGCCGGGAAATCTTTATTTGCCTGGGCCGGATCTTGCTGCTGATGGTGGTGCTTATGACTCATAGTCTAGCAGGGGGTCTGGTATTCCAGGGAATTGTCAATAGCGCATCCCTGTTATTTTGAACATGGAAGACCCAGAAACTGATTTTTTGTGTGGCTTGCTGGAATTGCAGTATGGGCTGCCAGTCCAAGATTCGTTGAAGAGATGTGCACAACACGTGCCTTGGGCGAGAGGATGGCCGGAGGATATAAAATCATTCTGGAACGCGGAAGCGTTTATGTGGGGGCATAAAATTGATACCAGGATTCGTAAGATTATTGAAGATGAGCTGCAATTTTTAGCTGGGGGAACAAATTTGGATATCGGCTGTGGGGCATATAGTTACATTCCTTCAGTAGGTTTGGATGTGTCAGAAAAGATGCTGGAATTTAATGAGCGATTGACTCAAAGAGTAGTGGGTAATTTGGAAGGTTTTTTGCCGTTTGCTGATGAGTGCTTTGATTCGGTTACTGCCATCTTAGTCTTGAATTATGTTTGGGATTACGGCAAACTATTTTTAGAGGTGCGGCGAGTGTTGAGACCGAAAGGAATTTTCATGATAGTATTATATCGGGGTAAGATTAATGAATGGCAGCGTCGTCAGCAAGTGCATGATTTTTCAGGGAAGAAATGGTCTTTGCTGCTGAAAGAAGCGGAATTTACGGTAAAGAGGTATACGAAGGAAGGGTTGATGTTTTTGAGAGGAGAGAAGGGGATAAATTAGAGTTACTTCCTTTTTACTTCAAAAGGCCGAAAGCTTATTAAATTGTGAGGTATATATTCCTCGTATGGTGATAGCATGGCTGTAGATTTTACGTCTTCTAAGGATGATCCTCCGGTTTTTACCAATAAGCTTCGTTCTGCGCTTTTGGAAAAGCATGGTTTTGAGGAGGAGGAGGGGGAAATTCTCCGGGCGCAATACGGAAAGACTGGTTTCCCAAAATCAGAGAAGCATTATACCATGATGTGGGAAGTTTTTGATCTCAGTTTAGAGGAGCCTTATTTCTGGGTCTTAGATGTACTGAAAGAAAATTTTCCTATTATCCTAAAAATGGAAGATTCCTTTGCGGCGTCGGAGAATTCAGCTTTTTTTGGAGTTACCCAGCAGCGTTTAGGGGCGCAGCAGGATAAAGTATCACAGTTTCTGGCTACAGTGGGAAAGATGATCAAGGAATTGTTCCAGATGGTGCGGGAACTAAGAATTATTGATGAGCGGCTGGAATTTTATCGTGCCGCTGCTCAGGAGCTTACGAAGGAAATCGGAAAGCGGGGAACCAGTGCGGAGATAACCTTGAAGGGATATTTTGTGGATTTGGTCCAGGGAGGAGGAAAAAGCGCTGCGTCCGTCTATGGAATGGCCCGAGAGCTGGAATTTATTACCCTGCCGGACTTGTTTTTTGATGCTCCGCCATTTAAGGATAGGCAGGAGCTGGAAAACCATGTCAAGAACCTCGCGGGAAATTTTAACAAGAACGTGTTGCGGGTTCTGGAGCGGCATTTAGCGCAGTTTCAGAGCTGGAAGGAGCGGACCCACAAAGAGCACGAGGATCGGCGTCGGTTTATGTTAACCTACCTTAAGCAGCATTTTGAGATTATCCAGATGTACGTGGAATGGGTGAAACCGTATCTTCGGCATGCAGCGGGGCTGTCGCTGAAACATAAAAATATGACTTCTGCTGATCTGATTTCTTCTTTTGAGGGAAGCATGCTGGACATTGAAGTTCTGGCGGTACGGGAAAAGGCAACGATTAAGGTCAAAGGAATAGAAGTCGATAAAATCTATGAGGGAATTCTGGCAACGTTTAATTACCGCACCCGGCCGGAAATGAAAGTGGTTCAGGAAGGATATCAGCGGGGGCCGGTCCATATCGGCAGGATGGAAATGCATCTGCGGGTCTATCAATGGAGCGGCGAGGAGATAAATAATTACAAGAAGCTGAAAAAGGATGAAGCACTGGAGTTAGTGGGCCAGATATCGGAGTCAGTGCAGGAAGCTATGAAATCGTTAGGAACTGAACTGACTCATTATCTGGAGGAAGCAAATACCCTGACGATGAAAGAGGGCAAGGAGGAAAGCCAAGAGCACAAAAAAGAAAAGAAGCCGTTCATGGAAGCTTTTTTCGGCGATTTCTATACCCCCTCGCGAAAAAAAAAAGGAAAAGATGAAAAAGGGTTGAGTGATGAGGAGAAAAAGAAAGCGATTGCCAGTTTCAAAAGGGGTAGGCCCTTTGGGGCCTTTGCAGTGGCCTGGAACACCTATCATAATTTTAAGAAAGCTCATCGGATGATCGCCTGGTAGTCTCTTTTTTTATCGTCTTTAATTATTTTTTCTAGGATGTTGATATTTTTATTCAGGATTTATCTATTTTCACATTATTTTTTTACACTTCTTTTCCCGACGACAAATTAATTTTTTGTAGTTAGAGAACGAAAAAAAGAAAAATTATTTAAATGGCTGAATATTTTAGCCAGTAGAGATAAGTATGACGATACCTCGGGTTGATAAAAAGGGGTGCTTGGCAGCGGGTTCTCCTGGTAGTGGTGTTGAGGCAGCAGCGGCTCTGGATACTTCTTCGCTCTCAGCAGAAGTGATTTCTCTTCCAGAAGCCAGCACCGTTGAGAATGATTCCTTGCTTTTGGAAGATCCATTGGTCCAGGAATTGCCTATTGATAACATGGTCTGGCCAGGAATTTCCCAGGTTAAATCTGCTTTTGGCCCGTTAAAACAGAATATCGTCTATGTGAACAGCGACATAGTGGAGAAAGGATTGGTGTTTACGCTGAAGCAGGGGGTTTTTAACCATTCTTTCCCTTTGGTTATGCCTGAGGCAATCTGGAGTTCGTTTCCTGACAATCTGAAGAAGGTGGTGAGAGACAATATCGCCCATCTAGCATCAGTGGAATTAGGAGTGATGTTTAACCTTAAGAAAATTAAATACGATACCCCTCTCCCGCAGTTCAAATCTTTTTTTGTGGAATTAGTGCTTAAATGTTTAGCGTACAGTGGTGATTGCGCATCGGGGAAGACCATGGATTATATCTCCCGCCTCTGTAATTTAGAGTTTTCATTTGACAGCCAGACTCCGCCGTATACGACGGTTGATTTTGCTCCCGAGGATAGAAGCGTTAATACCATAACCTTTGGAAAAGAAAGTCTGGTGAGTTATGGATTGTGCAAGGAAATAGGGTTAAATCCCCTGCTGGTAACGGTGATTGAACCGGATATGGATATAGTCTATCGTGATGAGCACCTGCGTTCTTTTGAGAATAAGCACAAAGAAGATCTGCGAATTCAATTTGAGAAAGAGTTTGAAGTTCAGATGCATAAAATCTACAATGGTCTTGGTGATATGAATTTCTATGCTCACTGGGGAGTTGATGAGACGGAACTGGGCTGGTCGAGCCAATTGACACAGTATATGTTTTTTCTGCTGCCTTTTTGCTATTCATTTAAGTCCAAGTATATGGTCTTTGGCAATGAGAATTCCTGTGACCGCTATTATTATAGTAAAGAGGGATTTAAGTGTTATCCGGTGTATGACCAGTCAGCGGAGTGGATTGGGCATATGAATGCGATGCTGCATACGATGATGAACGGGAGGGTCAAAGCCACTTCCTTAGTTCAATCCATCCAGGAGATTGCTGTTGCGAAAGTACTCTATCAGCGGTATCCGGAACTGGCCAAGTATCAGATGTCCTGCCATGCTGATTCTGATTCGGCTGAATTTAACCGCTGGTGCAATACCTGCTCAAAATGCGCGCGAATTTATACCTTTATGAAAGCACTGGGTTTTGATCCAGCATCGGTGGGATTGAAGGATATGTTTAGCCTGGAATTCAAGAAGCATTTTTCTCTGTTTAGCCAGACCAAAGATATGAGGGGGTTTGATGGGTCGGGATTAGGCCGGGATGAACAGTTGTTTGCTTTTTATCTAGCGGCGCAGCGCGGGGCTACGGGAGATTTGATTGACCTTTTCAAGAAGGATTTCTATGAAGAAGCGGCTGCTCGGGAAGAAGAGCTTCGAACTGATTTCTTTAAAGTGCATAAGCCGCTGAATGTTCCTCCCGTGCTCTGGAAGAAAATCAAGCCTATTTTTGAGGAAGAGTTGAGGAAATAAAATGGGGTTTAGGGTCCACACTTCTATTACCCCCAATGGTTTGAGTTTACGTTTTGATAATAGTGGAATTAATTCTATTGAAGAAGTAAGGTTTCCCTCAGATATCTGGAGGGCCTTTCCATCTTCTCTTAAAGAACAGCTGCGGGATAATTTAGCTTATCTTTCAACGGTAGAGTTAGCATTGATGTTTAAAGCTAATGAGGTTGATTATGATACGGCGGTTCCTTTGTTTAAGTCTTTTTTTAATGATTTGTTCTGGAAGTATTTTTTGTATAGCGGAGATTCAGATTGCGGTGATGCGTTGAAGTATTATCCCGATTTTGCCCGCCTGGAGGTTTCTTTTTCGGATAAGAGCAGTGGTTTTTCTCCCCTTGTTCCGGATGTTTCTGAAAGAAGTGTGAATACCCTGACCTTTGGGAAGGAGAGTTTACTTAGTTTTGGACTCGCTCGTGAGCTGGGATTGAATCCGGTACTTTTTACGGTGCTGGATCCCGATTTGAATGTGAATTATAGGGGCGAACTGGTTCAGAGTTTTACGAATAAGCACTTGCGGAGTTTGGCAGTGCAATTTGAGAAAAAATTTGAGCTTAAAGTTCATTTTGTGGAGAATGGTTTAGGAAATCTGCGCTGCAACGTGAATTGGGATTTAGAAGATACTGATCTAGGAAGCGCTAATGTGATTACGGAATTTATGCTTTTAGGATTACCTCTTGTTTATAACTTTGGCTGTAAGTATATCTTATTTGGAAATGAGTACTCGTGTGACAGTTCTTATGTTAATAAAGCAGGGTACACTTGTTTTCCAGCGTACGATCAATCGACGGGCTGGATGAAGCAGATGAACGGGATGTTGTCAATTCTTACTGGGGGGAAAGTTTCAACACTCTCTTTAGTTCAACCATTACAGGAATTGGCTGTTGCTAAATTGTTGTATCAACGCTATCCTGCTTTAGCTTGTTTTCAAATGTCCTGTCACGCGGATAATGTTTACGCTTCAGAAAGTAGATGGTGCGGACATTGTTCGAAATGCGCCCGCTGTTATGTTTTTATGAAAGCGCTAGGGTTTGATCCGGCTTCGGTTGGCCTTTCTGATATGTCTAGTACTCAGAATAAAGAGTATTTTTCGTTGTTTAGCAGCTCTCAAAAGATGTGTGCTTATGATTCTGCCGGGGTTGGACGAGAGGAACAGCTTTTTGCCTTCCTTTTAGCGATTCAACGAGGCGCTTCTGGCGGTTTGTTTGATTTGTTTCGATTACGGTTTTATGAGGAAGGGGTGATGCGGGAGAAAGAGTTTCAAGAAAAGTTCTTTAGGATTTATCAGCCAGTGAATATTCCAGATCATTTGTGGGCTAAACTGAAGCCGATTTTTGAGGAAGAATTGGGGAAGTAGATTTTAGGGAGTAAAAGTTTTTATAGTTGTCTATCTGTCCTGTTGGTATGCCTAAAGAAGACCTGAAGAAACTGCCTCCGGAGGAACGGATCAAGAGACTGAAGCAGCTGGAGGAAGAAAAAAAGAGGGAAATCGAGGAAGCGCACCAGGGAATTAGGGAAAGTGAGGAAGAGATCAAAGAGGAACGTAAGTGGAAGGAAAAAGTCCCTATTCCGGAAGTGGCACAGGATACTTTAGAAAACTTGAGCGAGGGTGGCAAGGAATTACTGCGAGTGCATAAGGGGGTGCGAAAAAATGCACCAAAAGAAGATGATGAGAAAAAGCCGTCCAAGATTCGAAAGCAAGGGGAAGGTGGTTTAGAAGAAGCAGTAGAAAAAGAAAAAACCCCTCCACTGGGGCCGGCTATGATGGACTATGGGCAGCAACAAGCTGCGGCTATGAATATTGAATATACCCTTCAGCTGAGCCGCCGCCCCGTTAGTGATTTGTATAAGGAGATGAGCGATATCAATCGTTCGGTGCAGGAGAAAGGCTACTTATCATCGGAGCAGGAACGGCGGGTGGAATATCTGACCGGAGCAGTGGAAGAGAAATTCAAAGCGGTGGAAGATGGGAGGTATTCTTTCAGCGAGGATGCTGCCCGGGCGGCTTCCTTGACCCAGCAGATAGGAACCACGATGCAGAATGTGTATAAGAAGGATAAAGGCAGTGCCTTTGAGCATGATTGGTATAAGGGAAGGTGAGTTACTAGGATTCTACTTGGAAATTCTTACCGCATTTTTTCTTGGTCCAGGTGATGCACCACTCTGGCTACTAAATCTTTCATACTGTCCGGAGTGTCATACTGCCGATAGTTGTGTCGAAGTATGAATCCTGCTCCGGGACGGGTAATACGAAATTCAAGATAATCACTGGGGGAACCATGCGCAAAGGCAAGAATTCCGCCTTCCAAGGCCGTGGCTTGCATGTAGGGCAGGTCAATACAGCGAACTCCACGAGGACTAGTCGTGAAAGAGAACCGTATTTTGGGCTGATATAAATTCCACTCCCTTATCTGGTAGTGATCTCTGAAGTGCTTGATCCAACGAACAGTCATTGCTAAGGCATGGAGATTCTTCCTTACTAAGCAATCGGTAGTAGCAGAAGAAAGGAACGGCAATGTCGTAATGATCAGGGGTTATCATATTTATTGATATCCATCTTATAATCCAATTATTATTTTATATAATACCAGTACTATAACTATAATACCAAGCCCTATTGCAGTCCAAGAAATTACTTTTCCAAGTGTTAATTTTTTCTTTCCCATTTTTACCTCCTCTTTTTTACTCTAAAGGAACCCCGCTCCAGAGGGTCCATTCTTCTGAAGGGGAGTAGGCGCCAAAGACAAAGTAAGGCGGCTCGTTCTGGCCGAAGAAGCCGTAGCCAACGTCACTCCAGCTTTTTCGACGCCGGGAGCTCACTCCACTTCCTGCTCCATAGACAGGAGAGCCAAACAATCGCCAGGTTTTCATGACGCTGTGAAAGCCGGAGTTATCAGTGGTGTAATCTGCGCCGGGCTCGACGATCATTTCCTGGTCATAGCCATTTTGTTTTAATACCCGAATCATATTGACAATGGGAGTGTTTCCCTCGCCAGGAGCGAGATGATCATCATGATAGCCATAATTGTCATCGATGTGGACGTGGCCAATCATTTTTTTCTTGGCCATTTCTCCAATCTTGGTGAGCATCCATTTGTCAAACTCTTCATTATTTTCTTTCATGGTTTTATCTTTGTCGCCAATCCAGTATTTCCGCCACATGTTAAGGTGCCCGGTATCCAAGGTGGTGTTGATATGAGCTACGGACTTTTTTCTGGCTTCTTCTTCTCTCATGCCTTGATTCTTTAACATTTGTATCATCCGATCCCGGCTTCCCTGCACCAGTTTCATCAGCTCATCCGGATGGGCGCCGTAACTTTCGGGAAAGAGATTTTCCATGGCGATGAATAAAGGTTTCTTGAGTTTACCCTCTTGCTGAAGCTTATCACTATGCATCATGGTGCTGATGGCGGCTTGAGCATAGGAATCATAGGCTTCATTTAAAGCGTAAGTTTCAGCACTTTGAACGTGGCGGATAGTCTCGCGGGCTTCAGCAGCTTGTGAAGCCTGTGCTGACGCCGCTTCCATAGCCTGTTTCATCTGACGTTCGAGCTGCTGTATCTGCAGGTCAATAATTTTAGTGGGAAGTTCGGCATCAGCTGGCACTAGGCCGCCGGCGAGGGATTTGATTTGTTTTTTCATCATTTCGCGTTCTTCTTCGGAGGCACTTTTTTCTAATTTTTCATAAAATTCTTTGGCTAATTTTAATTTCTTGACATCTTCGACGTGCTCATCGAAGTTTCCCCCGTAGTAAAGGGCCCAGCCGCGGCTGTTGGCAGCGTTGGTTTCTAAGGTAGAAATGATGTATGCTTCTTCCGGGCGGATTTTAATCTGCTCTTCTTTGGTGATGTTTTTATCATGGAAGAAACGAGTTCCGATGGCATCTTCTTCTTCTTCTTTGGTGAGTTTACCCGCTTTATGCTCTTTCCATTCTTCTCGGGCTCTTTTAGTCATTTCTTCTGCTTCCTTAACTAAATCATCCCAGCTCATTTGCTTAGTGAGAAAAACACCTTTCTGTGCATCGAAGAGAGGAACACGGTCTTTGGGCTTAATTTGCTTTTTTTCATAGTTAATATAGATGGGCTCATCTTTAGTGGGATGGGCTATCCTTTCTTTTCTCTCAAAATCAATATATTTCTCCCCTTCCTGGGCTACTTTCCACACCGGACGGGAGACGTTGCGGTTCTTTCTGGCTTCCTGAATAACTCCGCCGGTCCTGGTGTCAACAACCCGAAAGGAAGTTCTCCCTTCTTCCTCAGAGTGCATTTGGAATTTTTTGCGCCATTCATTATCTTGTTCGTTCCAGTCAGCATCAACGATGGGGCGTTGGAATTCTCCGGTGTGAACCACTATGGGCCCGCCGGTGCCGACATCAGCAGCAAATTCAATGGCTCGTTTGATCTCCTGCAGCGAGAAGTTCTTGCTGGTCTTGGAAAAATTGCCCTGCTGATCCATTCCGGCTAACCCATATACTCCAACGGTAGCGTGAGTGGTAAAATTGACCTGGTTCGCTCTTCCGATTTCTACCAAAGCCTGGCGTTGTTTCAGACCATACATCTCCGGGGTTTGTCCCTGGCCGGATCCTTTTCCTGCGCCAGTAAACACGAATTCCATGGTTTTGGTTCCGGCACGAAGCTTGGCATTGATAGCTTGGACGTTGGGAACGGGACCTAAGCCGAGGCTCATGCCAAAATCTCCCGGACTCACTCCTACGTCATTGGTAGAATTGTCAGAAGGAGATCCATGAACATAGTCCCTATCCATCGTATGAAAATAACCGGTTCCAAATTCCACCATAGGATAAGGAAAGGAAGAGAGGTATATAAACGTTGCTTAGGCTCGGCACAGTTCGAAAAGTGAGTGATTTCGCAAGAAGCATTTACGCCACCTTGGTCGCTCGCCTCGTGCCAACCTCGCCCTAAATTNNTTCTCGGCTCGCCTCTTGACCTAGACAGTGGCGTAAATGCAAAAATCACTCACAAAATAAACTGTGCCTTAGGCTCGTGTTGGTAAGTAATGGTTGACTAAGAAAAAGAGAAAAATTACTCCGTTAGATTTCTAGTAAAATATTTATTTTCCATTATTATTGCTCTTTTGTTGTAATAAAATAGTCCTTAATTCATCTTCAATCAATACAAAAAGAAGGACTTCTATAAACGATTGACGTTTATTGGATATTTTTTCATAACTTAACCTACTTTTTTCATAAATAAATAAAAACTCTGAGGGTGTAATTGTAATTATTCTACTTGAATTAGGTACAAAAGATTTTTCTTCTTCAGGAACAATTACTAAAACATTACCCATATAAGACAAAACTTTAGCTGATTCAGTTATTGAAGAAGTAATATTAAATCCCGATACCCCTCTTGTTTTATTCTCTTCTTTAAACGTAGACAAAAACCTAATCTGTTGGTCAAAATTTAACTGGTCTCTAATCTTATCTCTTGCTTGACCTGTTAACCACAAATCACAATCACTTACATCTGATTTTATTTCCCCTATTTTTTGAATACATTCTCTAGAAACCAATGCAAAATCAGTCTTAATATTCTCATTTAATGCTTTACTGACGGGTTCGTATGAAAAAAGAAAGTTAACTCCCAATCAAATTCACCTTTTTTAGTTTCCAGTTAATATATAATTTACTATTCCATTTGTAATAGTAACCGCTTTAGTTGTATATTCAGAGTTATGGGTTTCAATAGCTACTAATCCTTTTTCGGCAACTACCCCTAACTCTTTTTTCTGTTCTAGAGTCATATCCTGTATCCGAACCATTTGTACGCTTTTTAGTCCCATTTTTCATCCACCTCATTTTTCAGAGGTTTCCCTAACAGGTATCACCTCTTCTTATAACTTATATTCAAACTCATATATATAAATTTCTGTTTTGAATGTGCTAAACCTTACTTTTCGCTAAATCATTCATTACAAGCTTTCCCAGATAATCCTAAATATTCCTCCTAAAAAGATTTCCAACCGTTGCTTGCTGCTGACTAGAGTTACTTCTGATAAACATAAAAACCCGAGCTTTTGGCTCAGGAAGAAGGTGTTTTACGGTGGGTGTTACTTAATTTTATTGTATTTATGGAGGTTTTTGGCGAAATTGATATCTTTTTTGTAGAGGAGATAGACCAATTCATCGGGGGTTAGCTGGGCAACGAAGTTTCGCAGCTCATTGGCGCTCATAAGTATCACCTCTTTTTTTACGATATATTCCTCTAGAATGTGCTGGTTTATAAAGCGGTGGAATAAATGGTAAGGAAGGCAATTTAGGAAGATTTATCCGTAAGTTTTTTAAATGGAACTGTTAGTTTGTTACTCTAAAGTATAAAGAAATGCGTTACTAGTCTAAAATGAGGGCATTTCTAATATGAAGAATTGCGTAGGATATCTAAATAAAAAAGGCAATTCTTCATAAAATAGGGAGGGAAGGGGTTCATGTATCGCTTATTTTTGACGCCAGTGTGGTTTAATGGGTGGGATTTGGTGTTTGAAGCCGTCGGACTGGTGGTAGCGCTGCTTATTGCTGCCTATAGCTGGCGGATGTATAGGCTTAATGTTGAAAATAGGTTTGCGTATTTCTCTTTGGCGTTTATCTTAGTTGCGGTCGGTTTGGCGGCCAAGATGATTACCAGCAGCATTTTATACTTTACACCAGTTCGGGATGTGGCGGCGGTGGTCTTAGGTCCCGTTGCTGGTTCCCACCTGCGTTTTTCCGGCCTATTATACCGAGGAGGGTTCTTTCTCCAAATGGTAGCTACCTTAGGAGCATGGCTGTTAATCTATTTTATTTCCCAAAAAGCGCGGGAGAGATTAAAGCGGTTTGATGAGCTCACGCAATTGGCTCTCTTTATTTATCTGGTATTGTTGATATCAGTGGTTGCGAATTTCAATTACTTTGTGTTCTATCTTACTTCCACAGTCTTGCTGGGGCTGATTGTGCTGAATTATTACCGGGCGTATCTTAATAAGAAGAATAAAAACACCTGGCGGGTGATGCTGGCGTTCATGTGCATCTTGCTGAGCAGCATCTTTTATGTGTTTGTGTTCTGGTTTGAACATTTTTATGTAGTAGGCGAAGTGCTGTTATTAGCTGGTTTTTTGGTGTTGTTGTACACCTATAGTTCTTTGATGAGGAAGAAATAAGATGGGATCACGACGTTCACGATTGGAATTGATTTTTGATATCCTTTTGGCTATTCAAAACAAAGGGGGTCGGATTAAACCCACCCATTTGATGTATAAGTCTAATCTTTCTCACAAGCTGTTGAACAGTTATTTGGAGGAGTTACTCGGCAAGGGCTTAGTGCAGGTGGAGGAGGAGTTTTCCAAGAAGAAGCAGAATACTACCAAGACGGTGCTCATTACCGATAAGGGACTGGGATTCTTGGCGGAGTTTAGGCGCATGAGAGAGTTTACCGATGCGTTTGGGTTGTGAGGGTGTTCAAGAGATAAACCTAAATGGGAAAGAATATGGAGCAGAAAAATTATTTCCATCCATTAGAACTTCTGGTCGCTTTGGGAATGGTAGCAGCAATAAGTTATTCTACCTATCAAACGAAACAGTATGTGCAGGAAAAGGTGGAGGGGTGTGTTGCGTATCAAGCGTGTAAGATAGAAGAATGGGTTATGGATTAAAAACGATCGGTTTTTTCTCTAAGATCATCCAGAGAAACTTTCTGGTTAGGTGATGAAAGATATCCTGCCATTGATTTTGGCAATTGAGCAAACTATAATTTCCTGATTGTTTCGTCATAGGATGCTGATTTAGTTTCCTCTTTCGCTTTCTTAAGTAGTTTTAGTGTTTCAGCTTTTATTTGTATTGTAGTGACCATGTAACCCTCTATTATTATATCCTTTATAAAAAATTTCTGCTATTTTACATAAAATTCTTAATAGAAACCCTATTTTATCCTAACATGCCCTCTCAAAGTAATACTTCTAAGATCATCGTTGGTGTGGATGAAGCGGGAAGAGGCCCCGTCTTAGGTCCCCTCGTGATGGTAGCCTTAGCTATCAAAGAAGAGGATTTAAAGAAATTGGAATGGCTGGGGGTGAAGGATTCCAAGCTGCTGAGTTCTTCAGTGCGGGAGGAGTTGTTTGACCGCATTCATGAAATTGTGCATGATTTTAGAATTGAAGTGATTGAGCCGGATGCCATCGATCTTTCGCTGAGCGAGGAGAATACCAATTTGAATTGGCTGGAAGCGGATACTTCGGCCAGATTAGTGTCGGAACTCGATCCGGATACAGCCATTGTTGATTGTCCGAGCGTGAATATTGAGGCGTATAAAGATTATTTTACTAGCCGCTTAAGTGCCGGAGTGGCTTCGAAAGTGAAGCTACTGATGGAACATAAAGCTGATTTGAATCATGTTATTGTGGGTGCGGCGTCCATTATCGCGAAAGTTATTCGGGATAGATATATCGATCATCTGAAAGCGGAGGTGGGCATTGATTTTGGGTCGGGATATATGAGTGATCCTAAAACCAAAGATTTTCTGGATACTTATCATGACAAATTTCCTCATCTCTTTCGCCGGCAGTGGCAGCCATTTAAAGATTTGGAAGTGAAGAAGAAACAGAAGACGCTGGGGGAGTTTTGACAACATATTAGAACAAGGAAATTCACGAGACTAAAATGAAAATAGCTATACCAAAAGAAACTTATCCATTGGAAAAAAGAGTTATGTTGACCCCGACAGCGGTAAAAGAACTTGCTAAAGAAGGACATCACTTGTTTGTTCAATCAGGTGCAGCCAGAGATATGGGCATTTTGGATGAAGAATACCAAAATGCAGGAGCGGGTATAGTAACTGAACCAAAAGAACTCTATGATCTGGCTGAAATGATAATTAAAGTTAAAGCCCCTTCCTCCTCAGAATTCTCTTTGATGCACAAAGATACAATTTTATTCTGCATGTTTCATAGTGAGCAAAATCCCGTACAGATATACTATGCTGGTTTGCAGGGATTAGTGATAGTAGAAATGGAAAAGATTCATGATTCGAAAAATAAAAGATTAATTGACCAAACCGATATTACTGGTGAAGTGGGAGTTTATTATACTTTAAGGCACCTTGAAAAAATGCCCTACGATACTAAAGTGATGGTGATGGGTTATGGCCAAGTTGCCAGCGGAGCAATAAAAGCGTGTCATAAACTGGGAATGAAAACTAAGATTCTGAGGAAATCAGAGTATAAGTATATCCAACAATATCTAAGTGATACCGACTTGTTAATCAATGGTATAAGTTGGTCAGCAGACCATAGAAATAATAAAAAATATTTGGTTACTAGAGAAGATGTAAAACAGTCAAATCCAAGGATAATTATCTTAGATTTATCAGTAGACTTTCCTAGTCCAATAGAGACCATCAGACCGACAAACTATTCCCAACCGTATTATATTGATGAAAATAGAATTCACATTAGCATCTATGGCTATCCGGGGTTAGTACCGGTAACCTCTACTCGTCTTTATAGTGAACAAGTATTACCATTGGCACAAATTATAGCAAATAACTCGGGGCTTAGAGGGATAAAAAATAGAGGCGATTTGGGAAAAGTAATTTATAAAGCAATACTAAATCCAAATAAATACGATTGGCAGAAATACAAGCCGGAAGAACCAACCGGAAGCAGGATTGAATAGGGAGGATAATGGCGTTGGTAACATGAGTAAAAGCCTTTTAATTATCGGTTGGGGAGATTCATCTGAAACTGACAAAAATAGAGTCCGGCTGGTGAAGTATGCAAAAAGAGCCGGCTTTGAAGTACAAGCAGTAGATTACCACAAATTAGAACTGTTACACCCCTTCAAAAATAATACTTTAAATGTGATGCTTTTCTTCCCGTACACTTTTTGGAATGAAAACTGTGAAATCCCAGATGATACTGGTCTTTATGGAACTTCAGAAAAAGCATATCGCCTCTTTGCAAACTTCCTTATGGAAATACAAAGCCGATTAGAGTCTAGGTTTAGTAATCATGACCTAAAGTTCACTACTCCGTTAGCCTATGTCGCTTTAGATAGGGATAAAATTCAAACTCTCCAGATTTTAAATAACCACGATGTTTCCACTTCAAAGACGCTTTCCTATGAAACATTACCAGATATACTGGATCAAATAACTCCGGAGAGGGGCATCTTCATAAAATGCCGGTATGGCGCTGAAGGAAAGGGGATTACCCTCGTTAAGCCTAACCGTTGGCTAACCAACTATAAAGTAGAAAGAAGTCAGCTAGCAAACTACGGCGTTTATGAGAAGTGGAATTTTACCGATATAACCGGAAAAAAAGAACTGCTGAAGCAACTTATTGAGCAAGAAGTAATTGTTGAGCAGGAAATTATCCCTCGTGATTTTTTTGGAGGTAAAAAATATGATGTTAGAGTCTATGTGGTTAGTGGTGAGATTCCTCATTTTTTTGTGAGGATTAATGATTTGGAAAGTGTAATTACCAACTGGTCTCAAGGAGGCAGGATTATCCACTCTCCCGAAACAGGATTAACGGAAGATGTTGTTGAACGCATAAATACAGAAGCTAAAAAAGCGGCTGAAGTATTTCATTCCAAGCTGATGGGGGTGGATATAATGCTGGATCAAGATAGTAATGTTCCTAAAGTGCTTGAATTACAAACGTTTATGGGATTTCCGGATATTCGAAAATTTAACCTGGCTGGATATTTAGTAGGTAGCAGTTTCTTTCACTGAACTCGACTCGCAGTAATACTTCAGTTTTCTGAAGNNCTTCATATTGCTGAAGTAGTACGACTCGCAGAAACATTTAAATGCACTAACTTTCATCTCTGAAGTATGGTCGTTTTTGAGCAGGTTGACAAGGAAAAAATTCAATTGCTAGTGAAAGATGGTTTTGTGAAGGAAGAAGCTAAAACAATCTATGAAGCAGCTCGTTTTCGCAAGGGGGAAGTTGCGGTTATCTGCTACACTTCTGGAACGGCCTTGCTGCAGGGAAACAAAGAGGCAGTGGAACAAGCAGCGCAGCGATTGCAGAAGATGAATTTTGGAACTTTGGTTCACAGTGGGAAGTTCAGGCAGGAGAATGGCTTGGTCATCGGAAGCGATGAATCCTTGAAAGGAGATACCTTTGGCGGTTTAGTGGTTGCGGCAGTGAAAGCGGATAAGGATATTCGAGAGCAATTGATGGAACTGGGAGTGGCAGACAGCAAGACGTTATCGGATCAGCAGATGGTGTCAATGGCAGAGAAAATTAAGAAAATAGCTTCGTGTGAAGTGCGAAGTATGCTACCGGAGGAGTATAATAAGCATCATGGCACTGTTACTGACCGGTTGAACCAATTGCATGCGCAGTGCGCGCAGTATTTACTGCCGGGCAAACACATTGTGGATAAATATCCCGGCTGCGCTGTGGGTGAGGTGCAGGAAGAGAAGGCAGAGTCAAAATATGTGGAAGTAGCAGCAGCCTCTATTTTGGCGCGGGTGGGGGCGCTGCAGCAAATGGATTATTTGAGTATGCTGGCAGGATTTACCTTGCCCAAGGGGAGCACTCATGTTAAAGAAGCGCTCTTGGAGTTGAAAAAGAGGGAGTTGGAATTTATTCGATTTGTGAAGGTTGATTTTAAGAACGTGAAGGAGTTTTTGGGGTGATTTTCTATTCCTCTTTTGGCTGCCATTGATACACAAAATCATGATGGTCATAGTAATAGAGAGTTACAACCTCTCGTGCATGGTCTATTTTAAAAATAAGCACAAAATGTTTGTCAATATGGACGCGATTAAAACCATGAAGTGGATTTCGCAGGAATTTGTATCCTTGTGGACGCTCCTTGATCTCTTTCACTTTCTTATCAATGATTAGAAGCTGCTGGGGATTCTTTTTAGCAAGCTTATGAAAAATCCTATCTACCTCTTCCTTGACTTCTAAATTGTACATCGGTATCAACTCAACGCAATTATCTATATACCATAACGGCGGGCAAAATTATCTACTACAATGCTTTTCTGCCTGGAAATCTGGTTCATTTTTTGAATGAATTCTGGCCTCAATTCCGGTTCTTCCTCTAATTCAATATATTCAGCTATCACTAATTTTATTGCTTCGCTTTTGTCTTTAAGGTTATACTTCGCTTTTACCACATTTAAAACACGGTTGGTATTCTCATCCAAATCTATCAGTGCTTGTACCATATTATTTCACCTAATCTTAACTAAGTTTAACTTATTTATAAACTTTTTGCTCGTTTTGGCTCTGTAGAAAAAGTCGTCAGG
>DUFZ01000009.1 GCA_013331635.1 Candidatus Woesearchaeota archaeon | reverse complement strand
CCCGCTGATTCAAAATACAATTCTTTCGCTGAGGGGATGGCAATACGTTCAGAACGAAGTTCTTCGCCAGCTACGAGAGTGATGGTATTATCCTGTACTGGTCGTTCATCTTCTTTCAACAGATTATCTTTGATAATTTCCCAGTGGGGTAATTCTTGACCACTGATTTTAAATTCGGCGTTGGAAATCATATTTCGGGCCGGAAGGATGGTGGTGGTATGATTGCGGGGGAGGTCTTTTTCATCAATGGATATATCTCGCAGCTGCAATTGGGATGGTAAATCTTCAATTTTTTCAGGAAGTTGGGTGCTAATATCTTCATATCCAACTTGGGTTAACGGTTCATCACTCCAGCTATTAATGGTGGTAAAGCGTTCTTTGGGTTGATCTGCGGGAGTGTGGGTCACGCTGGGTGAACAGAATTGGTTTGATTTAGATTGACAGTATCCAAGAGATTCGAAATAATTTGATGGAACTCCATTATTCACAAAATCGGCGGAATTACATCCATAAAACTTTTGGTCAATAATTCCGTTTTCTTCGGTATTTACATAGATGACTTGCTGAGATACTTTGGTGGCCAGGAGATTGCCAGGCACTTCAAATTTCTGAGCAGGATCATTGGTAATCAAAGTTTGATCTTTTGATTCTGAGCCTGCCACAAAATACAATTCATACAATTCCGGATGGGGGTTAGTGATAGTGTAGGGGGGGAGACCGGGGAGAGGGAAGAGACAGGAGGATTGGTTGCAGGAGAAGGTTTTGGGTAAAGGAATTTCGATTGGTTGTGGTTCGGAGAAAGACGCTTCTACTTTATTAGTAGCAGCAAAAAGAGTAACTTTTCCTCTTTGTATCTCAGCAGAGGTTATTTCTTGTTGGTTTGATTGAAAGAAAAGTTGTATATCGGGATGTTGATATACCAAAGAATAAGTATAGACAAAATGGGTAGGAAGACGTACAGCATCAACAACTACATTTTCTAATATTTTTGGACTCTCTAACGCAGAAACCTGATTAGGACGAATAATTCTATTAGCATTATTCTCCGTGGAAAGACCAACACTAATAAATCTAAAATTAGGACCACCACCATTTTGTTTAAATTTAATAGTATCAACCAAAATAGGTTCAAAAGTAATATGACTGTCTGTGGTATAACTTTGCTCTTTGACTATCCTATTATTCTGATAGAATGTGAGAATACCTTCTTGGTAATCTTCAAATCTTAAATCAAATTTATTTATCCAAATGGGGTCATCAAATAACACCCAAGAATATTCATCACCATTCACAAAAGGATTCTTTTTCCGGTCACATTTATCAACTAAGTCGTATCCCTCATCACGACAGATAACATAATATGAAGCAATCTGCTCTTGCGGAGTTATCGTTAATCCCCATTCAAAGTCAACAAGAGGATAGTTTATTATAACTTCTTCTTGAGAATATTTCACCTCAAACACCACATTCATCGTCGTCTGTCCTTGTTCTATGGGCTGAGAATTCCAGCATCCATATTTTTCTCTGCTTGGCCCAGCATAATATTCATGTTTATCATTCCCACAGCAGTTGGCAGAAGGCTTAGTAGAATCTAGTTCGTTGTCATTGCCTAACCAAGCATGGTCACCGTACAAAGCTTTACATAAGTCTTCACCGGTTATTTTACTTAAAGTTGTGTCGCCTTGGTCTATGTTAGTTAACCAGGAACTTGCCGCTCGATCATCCTTACCGGAACAAACTGGTGAAGTGATCTCATTGGATTTACTTACTTTAACATTCTTCACGCCAATAAAATTGGTAGAAGGAACGCTTTCAATCACAATTTGTTGCACATCTTTGAGGTTACTGGGAATAGGTACTTGCACCAGCATCCAGTGAGAGCCATCAAAGGAAGGACTATTGAGTATATCTCCCAGCACTTTTCCTTCAAAATATTTTATTGGTTCTTCTTGTCCCGGATCATTTCGCACCAGTGGACCATAGATAGTAAGCTGTACGTCAGCCGGAAGATTGGGCAGACGAGCAAGATTGGCTCCATTTTTGTCTCCTACAAATTTTACCATAAATTCTAGCTGATCATATCCCTCAAAATCAAAGCCTTGGTCACCATAAAACTGTTGATATCCCCCCTTTTGAGTATTAATCTCAATCCTATCACCAAAGAGTTCACCTTCAGGATTCTCAGTTCTATCAACTAGGTATAACGAATATAACCCTTCACCTGCGACTCTTCCTTTGATAGTATTTTCATTTTTTGCGTCTTCATTTTCACCGTAACATTCTGTCCAGGCATAATGATCTCCTTCTTGATAACAGGAAAAGCGATTAGCAATTTCCAGATAACTTACTCCTTCGTCTCCAGCGGAAAGTGGTTGCGGTAAGGTAGCTGGTGAACCTTCTTTACAATCAATCCACTGCTGGCTGTTGGACACGACATCATACGTTTTATCAGGTTGTTTGATAGTAAAAATATGGAATTTGGCTGCGCCATCGGCACGAACCCAGCACCAATCGCCTGCACAGCGATCAGGAGAACCATCACCTTTAGTTTCTGGCCAGTCAACTTTGATATTCGTCGCTCCCACTATAGCTGGAGCGTTTTTGAGGCAGACATAATTCCCGGCAAAACCACCAGAACCATCCGCCGGCGTTCCAATATCGTTAATTCCGCCGTACCCACAGCATTTCCCACCATCGGCGGTATCAATCCAAGAAAATTTCTGTCCGTAAATATTGTTAAAGAGGGGAGGTGGAGTTTGACCTTCGGGTATTGGTGCGGCTTGTGCTTCTGCTTGCGGAGCCGGCGAAGCAGTTTGTTCACAGGCAGGTTGATTTTTATTACAATCATCGGAGGTTTGCTGGTTACAGTCGTTATCCTTTCCATCGCCACAGATTTCAGGAGCGCTGGGATTGATGCAGATGGCACATTGACGAGATTCAACAGAACCACAATCCTCCCTCGTTTTTATTTCAGAACAGAAGGAAAGGTCGGTGGAAGGGTTGTCTTTGCAGTCGTTGGGAGTTGAATAGGTGTCGTGATCAACATCAACTCCCCCATCTTGCTTTGTCCAAGTAATTATCCCATTTTCCTTTTCAGTACATTTATACAAAAAGTTATTCACCCAGGCAATCGATTCTAAAGCATCTTTATTACATTCCTGCCAAAAATTATCATCCGTACATAACATTGCCCCTTTCCCATTTTGGAAATTGTGACTATCTAAAATACAATAAGAATCAGCCCCATCGTCATCATAATTCTGATAACCAAGATCCAACCAGTTTCCAACTTCTCCGCCTGCATTAATAATTGCGCCTCTTGAAATGATAGCCCATGAGCATTCATTACCAAACGCTTCATCCACTCCGTTCACCCAACAACCATTTTCAGGAGGTAACGAAGACTCTTGGCATCTTGTATCATCACACTTTTTGAACGTCTCTCCTATTTTGTACCAGGTTATACCACCACCATCAATATTATCACAATCGCCCACCTCAGAATTGTCAGTACAGACGTAAGCACTAAGATATCTTTCTTTATTAACATCTAATGCAAAAACAGAGATCCCCTCAGCTAATAAAAATAGAACTAAAAGTATTAAGACCAGTATCCCTCTTTTTTTAATCATTTTATTAAGGCTAATGAAACTGCTTCTTTTTATATACTTTTCTCATAATAAGAATGAGGAAAATTAGTGGCACCAATCGCCATTACAGCCTTCAGACCAGCATTCTAAAACTTTCATTGGCCAAGGTGGATTCTCATCTCCTGCTAGAGTTGCAGCTCCGGTACAATCACGAAGACAGGCCAAATAACCTGCTTCAAGACTTCCATACTGTTTCATTTGACTTTCTGGTTTACACTCATAAACTAAGTTTCTACACGCCGACTCACAGGTATACTTAATATCTTGACCAGAATTTCCTTCGCAATATCCATCTATACACACTCGGTCACCTTTACATTCCAGGTCAGTTTTACAAGCTTTGCTGGAGTCATCGCCTCCACAGACATAGGAACCAAATGCTAAACTAGCTCCTAAAACAGCGATACGAAAACTCCGAATGAGATTATCAAGGGTCATAATTTACCACTAAATAAGAACTACTATTTAAATATTACGCTTGAAAATCATACAAAGCAGAAATCCAGCACCACTCACTATTGCTACAGGTAGTTTCTTTTGTTTCTGAATTGATCTCTGCGCCCCATTCAATTGACTTAATATCACCGTCAGCGACATGGGTTTGTTGGGAATTTAAACAGAGATATTGTCCGGAATCGGCAGTAATAGTTGTACCTAGATCGGTGATATCATCACCGCAACAATTGTTTCCCTCTCCCTCGATCCAATTATACTGTTTCTGGCAAGCACTTTTATAGGATGGAAGATCACAATCATCATTAATAGTGATATCACCCGCTTGATGCACTTCATCTCCACGCCTAATTTCTATATCTCCGGCAGGAGTATCACTACAATCATTGTCGATACCATCTCCGCAAATTTCCACGGCTACTGGTACTGCACCCAGTGCATTACAATCTAATACCCCCTCTCCAGTTTCGGGATCTTTTACCTCAGGACAAGCAAAAGAGGGATGGACATTAAGATTATCTGGGGCACAATCAAATGAATCTGGAACCCCATCAAAATCTTTATCTAAATTTTCACCAAGTTCTCCCAATTTACCCCATTTATATTTCCCTTCTGACTCAACACAAATGAATCTTTCAGCCAGCGCCTCTCCTTCTGGAGCAAATTCGATAATTTTTCCTTTTCTCTGTTCATCACATTCATACCAATAAAAATTATCACCACAGAGAAGCTCTCTGGTATTTCCTGATTTCCATTTAGTACCACAGTCTTTGAAACCATCATCCCAATCATTTTCGTTATCTTCACCATCCCGATAACTGGCAACTTGAAGTTTATTTCCTTCTACTGATATAATCTCTCCGGGCTTAATTTCAGCAGCCCCATCATCATCATCCCCAAAATGGTCATCTTCTGTTATAATATAAGCACACCCCTGACTTGGGGGAAAACTAAAGAAACACCCATCTTCATCGCAATCACTCCCACAGTAACCATCATAGTCAAATGAAGTATCAGTGTCCTTACAGTCCACTTTTTCCATAGTAGACCAATGATCAGAATCATCACCACACCCCTCCGCTTCCCCTACGTCACTCATAACATGAGTATATTTTGTAAAAATATCTCTTTCTTCTGCAAAAGAATTATATGGGATTAAGACTGCTAATAGAACTAGTACTAATACACAAATGCCCCTTTTTTGTCCCATAAAATAGATAGAAAGAATTAGTCTATATTTATAAACCTACCGAACAATTTATTATCAAGGAAAGAACTTTTTAAGCTTTCTCTAGGGAGAATATTCTGCCTCACATTTACGCAAATTTTCAGTAACAGATTCAAGTTGACTAGCACAAACATTATATATACAACCAAACAATCCATTCAAAGTTCGTCCTGGCTTTGGTTCTTCTTCACCTGTTTCAATTTCTAAACATTCTTCCATAGTTTTGGGCTTGAGCATCTGTCTTTTCATAGTTTCATCAACCAAATCAAGACATAGCTCTTGTGTCATTCTCACTCCACTTTCACAACTATAATTCCCATTCTCATCCACATAAGAATTTTGCTTCCCTTCTTCAGAACCACCATAATAATTATTAGTCGTCTCTTCTCCACCACAATTTAGGGCATAGTAAGAACTTAGAGAAATTCCTGCTCCTACAATTGCAGTGCGAATAAGTTTTGTGAGACTCATTTTGACACTAAAAAGTGATACTAATATTTAAACCTTTGCTTAAAAAGTACTTATTTAGGGGTGAGATCGTACGTTTTATCCGGTTGTTTGATAGTAAAAATGTTGAACTGAGCATTACTTGAAGCAGAAATCCAGCACCAATCTCCTGTACATTTTTCATTATCCCATCCTGGGGGTATAGCATCTGGAGTAGCCTTTTCATATCCAGTTAGCTGTTTATTCAGGCAGAGATATTGGCCGGAGCCATCTTTAGCTTCAATATGTTTACCTAAATCATCCATTCCTTGAAATCCACAGCATTTCCCCCCATCGGCAGTATCAATCCAAGAAAAGGCTTGACCATAAATATTATTGAATGGAAGAGGTGGAGTTTGACCAGCTGGTACTGGTTCTGCTACAGGCTGAGCTTCCGCTCCCGGAACATCTGGAGCAGTTTGTTCACAGGCAGGTTGGTTTTTATTACAGTCATCTGAGGTTTGAACATTACAATCATTGTCAATTCCATCACCGCAAATTTCAGGTGCAGAGGGATTGATGCAGATGGCACATTGACGGGATTCGATAGAACCACAGTCTTCTGGCTTTTTTATGTCGGAACAGAAGGAAGGATCGGTGGAGGGATTGTCGGAGCAGTCGCCTTCACTTGTTGTTAAGAAATCTCCGTCAAGGTCTGTTCCTTCCACTTTTTTCCAAATAGGAAAATCGTTCTCATTTAAAATACACTCGTAGAGTTCATCATTAAGCTGCGCAACGGTTCCAATATCTCCTTCTACCCCTTCGCTACTTTCAGTACCAGTACATTCATGCCAATAGTCATCACTAACGCAAATAAGTGCAGTAGTGGACTTAAAATTATAATCAAGAACGCAGTCCCAAGCATCATTACTTTCATCACAATAATCCTCGAACCAACTTTCATCCCAACCCGAATCTAAATTAGAGGGTTCTCTATAAGCGGTCTGATCAAAAATCTGTCCAGGTCTAACTCTTGACCACGCCCCATCGTCATCAGACTCTCCATCATGCTCATAAACGAGAAACCAGCACCCACCTTCCGAGGGACGGGATCTAAATCGTGGAATATTTAGACTACAATCATCTTCATGAGGAACTTCGATGGACTGGCTTTCTTGAAATTTCCAATCGATGTAAACATCTTTATTGTCGCAATCGTCATCACTTCCTCCCTCAGAATAATGCCCGCTGATAGAAGTATATTTATTCTCATTAAGTCTACGTTCCCCAACGGCAAAAACGAGAAAGCTATTTAAGACTAGTATAATTATAAATACTAATCCAAATACCTCTTTTTTTCCACTCATTTACTTATAAAAGAGAAATAAAGTTAACTTATTAAGCTTTTGGTAAGGTTTAGAAAAATAGTGATTATTTCAAAAAATGACTTACTTGGGTTCGTTGTCTTTACATCTTAACCCACCCTGACCATTACTGTTTATACTTTCAATATAACAACAACCAAATTTATATAAATTTATACTTTCTTGTACACTATCTTTTGTTTCTGAACCTTCTTGAATATAACCTTTACAATCTGCAACACAGTTTAAACGATCAAAATACGACCCACCATTTTCGCAATAATCTGAAAAATCTTCGCCTTCACGCCTACAACAACCGGCGACCCCTTCACAGGAATCTCTGCAAAGCTGTTCATTAGAATCACTTCCACCTTTCACACCACCATAATAATTATTAGTTTTTTCCTCTCCGCCACAAGCGTATATCGGCGAAACTGCCAGAGCCAGTCCTAGGATTGCCGGGCGGGTCAGGCGCTGAAGTAAAGTTGCAAGTGTCATTTTACTACTTGATAAGTACTACTTATTTATAAAGGTTGCGGTGGGAAACTGCAAAAACCAAGGAAAATGTTTATATACATAGGTAGATTAAGAAAAAAACATGACACTTACCGTGGTGATTCCTGAAGATATAGTACAGGCGCTTAAAATTCCGCCAAAGGAACAAATGCAGGAACTGGACAAAGAATTAGCTCTCTCCCTCTACCAACGAGAAGCTCTTTCGCTGGGAAAAGCGCGAAAACTAGCTGGTCTTTCTACCTGGGATTTTTTAAGTGAGCTTAAAAAAAGAAAAATATCCCGGCACTATACCACCGAAGAACTTCAGGAGGACCTAGTGTATGCCCGAAAAAGTCGTAAGTAATACCTCCCCACTTATTTCTTTATTCTCGATTAATCGTTTCCACTTACTCCAAGAGTTCTATCCGCACATTTTCATTACCGAAGCAGTATGGAAAGAACTTACTGATACTGAAAAAGAAGGAGTTCAATTTTTCCATCAGGAAAAAGAAAAAGGGTTCCTCGTAATAAATAGAGTAACTCCCTCGCCCTTTCTTCAGTTACTACACCAAGAGCTGGACGAAGGAGAAGCAGAAGCGATTGCCTTGGCGATGGAAAAGAAACTCGATCTTCTCTTGCTTGACGAAAAAGAAGCTCGTTCTATCGCGAGGATTTATAAAATTCCAGTAACGGGAACGGTGGGGATATTAATGCGAGCGAAAAGAGAAGGAAAAATACCATCGCTACGAAAGGAGCTGCTGGCACTGCGTGAAGCGGGATTTTGGATTCAAGATGATTTGTTCCACGAAGCACTACATTCTTGTAAAGAAAAATAAGAAGTTGCCACATTTGATGCGTTTTCTTTCTGATTAGTAAACGAACACTCAACCCATTGCTGGCTGTTGGAAACGATATCGTACGTTTTATCCGGTTGTTTGATGGTGAAAACGTGGAATTTGGCATTGCTGAAAGCGGATATCCAGCACCACTTACTTCCATCAAAGCTCTTGGTTCCATCCGATTGATCAACACCCCAATCAATCTTGGTAATATCCCCACCAGCAACCCCAACAGAAGAAGGATTACTAGATTGATAAATATATACTCTCCATAACTACTTCCAATTTTCTACATGTAGACCTGGAATACGTGAGAAATGTTTAAGATTGTTAGTAACAAGAGTTTGATGGTGAGCTATACAGAAACTAGCAATAAGCAAGTCAAAGTTATCCAACGGCTCTCCTTTCTCTTTCAGTTCAGCTTTAATTTTCCCAAATAGTTCATATACCGCTGGCGTAAAAGGCAACACCTCAAACAATAACAGTAACTCTTCTACTTCTTTCCTTCTCCGTTCAATCTGATTTGAACGATAAGCCCCATAATATAATTCTGAAGCAGTTATGGGGGTGGTAGAGATTTTTCCAAGTTGAGAATGTACACGCTTTACAACCAGAGCAGAATCTTTCAAGTAATCAATGATGATATCCGTATCTAAGCAGAAGGTCATAGATGATGTTCTCTCCTCAAGGTAATTTTTCTGCTCTCAAAAATTTCTTTTTTTAAATCTTCAAGATTTTTTCCGTCTTTAGTCCTATAATCTTTCCATGCTCCTGCTAGTTTGGGTAAGCTTATTTTTTCACCCACGATTGCAGGAATAGTAATAAATACTTTTGTATCTTCCTCTAGCTCTAATTCATCTAAGGGGATGATCTTGCCATCTTTCCAAATTCCTTCTATTTCAATGCTCATAGTGGGATATTGGTAGTCAACTTTATAAAATTTACTTCTTATTTTTTACTTTTTTGCCCAACTATAATGATCTCCTTCTTGATAACACGAAAACCGATTGGCAATAGCTTCATACCGTACCCCTTCATTCTCACCCGATTGCGGTAGGGGAAGAGAATTTATTCCTTCTTTACAATCAACCCACTGCTGGCTGTTGCTAAGCCACTTCTTCCATAATTTTTATAAATCAACCTTCCCCAGTTTTACTCTAAGAAAAACCATTAAAATGAACGATTTTATTATCATCCCGGCACACCATGAACAGAATACTATTGCCCGAGTAATCCAACAGGCTAAACAGTACACGCCGAACATCATCGTCGTTGATGATGGTTCCTCGGACTTAACCTGCCAGGAAGCCCAGCAGGCAGGCGCTCTGGTTCTTCAGCACAAAGTAAACCTGGGCAAGGGAGCGGCGCTTAAAACCGGCTGTGAGTATGCGATACAGCAGGGCGCCCAGCGCCTCGTCGTCATGGATGCAGACGGCCAGCATGACCCAAAAGAAATACCCTCTTTCCTCACCGCGCTGAATCAGTATGATATCGCCTTTGGAACCCGCCAGGTTCCTCAGTCCATGCCCTTCGTATTCAAAGTGGGCAATACTTTCATCAACAAAAGCCTGCAGCTTTTTTATGGAATTAAAATTGGCGACAGCCAGTGCGGCTATCGGGCTTTTACTGCCCAAACATATCCAAAAATACGCTGGGATGCAACTAATTATTACGTTGAAACAGAAATGATTATAAAAGCGGGAAAAAAGCAGCTGAAACACATCCAGGTCCCTATTGAGACCATTTATGCGGACAAATACAAAGGAACGACGGTTCTGGATGGAGTGTTGATCGTAGCTAAGATGATAGGGGGAAGATTATGGTAAGCTTAAGCACCACTTTTTGGATCCAATTCCTGGGAGTCATTTTTGGGGTAGTCATGGCTTATTTTACCTTCGTCAAATATAAACGAAAGGAACTCAATCGCACCGAGTTCCTGGGATGGGTCAGCTGCTGGATGCTCCTCTTAATCGTCGGGCTAATCCCTTCGGCATTGGACCCGATCATCGCTCCTCTCCATTTTTACCGTCGCTTAGATTTTTTTGTCGTCCTGGGATTTTTTGTTCTCCTGATGCTGGGATTCCAAAACTATAGCTCGGTCAAGAAAATGGAGAAAAAGCTGGAAAAATATGTCCGTGAGGAAGCGCTCCAGCACCCCCACCAGCCTAAACCATGAAAATCCTTTTCATCTGCGAGAACTACCTTCCTCACTATGGCGGGGCAGAAGTTCTCTTCAAAAACCTGGCGGAGGGCTTTCAACAACGAGGCCATGAAGGCACTATCCTCACTCATCGTATGAAAGGAACGGCACGCAGTGAAACTATCAACCAAGTGCCGGTTCACCGCATTCCTTCTTTCTTCTCCCGCTACATCTTCAGCTTCTTCGCGATTCCTAAAGCTATCCAGCTCGCTCAACAGCATGACATCATTCAAACTACCACCTTTAATGGCGCTTTCCCCGCCTGGATTGCCGGAAAACTAACCGGGAAGCCAGTAGTGTTAACGGTCCACGAAGTGTGGGTTGGAAAATGGACGCAAATTACAGGTTTTGGAAAAATAAAAAGCACTCTCCACGACCTGCTGGAACGGATGATTTATCTCCTGCCCTTTGACCACTACATCTGCGTCTCTAACGCCACCAAGGCGGACTTGCTTAAACGTAAAATAAAACCAGACAACGTGCAAACCGTTTACAATGGCTTAGATTACCAGTTCTGGAATCAAAAAAAAATCAAGCAAACAGAAATAACGCAGCTAAAAAAAAGATTAAATCTCAACAATCGTTTTGTGTACCTGGCCTGGGGCCGTCCCGGGGCATCCAAAGGATTTGAATATCTTCTGCAAGCCGTTCCAAAAATCATAGAAAAAAATCCCTCGGCGACCTTGCTGCTCATGCTGGGCTCTGCTGAAAAATACCCCCAGAAAACTAAGGAATTGCATCAACTCATTCGCCAACTCAATCTTCCAAATCATATCCAGGTGCTGGAATCCTGTCCTTATCCGGGGTTACGAACCTATGTGAGCCTGGCTGACTGCGTCATCATCCCTTCCGTTTCCGAGGGATTTGGCTACAACGCCGTCGAAGCCATGGCCATGAATAAACCAGTTGTCATCAGCAATGCTGGCTCCTTGCCGGAAATTATTGGTGGTAAACATCAGATATTCAACAGCAAGAACGCAGACGATTTAGCAGACAAGGCTATCAAAGTAGCGCAAGGCCAATATCAATGGAAAGAAATGCCAAGATTTGAATGGAAAAAAAATATTGAGAAATACTTGAAGGTGTATGAGCAGCTTCTGCCGGGCAAAAAATAAGGCCCTCTGAATCCAATACCATAACTATTATAAATCAATTTTTACTCATTTATATTATGAATATTCTCTTCCTTAGCGAGTATTACCCTCCAAAAGTCATGGGTGGGGGGGAAATAAATCTTCAGACCATTGCCACTGCTTTAGCCGAGCAGGGACATGCTATTTCCATACTCACCTCTTATTTTTCTGAACTAAAGCCTTATGAAGAAATAAAAGAAGTAAAAATATACCGGCGGCTGAAAACGGGACAAAATCCTTCCACTTTCAAGAATAATCTGATTAGGAGCCTCAAGTTCCCGAAATCAATCCAACGAGAAACTAAAAAAATCACCTTGGAAATCAAACCGGATATTATTCACTTTATTGGCACCAGCATTATCGCTGCACCAAAATTAAGAAGTCTGGGAATTCCGCTCTTTGCCACCATCGAAAGTTATCCCACACTCTGTCCGAAGGGAGACCGCTGGTACCGAGGAAAGGAAGAATGCAAAGTGGTATGTTCGCTCCGCCAATTTGTACCCTGCCAGAGCCATTCCAAAGAAATCGGCAAGATGAAAAATAAATGGTATTTGAAATATAATCCCTTTTTTCTCTTATTTGTCTATAACCATTACCAAAAGCTAAACCAAGCTCTCCAGCACTGCCAGCTGATTGCGATAAGCGACTACGTTAAAAATCTGCTGATTCAACAAGGTCACGCCAGCACCGTTATTCCAAATGCTCTGGATTTGAAGCCATTCCAAAAGGCCCAAAAAAAGGGCAAGGATAATGCTGGCAAACCGCGGATTTTATTCCTGGGATCGCTGATGGAATCAAAAGGGCCCCAGGTTCTTCTCGAGGCGATAAAAGGCATCAACTGCCGCTGCGACCTTTATGGGGAAGGCGCCATGAAAGAACAACTGCAGCAAATCATTGACCAAAACCATCTGGATGCAATGATTCATGCTCCGGTTCCTTACCGTGAAATTCCGGAAATCTATGCCCAGGCCGACGTGGTGGTCTTTCCATCGCTCTGGCCGGAGCCGTTCGGCCGGATTGCCATTGAGGCGCAAGCGGCAGGAAAAATGGTGATTGGATCGGACATTGGGGGAATTAAAGAAACGATGGCTGATGGTGGTTTTCTGGTTGCGCCCGGCAACATCATAGCACTGCAGCAGCAATTGAACAGCCAACTTGATCATCAACCACTAATGAGAATTCCAGACAAAAGTACCTATCGTCGGCAAATTATAGCGAAAAAATTAAATCAATTATATCAAACATGACTATGCCAACGATATTCACCCCGCACGAGGTCAGGAAGTACTACCAGCAGGAGAACGTAGCTCAACAATATGTTAAACGTCGCTTCCATGATCCACTCAATCAAGTTGAACATCAACGACAGGTCTCACTCCTTAACGCTATTATTGCTCAACTAAAACCACAGAAAGTTCTAGAATTTGCTCCTGGACCTGCCCGTCTCACTACTGAACTTCAGATTTTTGGAGGAACAAGTATTGATGCTAGTGAAAAAATGATTGAGATAGCAAGACAGCGCATGAAGCAAAAAAATAAACAGTGGACTTTCCTCCACGCCGATCTTTTCTCCAGCAATCTTAAATTGAAACAAAAATTTGACCTTATTTTTACATTCCGTTTTCTGCTTCACTTTCAGGAGCCGCAACGAAGGAAAATTTACCAGCAAGCCCATCGGGCACTAAATGATAAAGGATATTTGGTCTTTGAAGCGATGAATAAAGAAGTGGTGCTGCCGCTGCGTAAAATTCTTGGGAAGAAGCGTTACTTTGTGTATGACCATCTTTATCAAAAGCGACAGTTGATTAATGAACTTAATGAAAACGGATTTCAGGTGATAAAACTTTATCCGGTGCTCTCACACTTTCGGATACAGGCAGTACTCTCCCGGCCGTTCAAAATTCTAGGAATGCATACTTTTGCCCAACGTCTTATCAAAAAAGGAGAGCACTTTCCCTCAGATCAACCGTATGAATGGATAGTCCTATGCCAAAAAAAATAACTTATTATGTACAGCGATATAGGCCAGCGTATGAAGCTATTTCTAAAGAGGTAGCTTTACTGGCAGAACACTTTTCTAAAGATCATACTACAAAAATATTCAATTTGCATTTAGATGGCTTAACTTCTTTCTCTCTTCATCAGAATTTTTTCTCCCACCATTTTTCTTTTTATCCTCTTACCTTTCCTTACGCTTATGCCTTGAGCAAAAAAAGTGATATTAACCACATTTACACTTCTTTAGGAGACCTTCCTTATTTAGGGGTATTAAATCTCCAAAAGACTATTCTCACTGCGGCTGCTTCCTGTAATTTTACCAAAGTCAAGAAAAAGCAGAAGTACCTTCACCAACTCTTAAGAATAATTGTTGAATCGGAAAAACAAAAACGAGATCTTTTGGCATTGGGCCTTCCAGAACAGAAAATAGAGATAATTTACCCACCAGTAGATTTAACAAAATTTTCCTATTTACCAGTAACAAATCATAATAGTTCTTTTACTATTTTATATGCCAGTTGTCCAACCAGGGAACAAGATTTTGAGAAGAGGGGGATAAATCTCTTAGTAAACACTGCAGAACAGGAAAAAAACATTAAATTTCAATTACTCTGGAGATTGGGAGCATACGAAAAAATTAAAGAGATAAAAGAACAAAGAAATATCTCTAATCTTCACCTAACCAACACCATCGTCAACGACATAAACCAAACTTATGCCAAAGCTCATTGCACTATCATCCCCTATACAGCATTTGATGATTACCTTAAGCTCATCCCTAATTCCGCTATTGAAAGTCTGGCTTCCGGAAAGCCGGTCCTGGTATCTTCAAAAACGGAAATAGCTGCTATCGTCAACAGAGAAAAATGCGGTGTCGTGTTTGAACCAACGGTCGTAGATCTATCAAGAGCCATTCAAGAACTTAGAAAGAATTATGCCCAGTACCAGAAAAATTGCCGAAAGACTGCTGAGAAATATTTCTCTCAAGAAATATTTTTAAAAAGATACCAGGGGGTATATGCAGAGATAGAAGAAAAATGACTGACTCCTACCAGAAAACGCCCTTAGGGATAATGCAAATACTTGAAATTTTTCAGAAAAATAGCCTGAAATATATTCTCTTTAAATGTGAGCATATCTTTGAAGGCCAGAATAAAAATTTGGATATTCTTTTTGAGACAACAGAAGATTATAAACAAGCAGCTACAATTCTGGAAAGCTATGGGTTTGTTGTACGTCTATCTGAGAAAGTGGAAAAATACAAGACCATGTACTGTGGTTTGATCAGGGGAACAATCTATTCCATCCATCTGCATCGGGAAGTAGCATGGCATGGGATGAAGGCATTAGATAAAAAACAACTCTTTGCCCGTTCTAAAAGAGTCAATGCTCTGATTATCTTGCCCTCTCTTGAAGATTCTATCCTCATCCACGCAGCGCATATCTTATTTGAAAACTTTAAGATTAAAGACAGAGAAATAAATTATTTCCTAAAATTAAATGAATCAACTACAGATAGAAATTATATCCTTTGGCAAACACAAAAGAATAGATGGGAAAAAGGATTTCAGAGAGTGATACTCTCTGATAAATCCCCACACAAGTTATCTAAAAAAAAACTATTCATTTCATGGACACCTAAATTATGGAAAGAGCCGGCAACAGCCTTTTATCTTTTTCAAAAAATAGCTAGGATCCCCATTCGAAAAATGAATCCCCAGAGAAGAGGAATTTTAATTGCTTTAATGGGAGTAAACGGGAGTGGCAAGAGCACTCTCGCCAAAAAAACGCTAGAACAGTATCAACCCCTAACCTCTCATTTAGGCAAAAAACAACAATATTATTATTACGGCTGGGAGCCAACATTTTTTCTCACCAAGTTATTTTCTAATATTTTCCACAGAAACAATAAGAAATTATTCTCTGAAGTAAATTTTAGCAGGCAATATTCACAATTTGATTTCTTTCAGGAGCTCCTGTTTGTCTACTTATTTGTTGAGTTCTTTTATCGCTATCTAATCCATCTTCAGCCAGGATTACGAAAAGGAGATTTAATTATCAGTGATAGGTATTTTTATGATATCTATGGCCAATATAATTATTCTTCTAGGAGTATTATACTGCCTTTTCTGCTGCGAATCTTTCCTCAACCAAATTTTTCATATGTTCTAACCACAGAAGTAAATAGTCTTATCTCGCGCGGAAAAATCGATAGAAATTCTGAAAGCATAGAACAAATCAAACGACAACCTTTTTCTCCTGAGTATATCTCTCAGCAATGCCAAAAATATGCTGAGCTTTCCTCACTAGTTTCTGCTAAAATTATTGACACTAAAAATAGACCACAGGATTGTGCACAAAAGATTATTGCTGAGACCTGGAAAGCACTACTCTCCTAATTTAAAGAACTGGAAGTATTATCACTTAAGGCAACGAATTGATGAAGATATTTCAATGAAGAATTAAGCTTCTAAAACTTTTTAAAGGGCAGTTTTTCATGTAAGCATATGAGTAGAGATAAGAATCTTGATGAATTTAAAGACTTCATCGGCAAATGGTCGTCAAAAACAGTTAAGGGCGTCCCTGTAGATATGTTACTTTCTGTTGATGGAATACCTCTGAGCTGGTTCTATCGGCCTATTTTATACAGCAGTCTTTTACCTCGACCTTTTGCTACCATTGAAGACCTAAAAACTACGCGAAAAATTCCTGCCTGGAAAACTGCACTTTTTAGTTATGGATACAGAAAATATGTCTCTTGGAGCGATTTAGTGAAGAGAAATGTTCATTCTCAGAAAATATCTTCTGCTCCATCTCATTTCCGCACTAAACCAAGAGTGCTTCTGCTTACTTTTACTAATCATCTTGGCAAAGAAACTTTTCGCATCGGAAAAATAGAGCAAAGTATTGCTCAACAAAGTAAAGCTGAGCCATTCACACTGGTTGCTGATCCGATCTCTCGCTTCTCTATTCGAAAAATTAGTGCCAGTGATCATACGCTGTACAACTATTACACCAAAGAAATTATCAGAAAAGCGGGACACCTAGCTACTCAACTATCACAGCAATGGAGAGCTATCTCTCTTTCTGATAAAACAAAGATGTTCTCCTATCAATCACAGGACTTTTATCCCTATATACATCCCAATCTTGATTTCCTCTATTCACTCGATTTCATTACGCTAGTTCTGACGCAGTATTATGCTTTTCAACGAGTATTAGAGGAAGAAAACGTGCAAGCAATCGTCCTGACCTCTCAAAACAATATCATTGAAAAGTGCCTTATCGCTGCTTCAATTACTAAAAAAATCCCTGTTGTCGTCGTTCAGCATGGATTAGGCTTAGGCTCACTCCCAACATTAGACACACCACCTAATGTTTATTTTTCTGTGTTTGGCCAAAGGCATAAAAATGAGCTAATCAGCCAAGGCGTATCAAAAAATAATATCTTTGTTACAGGTCCGATCATTTTTGATGGTATAGAAAAATTCATTTCTTCTCGGAAAAAAAATGGAAAGGCTCTCCTTTTAGCTACTTCACCGATAGTAGAAGACCGTTTTCTCGAAAAAAATGCCTATTTTTCTAGAATCAGGAAAATACTCTCCGATTTAAAAAAAATAAACTTGGTAATTACTCTCAAGCTCCACCCAAGGGAAAAACATCAAGCTGAATATGAGCAGATACTTCAGGAAGTCGGAATGTCTGGAAAGGTAACATCGATCATCAACAGAGATGATCATTATATGCTGATTGAGAACTCAGATCTGGTGATTACATTTGGCTCAACGGTTGCTTTGGAAGCGATGGTTATTGGTCGTCCTACCTTAACCATCAATCTCTTTGACGGAAAAAATCCTTTGAATGATGCTATTCGCAGTGCGGAAGCTACCACTGTTGTTCATTATACCAGCGATATCGGAGCTGTAGCTGCGGCACAGTTGGTATCGGGTGCCTCAGCTGAAGCATCCCGAAAAGCACATGAATTTGTACAAGAGCTTTGTTATAAGATTGATGGAAAAGCATCAGAACGGGTGGTGCAGACTGTGTATAACCTTATGAAGCTTTAATTATCGCGCAATAGCAGCTATCCACTTCCTACTTTTTTGTATTTGGTCTATATAATTGTACTCCGGACGAAGCATTAATTCAATGGTTATCCAAGTTTCTTTTGGGATGCGGGAAAGCCATACTGCATGATCCAACCGGTCTTCAACAAGAAATCCTTTAATCATCCCTTTATAACCCAAGGGCAAGGCCTCTCCCGCTAAAGGCAATTTTTTGCCCTCTTGATACTGGCAGAAATCTGAGCCCACTGCATGCACCATATCTGGCTGTACCTGTGATAAAAAGGCAATAATTTTCTGCTCTACTGCCTTACGAAAGAAATCTGGGGCTTTCCTAGTTGCCTGCATGATTTCTTTCTCCATTTTCTCTCGAAAGGCTTTCCGATCTTCGCTGGCAAGATATCCTGCTTTAAAACCATCATAAAAATGCTTAAACACGGCCGTGATTGCCAGATGATCCGTATCAAAAGTCAATCCAATGTTCGGGCAATATTTCTTAAAATACGAAAAATGCTCTGCATCGCTGATTACTGGCTCATTTTCAAAACAAAGGTTAGTCCAGCAAGGTACATTTTCTAAACACAAAGTAACTTTCCCAGAAGGAAGAGCCTTAAACCGTTGAGCAGTTCTCATCAGCACGGAGTACCTATCTTCAGTAAGATAATTATAAAAACCAAGATGGATCACGATATACTTTACATCATTTTTTTGCGAAAAATTAAGAATTTTTTCTAATATCAAAAAAGAAGCCTTGCCGGTTTCTCCAGAATCGCAGAAGTCAATAGGTCTCTTTCCTAAACTTGTTTGAATGGAATGCGGCAGGTGAATTGAAATCAGTTTCATCTTCGTCCGGAGAAGCTGGTTCAGATCGTTCTTATCTTCATCTCCCCTCAGATAAGCCTCAAAGTACGGGAAATCCTCTTTTTCAAACAGGGGAAGCTGTTCTACTCCGGATTTCACTAAAATGTTCATGAGCATAAACCCAGCGAGATTATCACTCTACGCTAACTAACACTACTTTAGACATTCAAATACGTAATCATCCTTTTGATATTAAAATAATTCAAGTCACGGAAATCTTTCACTCTTCCATCGTTGAACATTTCGGCAACGCCCAGTATCCCTTCATCAATCGTTTTCGTCGCCTTCCAGCCGAGAGCATTAATTTTATCAAAATTGACGCGATAACTCCGGTTGTCCGGAGAAAGGCTTTGTTCGACTTTAGCAGTGGGAATAAGTTTAGCGACATTATAGGCCAGATCCGCAATCTTCACGTTTTGTTCGTTACTCCCTACATTAAAAACCTGCCCGTTGATTTTTTTTGCTTCAGATTCCAGCATGAAAATATAGGCATCAGCTGCATCCTCAACGTGCAGGAAGGGCCTCCATTGCTCTCCACCGTTAATGGTGATGCGATTCTCACCCCTGGCTGTTCCGGTCATCGTATTAATTACCAGATCAAAACGCATTCTGGGAGAAGGCCCGTAGATCGTCGCTTTCCGCAGGACGGCGACCACCAAATCGTCTCTCGCTTCCGGAAGGATTATCTTTTCGCAATCAATTTTCGATTTTGCATAAGCGGTGAGCGGGTTTATCTGGCTTTCTTCAGTGACCACTGCTCCTTCGGTAAAGCCATAGACACTGCAGGAAGAAGCATAGATAAATCGCCTAACGCCGCTCGCTTTAGCCAAATTGATGATAATTCTGGTCGCTTCAACATTTTCTTTTCTGGTAAGATCCTGGTTTATTTCACAGGAGGGGTCATTGGACAATCCAGCAAGATGGATAACAGCATCCACTCCTTGAAGACATTTTTCAACAGTATATTTATCCTCAACTGCTCCAATCTGCAAATCAAAATAAGGATTAACAGAAAAATCGGAGAGTGGTTCTTTTCCAAAAATAAGTTTATCCAATACCCTTACTTGGAATCCTTTTTCTAAAAGTTTTTTCACTAAAACACATCCAACGTATCCTGCCCCACCAGTTACCAAAACTCTTCTGATGGTATGATTTGACAAGTGATTGGCCCATAAAGAATTGGACTTGGGTACCAATAAAGAGGGTTGTGTCGTAGACACGCTTGACTTTCTGTGGCAAGATTTCTGAATAATGGTGCTAATATATTCTACATCATCAATTGTTAGCCCGGTATGCATCGGCAAGCAGAGGATGTTAGAAGCAATTGATTCAGTATGAGGAAGCGAAAATAAAGAGTACTTTTGATAGGCCTGGTGTTGATGAATAGGACGATAAAAATATTTTCGGCTCTGAACTCCAGCTGCAGTCAAAATTTCAGAGAGTTTATTCCTATCTATTCCAAATTCATTTTGATCTATGATAATACTAAAATTAAAATAATTGCTTTCGGCGCCTGCTTCTATTTTTTGGAAACGCAAACCAGGAATATTTTTCAAATACCGAAAGTACCAGGAAGCAATCTCTTGTTGTTTTGCCACTGATTGACGAATACAGGCAAAACTATCTAACCCAACAATGGCATGCAATTCGCTCATCTTGGCATTAGTTCCCACAAATTCAGTTTCTTCAGAATTCATGAATCCAAAATTACGAGCACGCTGGACATATGAAAATAAGGCAGTATTAAATGTAGATACTAAACCACCTTCAGCAGAAATCAAGGTCTTGCAAGCGTGAGTGCTGAAAATTTCTGCTGTACCAAATTGACCAATGCGCTTGCCTTTATAGAGAGACCCAAAAGCGTGAGCAGCATCAAATAAGAGGGGCAAATGATGCTGGTGGGCTATTTCAATTAGCTGATCAATGGCACAAGGATTCCCAAATACGTGAACTGCCACTATGGCGCAGGTATCTGGAGTAATGGCAGCAGCCACTTTTTCTGGATCCAACGTCAAAGTTTCTGGATCAATGTCTACAAATAATGGCTCTAATCCTGCCAGCGCTATAGCATGAGCAGTCGCTACATAGGTAAAACTGGGAACAATTACTTTTCCTTTGAGATTAAGGCCTCGAAGAACAAGTTCAAGGCCTAGAGTACCATTAACCACTGTTAGGGAAGGAGTACCGAGAAAGTGAGTAATTTCTTTTTCAAGTTGCTGAGTAAAAGGGCCATTATTGGTTAAGTATCCTGTATCAAAAGCGCTTCGAGCTCTTTGGACAAATAATTCGAAGTCATGAATTTTTGGTTGTACTAATTTAATGTCTTTGGCCACTATTTTCACCCCTTTTTAAGAGAGCAATATGCTCCAGCGGAACTGCAGGAACACCGGCAACAGTAGTTTGGGGGGGGACATCTTTGGTAACTACCGCTCCTGCACCAACAAGAGCATACTCATAGATAGTAATGTCGGGTAAGATTGATACGCCCGTCCCTAAGAAAGTGCCTCGCTTAATCTTTACCCGGCCGGAGGTATGGCATCCTGGACTAATATTGACAAAGTCTTCTACAACATTATCATGATCTATAGTACAGGCAGTATTCAAAAGTACCCCATTTCCAATATGGACTTTATTAGTAGTTACTACATGAGCACCTATAAAAACACCTTCTCCTAACACAGTGGTACTGGATAAGTGCGCAGTGGGATGAATTACATTAATAAGCTTATAGTGCTGTTTTTTGAGGAAATGATAGCATCGTTCCCGAAATTCATTGTTTCCACTGCAAATAAAAAAACCAGTTGTTCCAGCAGGAATTTTTTGGGGTAGTTCATCTATACTTCCTAGAACAGGAATACCTTGAATCATGGTATTATGCAGACGCACGTCATCATCCACAAAACCGACCACATTATATAGTGCATACTCTTCTATGATTTGCAATACTACTCCAGCATGGGCATCCATTCTTGCTCCGCAAAGGACAATTTTTGGCTTATCTGCTATGGGATCACCTTTCATCAAGATTTTAGGAAGTGCTCGCTCTGGTACTTTCTGATTAATCTTTAAGAGTTCCGGCTCTCGCTGAGTGAGCAGCTCTACTACTTGGCGTATGGAGAAAATTTTCCCTGGCTCAGTGTACAACCTCCGATAGATTTCTTCCATTAATTGGAGGTCTTCTTTCACATCAACGGTGAGGCGTATCTGGGGATGTTTTAAATATGGATCAACTTCCAATAAATTAATATTGAAGTATTTTGGTTGTTTGAGATACGCTGTCATGTATTCACTTAGATTTGGATCATCAGCAAGTGTATGCGCTTTCCTTAGCGTTGACAACGAAATTACTTCGCAGTTGGCTCCTAAGGGAAGCTGTTCCACTTTTGAGAAATCAGCGCTGGTCTCGATATGGCTCTTGATTAACAGATCAATATGTTCAGGATCGGTAAGAGGATTGTCTCCGGTTACTCGCACCACGGCATCGAAGCCAAATTTTTCTGCCGCAGCAATAAAGCGTCCCATGACATCCTCCTCAGAGCCACGAAAAAATCCGATTGCATTACGCTGGGCAACTTCTTCGAGTACTGCATCATCTGGATGGGTTGAAGTACACAGAACAATACCTTCGGGAACCTTTGCACTTTTTACCCTTTCAATAAGGTGGTCAATCAAAGGCTTACCAACAATGGGCAGCAAGGCTTTCTGGGGCAACCGCTGTGATTTCATGCGGCAGGCAATTAATATTCCTACTCTCATTGTAATTCTTCCCTCAGTATCTTTTCATTTTTGGTGAAGGCCCGTTTGGTCTTTTTTCCAATGATGGTATTTATATCCATGGGTCTTAATCCTGGTCCAGCTCGTTTGAATGAGACCATGTCCCTTTTAATGATATCATTGGCAGGAATATTAATCTCTGCCACGATGGCTTTTTTCATCAAGTCACGATAGGCTTGTTCTTCAACATTAAAGTTGACTATCGGAAAACCGGATCCAAAAGTTGTTCCCATAGCTCTTAAGTTGGCAACGATATCTTTTAAGGTGTTAGGATTGACCGATGATTCATAATCAATGCCTTTTAATGATCTATCAAGAACAAAATGCTTTTCGATAACCTGAGCTCCGACAAATGGAGTAAGTAAAGGGACAACTTTGCTCAAAAATGTTTCACCCTCAGTGTGGTCTAGAATTCCAACCGGAAGACCATAGGCTGCGTGGAGTGTTTTAACAAAATTGAAGTTAAGACTTTCTAATCTGGTGGGAAAAGCTTGGTAGCCATGCATAATCACTATGTTATTATGATAGCACCGAATGAGCGAAATGGCAGCGCTGATTTCATCCATAGTGGTCGCACCCACACCCAAAAATAGTGGCAACATGGTCTTAGCCGCTTCTTCAATTGCTTCATGGTTGGTAAGATCTGAGGAATGAATTTTAAGAGCATCAACCTTAATTTCCTTGGCAACTTTAATAGACGGAACATCATAGCCGTCAGCAAAGAAAAGAATTCCTAGCCTTTGGGCATAATTCCTCAGTTCAGACCATTGTATAGGAGTAAACTCAACTTTTTCTACAATAGGATAAATAGGATGATATGGAACCATATAGGCTTCTTTGTTGATTATCTGAAATTTGACGGCATCAGCTTGAGCCTCGACAGCCACATCAATCATTTTTTTGGCAGTATCAAAATTCCCTTCATGTGCACAAGCAACTTCTGCAATGAAAAAAGTAGGCTTATTTTCACCAATAACTTTAGTACCAATTCCAATTTCTTTCATTTTTGTGATAACCATAGCCAATTTATTTTTAAGTTCCTTACTCTAAATCCTCTTTTTTGATCAGACGGTCTGCTTCAATGGTAACTTTCGCTTTCTTTCCAATTACCCAAGGCAAATCTCGGGGATGAATGCCCGTTCCGGGTTTCTTAATCACCAGCATTTCTGATGTTAGAACAGTATGAGCTGGAATATCCACCCTTGAAACGAGACTGGGCCGATGCACTCGTTGGATTTCTTTTTCAACGTCTGGGATTATCTTCTTCGATGTTCCCATGGCTGCCTCAATATCACGAATACCTTGAACTAATTGGTATAACTCTGCTGGGCTAATTGAGGCATCGTGATCAACTCCGTACGCCTGGGTATTAAGAGTATAGTGCTTTTCCACAATATTTGCTCCCATGGCAACAGAAGCTAAAGTGATAGTAATACCCATGGTGTGATCAGAATAGCCCACCGGCACTTCAAAGGCAAACCGCAGTGTCTGCATCGTCCGTAAATTGGAATCGGAAGGAGTAATAGGATAATGGGAAGTGCAATGCAACAACGCTAACTGGATATTCCCCGTTTCATAAATGACTTTAACCGCCTCTTCTATCTCTCCTAAATTATGTAATCCTGTTGACATAATCATCGGCTTATTCTTGCTGGCAATGTGGCGAAGGAGAGGATAATTAGTAAGACTAAATGACGCAATTTTATACAAATCTACTCTTAACTCTTCTAGAATATCTACGCTGGCTTCATCAAACGGCGTCGAAAAAATCAAGATCCCTCTTTCCCGCGCATACTTGAATAAGGCAATATGTTCTTCTTTATTCAACTCTAACCGCTTCAACAAATCTTTTAACGTTTCTTTCTCTGATGTTGCCCCTTTCTTATGATAGGTTGCCAACATGGCATCCTTTGAAGCGAGAGTTTCACCGGTAAATGTCTGGAATTTCACCGCATCGGCGCCTGCCGCTACTGCTACATCGATCATTCTCTTGGCTTTTTCAATATTGCCATCATGATTAACACCAGCTTCCGCAATAATAAAACAGGGGTTTCCAGGGCCCACCCGACGGTTACCTACCCTCAATTCCCCATTAAAATTCATGGTTGGTAAGGCTAAACTAAGATTTATAAGTTTTGTGTATCTTTACTCTCTATAACAGACCCATAATGAAAATTAATCAAGAACTTACCTAAAATTTAAAACACTCTTAATAATCTCTGCATCTTTTTCACTATAGGTTGGCTTAGGTTGTCTCATGGTAACGGAACCAAATCCAAATCTCTGAAACATTGCACATTGCAGCGCCGCCGCTGCGTCAAAGGTGTGCCCCTCGGCATCGTTTCCATAATAAATCACATCTAAAACTGTGTTAATAGATTGTTGTAACTCTTGAGCTTTAGATTTATTTCCAGCAAAATGCTTGTCATATAACGCAACAACTGTTTCTGGCATAAGGTTGGCAATGGCATTGACCCCGCCACGGGCACCTAGTTCTAATCCATCATAGAGAACAACGTCTTCACCCATAAATACAGGCTTTCCTAAATTAACAACTCTCTCAAAATATTCTTTAGCTTCTGCCTGTCGCACATCAATGGTTAATTTCATTCCAATAACTGATTCCATTACCAGAATTTCTTCAACCTTCTTCAATTGCTTTTGCTGTGTTCCTAGGCTGTACGCTACCAAAGGAAAATTATAGTGGTTCAGTTGGCTAAAATGTTCTACTTGCTCTTCAGCGGACATATCAGAACAGAGTACTACTGCTGCATCAGCTTTTTTTTCGATCACATGTTCAAGCATTTTAGATGGATAATCAGGTTCTTCTTTGGTTCGTCCGATTCCCACATACACCGGAGTTTTCCCCCGAGCAGTATCAAGAACGATATCTGCTAAATCTTGATTTTCTTGAAATGAAAAATTACCTGACTGACCACAGGTGGTTAGAACAAAAATACCTGCCACTTTACTTTCAATAAAGTGGTTTACTTGTTTTTCAACTGCCAAGAGATCGTAATTTTCTTTCTCTGTCAAAAAGGGCATAAATGGGACTACTATTCCACTTTTTGGTGTGTAAGAAATTTCCATCATATTTTAAGGATATTTTTATTTTAAAAAGCTTGTGCAACTAGTAAACTATAATTTAATATAAAGATTATTGACCTGTCAAAATGATGAATTTAACTAGAGCCTCAGAGTATATCAAAAGCCAAGGATATCAAATCGATGACATTACCTTTGTTCCTGAGGGGTCTAGCCATGATATATTCTTTTTTACAAGTGAGGGAAGAAACTTAGTTGCTCGGTTTGAAAAAAAAGGATCCCATGATTTTGGAGGAGTGCGAAGGGATTTCCATTATAATGGTCTCATTTCTTTAGAAAGAGAAGCTTTTTTGTGCAATTTGGTTCGAGAATCAGCAAACTTACCAGCTCCAAAAATTGATGGTGTATTTCCTTCACTAGAAGCCAGTTTCATTGTTGCACAGCGAATGCCCGGCGTACCTTGGAATCAATTTATCCAGGAAAAAAATTATTCTAAAAGTGATTTTATTGCTTCCATGGAATTTCTAGCTGAAGATATTGCTAAAGCACAGCAAGTGGTTTTCGCTTCCTATGGGGATATCATGCCGGGAGGGGAGATATTTCCAACTGGAATACAGTCCTTCGCGCAAAGGTTAAACTCTATGGTAGATTTAAAATTACAGAGAGAAGAGCAGAAAGGAGGAGCGACATCTTCGGAATTGGATCAAATTCGTAGTTATTTTGGAAAAAGCATAAGCTCTCTGGATGATCAACTTAAATCCTATCATGAGAAACCGGTACTCGTGCTTGCTGACTTTCATGCTACAAATTTTCTGGTAGATGAAAGAGGGAAGCCTTCTGGTTATTTTGATCTTGAATTTTGTCAAGCGGGAATGCCTACATTAGAATTTAACATGATTCAATTACAATTGCTAAACTATTTTGATCAAAATACTTTTGAAGAAGCAAAAGATATTTTCTTTAAGACATTACAAAAAGCTGGCAGTAAGTACGATCCTTCTGCCCAAGTGCATAGTGAAGTAGATAAAATTCTTTCAGCGGGACGAATGCTCACCTGTGTGACAGCCTATCACGGAGTAAAGGATGGTCTGCGAGATACTTGGAGCGAACGATGTAAAGAATTAATCTTTGAGATAATCGATCATGGAAAGATTGATTATGCCAGTTTTGCGGATATTATGAGAGAGAAGACAAAACAGCCAAAAAGCCCAAGTTTACCATAAAGTCTGTTTTTTAGCCGTCTTTCTGTGAAATAGAATAAAGCATCAAAAACTTTATATAAACTTCATCGCAAAATAGAGTTATAACATTAAAAAAAGTGTTTCTGCACTATGAAAGTTGTCATTCTCTGTGGTGGAAAGGGGACCAGGTTGCGCGAAGAGACCGAATTCAAGCCAAAGCCTCTGGTTGAGATTGGCGGCGTGCCGATCCTGATTCATATCATGAAAATTTATGCTTCTCAAGGATTCAAAGACTTTGTCCTCTGCCTTGGTTATAAAGGGGAACAAATCAAAAAATATTTTCTAGAGCACAGGTATCTGACCAATGATTTTACTCTTGATCTTTCTTCCGGACAGGAATATTTCCACACCCAGAATTTCTTTCTGACCGATTGCAAAGTTACTTTTGCGGATACCGGAGAGAACACCTTAACCGGTGGTCGCATCAAAATGATCCAGCCCTATGTTGGCAGGGAAGATTTTATGCTGACCTATGGTGACGGCGTGGCGGACATTAATCTTAAGAGCTTGCTGGAGTTCCATCATCAAAACGATAAAATCTGTACGCTCACGGGCATCAATCCCGTCTCGAAGTACGGGCTCATAAAATTAAATGTCAATCACGAAGTATTAGACTTTACGGAAAAACCCCCTATGAATGACATCATCAATGGCGGATTTCTAGTTCTCAAGCCGGAATTCTTTGATTATTTTCAGGAGGATTGCATGTTTGAATCCAAAGTGCTTCCTCAACTATCTGCTAATCGGCAAGTATGTGTCTATCATCATAAAGGGTTTTGGCATTGTATGGACACCTATAAAGATTATGAAGATCTTAATGCCTTATGGCAGAAATCTACGCCTTGGAAGGTCTGGAATGACTAACGACATTAATACTAAAAGCAATACTAAAAGTACTGGCGATTTGAGTGTCTATCGTGGAAGGACTGTCCTGATCACGGGTCATACAGGCTTCAAAGGGTCGTGGTTGGCGCTCTGGCTTGCAAAACTTGGTGCCAAGGTTGTGGGTATATCTTTAGATGAGGGAAATTCCGATGGCATTTTTCAACGTGCTGCCTTGCAAAAAAAAGTAACTCATATGATCGGAGATATCCGCAACGGAGAGTTCATAAAAAATATGGTTGCTCTTCACCAACCAGAAATAGTATTCCATTTAGCGGCACAACCACTCGTACGGGAATCGTATGAGCAACCCGCAGCAACCTTTCACACCAATGTGCTGGGAACGGTGCATGTACTGGAAGCGATTAGAAACAGCCCTAATGTCAAAGCAGCCATCATGATTACGTCTGATAAATGCTATAAAAACAAAGGCTGGGTCTGGGGATACCGAGAGCAGGATGAGCTGGGCGGCCACGATCCCTACAGCGCCAGCAAGGCCTGCGCAGAAATGGTTATAGATTCGTACATCAATTCTTTTTTCCAACAAGCTAACCACCAGGCAATAGCATCGGTGAGAGCCGGCAACGTCATAGGAGGAGGAGATTGGGCCAAGGATCGGATTGTACCTGATTGTATGCGTGCACTTTTAGATGGCAAGACTATTTCCCTGCGCAATCCACGAGCGACTCGACCTTGGCAGCATGTCCTTGAACCACTAAGCGGCTATCTTCTGTTAGGGTCACAATTATGGCACAACCGTGATAGGATAGGAAGTTGGAACTTTGGTCCAGACTTACATAGTATCGTTCCGGTTCAGGAGCTGGTGGAAAAGATAATTCATAGCTGGGGCACTGGTTCTTGGGAGCAGGTGGATGATACCAACACTAAACATGAAGCACACCTCCTTAGTCTAGATTACAGCAAAGCAAAATTCATGTTACAATGGACGCCGCGCTTGACCATGGATCAAACTATCACCATGACTGTTGATTGGTATAAAAATTTCCACACCCAAGATGTATACGCACTGTGTGCAAAACAAATTGATTTTTATTCTCAACTGCAGGGAGGAAATTACAATGATAAAAGGAGTTAACATTATTCCACTTAAAAGAGTGATGGATGAGCGCGGAATGGTTATGCAGATGATGCGCAATGATTCACAGTATTTTACGAAATTTGGGGAAATTTACTTCTCAGTTATTTTTCCGGGAGCAATCAAAGCCTGGCATCTTCATAAAGAAATGACTTTGAATTATGCCGTTGTTGATGGCAACATCAAACTAGTTCTCTATGATGCTCGTCCTGATTCACCAACCAATAAAGAATTGCAGGAGATTTTTGTGGGGCAGGACAATTACTGTTTGGTATCGGTTCCTCCCGGGGTCGTTAATGGTTTTAAAGCAGTAGGGAATGAAAAAGCCATCGTTGCTAACTGCACTGATGTCCCCCACCGTTCAGATGAGATCGTGCGTATGGATCCATTTGATAAAACTATTGGGTATGATTGGGGAATTAAACATGGCTGAAGGTGAACCGACTACAACATGAAACAACCAAAAATTCTCCTAGTCGGTGCAAGTGGACAGTTAGGAACAGCGCTGTTGGAAGAATTACGTCTTTTCTCTACAGTTGCAGGAACATATCATCATGTTGAAAAACAAGGTCTCATTCATCTTGATATTCAAAATCAAGATCAAATCAATAGAGTGATATCTGAGGTCAGGCCTACTATCATTATAAATACAGCGGCGATGACTCCTGTTGATAAATGTGAAGAACTTCCTGAACTCGCTAAAAGCATTAATGTGCAAGGTCATTTCTCTCTTGCTGCAGCGGCACAAAAAATAGGAGCGAAACTTGTTTTCATATCTACCTACTATGTTTTTGATGGTACAAAAGGATATTATACTGAAGCTGATTTTCCCCATCCACTCAATACCTATGCCAAAACGAAACTAGCTGGAGAGCAAATTACAATGCAAGCTCCAGGCTCTCTACTTGTTCGAACTTCCAAAATTTACAGTTTAGGATATGACCAACGAAATTTTCTTGCGCGTTTAATTACACAATTTAAAGGAAAAGAACAAATCAAGATAACCAATGATCAATATACTAATCCTATCAGCACTGAGGATGCTGCTACGGCCATCGCTAGGCTGATAGCTACGGAATCATCAGGTATCTATCATCTTGGCGGTCCGGACAACCTTTCAAATTATGAATTTGCTCTGGCGGTGGCAAAAGAGTTTGGTTTTGACACGCAACTGCTTAAGCCTCTCTCCACAGAGCAATTTGGTGCTGCAGCCCTGCGTCCCAAACGATGCGCTTTAGAAATTCATAAACTTATTAAACGAATCAACTTTCAGCCAAGAAGCATAGAAAATAATCTGAGCAAATGGAAACCTCAAATTTAAGTAGTGATGAAATAAAAAAAGAGATACGTAAGCTCGTTGAGGCTTACTATGATACTACTTTTAAGAATCGAGAAATACGGCTAGGAAAAGATCTCATCCAGCCTTCGGGGAAAAAATTTGATGCAGAAGAACTTAAGCTGTTGGTGGAAGCATCGCTGGATGGATGGTGGACGGAAGGAAGGTTCACCAAAAAATTTGAAAAAAAGTTGAGTGATTTCTTGCAGGTTAAGCATGCCATCACAGTCAACTCCGGCTCCAGCGCTAATCTACTGGCGCTGACAGCGCTTACTTCTCCCAGATTGGGGGAGCGGCGGATTCAAAGGGGAGATGAAGTTATTGGTGTAGCAGCATGTTTTCCAACAACTGTAAATCCTGTTATTCAGATTGGCTGTGTTCCGGTATTACTTGATATTGATAAAGAAACATATAATGTGAAGGCGGACTTGCTTGAAAAAGCAATAGGTCCAAAAACAAAAGCTATTTTCCTGGCCCATACACTTGGTAATCCCTATAATCTTCAAAGAGTAGTAGAGACTGCCCGAAAACATAATTTGTGGCTTATTGAAGACTGCTGCGATGCCTTGGGTTCCCGGTACGAGAACAAACTGGTGGGAACCTTTGGGGACATTGCCACTTTTAGCTTTTACCCGGCGCACCAAATTACCATGGGTGAAGGGGGAGCAGTCATCACCAATAATGATTTACTGGTTCAAGAAATCCGTTCCTTTCGCGACTGGGGAAGAGACTGCTGGTGCATGCCGGGCTGTCAGAATACCTGCGGAAAAAGATTTCAATGGCAGTTAGGTCAGCTTCCTTTTGGTTACGACCACAAATATATCTATTCTAATATTGGATACAATTTAAAGATAACTGATATGCAGGCAGCCTTGGGTTTAGCACAACTGGAGAAACTTCCTTTTTTTATTGAGAAGAGGAAAGAGAATTTTTCCTTACTTGGGCAAGGTCTTAGTAAGTTCAACCAGTATCTGCAGCTCCCCAGAGCCGCTGAACAGGCAGATCCTTGCTGGTTTGGCTTTCTCTTATCGGTCAAAGAAAACTGCCATTTTACCCGAGAACAGCTGACCCAATATCTCAATGATAAAGGAATAGGAACACGACTCTTATTCTCGGGGAACGTCACCAAACAGCCGTACTTTGAAGGAGTTACCTACCGGGTTGTCGGTGCATTAGAAAATACTGATTATGTCATGAACAATACCTTTTGGATCGGTGTTCATCCGAGCATAACTCTGGAGCATATTTCTTATATAGTGCAGTGCTTTGAGGAATTTTTTGAGACCCCCAAGACTAAAAATTAACAAAAGGACTATTTTTGCGGTTTTTCCACAGTTATTCATTTTCTTTATTATAACCCTCCACTTCATAGACTTTTATCACCACCCTATATTTATCTGTAAATGGATAGGGAAATAAATAGATAGTCCTAATTAATGTTGAATGAGTATACTCTTTCTCACTAAGCCGGGCTCCACCTTCTTGCGGTCTTCCATCCATAGACTGCATCTTAAAAATAGTGTGTATACGATTTTTATCATGCTCCTTATTTACTGGTTCAAAAACACCACCAGTAATTAATAATGGCAAATAAAAAGAATTTATCGATAAAACCTGATCTAAAGCCCCGCTAGCTTCTGATTTTCCAAGGATAATGAGATCGCGGGAGCTGTCGGACAGGGTAAAAGAGGGCTTGATGAAAGTTAGCCCAATCAGCCCACCGCTTATTATAAAATAAAACATTAAAAAACCTTTAATGAGAGTTGGTTTTAAAAAAAGTAAATTGCGGCAGCGAATCGATAGAAAGGCATACGCAGCCATCATAACAAGAACAAATGAGGCGGAGGCAATGATATAAATCGTCTCTTGGTCAAGAGTGGAAGTAATAATACCAAAATGCCTGGAAAAATGGCGTAAAAGGGTAAAAAACGGGAGAAGTGCCAGCAGGCAGATGCTAGAGACAGTAAAGAAGTGGACAAAATATTCTTTAAATTTCCTTTTCAGGAAAGTTAAAGCGGCCAGGAATAATATAAAAATGACCAGAAAGATCAGAAGAAAGTACCATTGGAAAATCCTGCACTTTCCAATGGGATTACATAAATATAAAGATCCAGATGAAACTAAAAGAGCAACCAAGGGATAACTAAACAAAAGAGAATATATACCCCTCTCCAAAAATCCTTTTAAACAATTTTCCTTGACCTTGGAGATAATAGTATTAAGATCAATGGCACCATTTTCCAGATAAAGCTTCGCACTTAGTATGGACATTGGTATCAGAAAGCCATAGAATCTGCGATCACTTAAATCACTTAAGAGAACGATGGATACAAAACCAACCACCAGCCAGCAGAGGGCAGTTAGTTCAACAAAATCCATCTCTCTTAGGTCCAGAAATCGGTTTCTTTTGAGGAAATATAAAGCAGTAAGCACTATTAATAAGAACATACTGGGCAGCCCAAATAAGTTGTTAGAAAAAGAACGAAAAAAGTTTAGTATGATGCTTCCATCTGAATTATAAAAATTATAGAGAACCATAAAATTGACCGACAAAACGTCCCAATTAATAGTTAAAAAGATAGCATAAGGAATCAGAAGTATCAAGCTGCCTATCCCAAACCAGAAAATAGCTGAAATTTGAGTTTCTTTTCTATATAGTTGCAGCAGCCAGAGTATTAAAAAGACTAACGCAAAATAATAAGCTGATAACTTGGATAAAATTGCCAAAGCAAAGCTTATTCCAGATAAAAGGTAGAATACTTTATTCTTTGCTCCTTTATACCATAAAAAGAAAGCCAAAAGGATGAACATCTCCGGGAGCACAACTCCAAAAGCTAATTTATTATAAATTAAGAAAGTATCATTAAGGCCAAGAATTAAAACACTAACCAGCGCTGGTTTCTCTCCCCACTGCCGTTTGATGAAAAAGTATAATATAAGGAGGATAAACCAGCCTGATAACGCCGAAACTAGGCGAGCTTGGTAAAGACCAACACCAAAGAAAGAAAAAGAAAGGACCATCAACAGCGTATGTAAAATGGTAACAGACCATGATTGGTTGGCCTGATCGGGAGAAGGATCATCAAAGAGAAACAATGACCTGGCTCCATGAACCCAGATGCCTTCATCAGATAAATCACTAACTCTTTTCACAAAAGAGGGATCAGCATCTAAATAAACTAAACGCAATAAAAGCATTACTAAGAACAAAAGAATGATAAATATTTTAGTCGTAAAAAATATTTTAAATACAGCTGCAACACTTTTCATTTTTAACCTTATGGCCAGAAAACCCTATTTAAAACTTCCTGCTTAAATCATAATGGTTAGGTATATCCAACTGGAAGTAGAATTTTCTCTTGTTTTTACTCTTTTATGGTGTGATGACTATGAATTTTAGAGAAATCCTAATGTTAAAAGTGCAGCTTCAACTTCTTTTGCACTCTTAGCATGCAGCATTCTTGGATGCATGAATTCTTGCTTGCCCTGCACAGCCCTGATTGATTCTGCAGGATCGATATGACTGAAATAATAAACACCACTCCAGCCAAATTCCTCGATGCCAATGCGTAGGTAATTCGGTTTGTCTTCTACCAGCACTACTTTTTTGTAACTATTAATTGCTTCATACATAAGCATATTTGGCTTAACTGCACCTACTTGAAATGAGTATACTCTTGGTCCTAATGATCCATGTAAATCGAATACTTCTGGGAATTTTGTAGTAAGAAGCTCCAAGCTAATGTCTCCAATATTAGAGAACAGACCGATATCAGCATTAGCCTGAGCAGTCTTCCTTTTGAGCGCAACCATATCATGAATAGGACGTGGCCAGCTCAAGAGTAAAAGACGAATGAGTTCGTCATCACTTCCTATCGCCGAGGTAAGTTCTAGTCTCATTCTTGCAAGGAATTGATGTTTTGGCATACGACCTGTAAGACTTTCCAGCTCTAATTGACTGTGTACCTTACGTAAATCTTCTGCTGTCCTTCCAGTTATTCTGCTTGCCTCTCGATAGAATGAGCCGTAATCAAGCTCTAGCAGGACTGCACCAACGTCATAAAGTATAAGATTATTATTGGTCATGGTTCTTAACTAATAATTATTATCTCTTAATATTAAAGCCTATGCCGGGAATTTTCTATTATTATTTTTTATTTCCCACCCATATTTCTCTAAAGTGCGGGTAGCATCGTGAACCCAGGACTCTCCATATTTATAATTTCCAAAAGCAATAATTCCCCCTAACCCATTGCCTATCATTTGGGGGGTGTTTTTAGTGCAGAAATGAAGTAACTCGGAACTTTCAACATCAACCCCCATCAGCCGCTGATGCTCTCCTGCTTCCGGAGCAAGACTTTCCGCTTTGGCAATAATTTCTTCCAGTGGAAGTTGGATCGTAGTATGATACAGCAAAGTAGGGTTAAATCCGTCAGTTACATCTCTTGCTACCCCTATTAGGCCAATAGGAGAATAATCGCCCGGAAGTAAGCCCGTTTCTTCCCACGCCTCTCCTTTAATGCTGCGAAATGGTTCTGGGAAGACTTTCCAGTTGCGAGTCTCACAACCACCAGCTGGCGCCAGCATATATTTCCCAGGAACTTCTACTTGGCCTCTTTCCTCAATCAAAATTTTTTTGTCAATGCTTTCTATGATCATCGTTCCGCCAATGGGAAGAACATATTGCAGTATTAATGCTCTTTCTGGAGAATCTAAACTTAATTCTGGAATCCATCGGCGTAAAGCAAACTGGCTGCGCATAGTACTATAATTGGTTGATAAAGTAACTCTACTTTCAGTTGCTTCTACCTTAACAATATTCAGAACATAGGTGTTAGCTCTTGGTGCAGGAACTTCCGTTCTCAAACACTCTACAAAGTTTCTGCTGAGATCATACTCTTTAAGTGGAAGATCGCCATCGTAAGGTATTTTGTCGAGAACTACTAATTCGTTGGTATGATTAATCACTACTGCTTCTTCTTCGGTACGAGGAGTTAACAATAAGTCTATTATTCCAGCCATAAACATTGATTTTAGCGGATAACTTATAAACCTTGTGTATTAGATGCTCTGTCGGACAACTAATCTC
>DUFZ01000022.1 GCA_013331635.1 Candidatus Woesearchaeota archaeon | reverse complement strand
CCCGGGTGACGCCGAAGTGGTTGCCTGCGGCAGTTTGTGTTCTTTGAGGATTTTCGATCAGATATTCCCGGACTTGGACGGCCATGGCCACGATGTTCTTGTAAACCGGCCTTGGCGCTTGTGGGAGAGGTGGCAAAGGATCGTATAAACTGATGGCCGTGCCGCGACCGCGGCGCCGGTACATCTTCACAAGTATACGTATTTCCTTGCGCTTAGAGGGCTTTGCCCAATTACGCCTCGAGTCCAACGTGGGGACCTGAATTCGCGGGAATCGCCCTTGGCCGCTGTGGTCCCTTCCTGATTAAAAAGACTGATTTGACAAATAAACTACTCGAGAAGTTTGAGGAGATGGCAAAGTACATTAAATAAAATGGAAATATTAGGCGATAGTCCAATAAATCATAAAGGCGAGGATGCTCTCGATCGAAGCGGGTATGCGGAGCATATTGCCAAGGGTATTCTGAAGTGGAAGTCAAGAGAGAGCTTGTGCTTGGCATTACACGGTCCTTGGGGTTCCGGTAAAACCTCTTTGATTAATATGTGTCTGGAGATCATTAAAGAACAGACTGCTACTTTGGATAGTAAAGAAAAGCCAATAATCGTAAGATTCCAGCCGTGGGTTATATCTGGTCATGAACAGTTAATTCGAACATTTATTGGTGAATTGCGAAAAGCATTGAAGAAACCAGACTTATCAGAATATGCCCATGAGGCGGCAGAAAAGCTGGAAGTTTATGAGAAGATTTTTGATTATGTTTCATGGTTGCCGGTGCCCGGAAGAGGTTATATCGAGAAATTCCGTGACGGTTTAAAACTTCTCAAGGGATCTACACGAGCTGTACAGAAGGATATCGAGAATGATCTGGATTCCAATAAAAAGAGGATTTGTGACGCCCTAAGAAAACTTCAGGCGCCTGTGCTGGTTACAATTGATGATGTGGATCGGCTTACAAGTGAAGAAATACGGCAATTATTTCAATTGATTAAAGCGGTTGCCGACTTTCCCAATACGATTTATTTGCTTGCGTTCGATCATCTTTTGGTTGAGAAAGCGCTCGAGCCATTTCAGCGCGGGAGTGAAACGCGATATTTAGAAAAGATTGTCCAGCTTGATTTTGAAGTTCCGAATCCGAGCAGAAGCAAATTGACGAGTGTTCTTTGGGCTGGCATAGATGACGTAATGAAGACGATTCCATCTGAAAAATATGAGCAGACGCGATGGAATGAGGTCAAGTTTGGCCCCTTGCCAGCGCTTTTTAGAAATATCAGGGATGTTAAAAGGTTTCTTAACTCTGTAAATTTTATTCATCCGATTGTGCAAAATGAAGTCAGCCCGGTTGACGTATTAATTATTGAAGCCATACATGTATTCGCCCCAGATTTATATAAGGCGATCAGAGATAATAAGGAGTACTTGCTTTCCGATCCTACGTTTGCGAGAGGGCGATCGAAGAATGATGAGAAAGATGAATGGATAAAGAAACTTCCGGATATGGCTTCTTCTCAATTCCGAGAAGAGATTCAAGAATTGCTTATTTTGTTATTTCCGGAGATCGATTCTGTTTTTAACAGGCACAGCTGGGGTGATGGTTTTTGGGAGGCATGGGAGAGCAATAAGAGAGTATGCCTTTCGGCTTATTTTGAGTTCTATTTTAAGGGGACGGTGGCGGAAGGCGAGATATCAGCTAAAGAGTCCGATAATGTTATTAAGGAACTGGGCGCCTATGAGAATTTGGTGCTTATTTTGAAGAATTACATGGTCGATGGCCGAATTAAGAAATTATTACCAAAGATTGAAAATCATCTCAAGCAAAACCATGACCGCCAATTGGCATGCAGTTTTATTTCAGCAGTGTTCGAGACCGGAGATTTCTTACCATTTAAACCCGACGGCATGATGGAGCTTCCGTTGGATTGGCTTATTGACGGGACTCTTTATCGCGTACTTAAAATGTTCGATGAGGCTGAGAGAAAAGGAATACTTGCTGATGCAATCGCGCAAACAAAGAGTGCAGTACTTTTTCCGATCAGTTTAACAAATTATATTTGGCGGGAATGGTATCGGCAAGATAAAGACAATAAACAAAAAGAGAAAGAGGAAAAACTGTTAACGCAGACCGAAACAGATGAAGTTAAGGATATTGCGTTAAAGCTAATTCGTGAGCGTAGCAAGAATGAAAACTTCTATAAAACTCGTCATTTGCTTTCTATATTGCATGATTGGGTTCGATGGGCGGATATAGATGAGGTGAAGCGTTGGGTTGCAGGAATAGTTTCTGATGAGAAAAAAGTTCCGGAATTCTTAGGTGGGTGTGGTGGGTTTTCGGGAAAATCCACTATGGGATCGCATTTTGCCACTTATAAATTAAAGATTGAGCCAAAGCATTTGGAGCAATTTTGTGATATTCATCAACTAAAAACTGCTAGCGAGAAGATATTAAAGGACAATCCCGAATGGCTAACTGATAGCTATAGGGAAATTTTGACTATATTCATCAAAGGCTTTGAGAAAAAAGACTCTTGGGATGATGAGTAAAATCAGTTATGGGTAGAAGCCTATCGGATAATTTCAAAAGGCGTTTTGGTGATCCGGCGCGGATCAAGGTTAGATATGCCACGGACAAGATGACGTCGTCTGAAGATCTATATCGGAGCGAGCAGATATCAAAGGCCTATGCGGGGGTTTTGAAAGGCATTCTCGGACGCGAACCGACGCAGGATGAAATACTTGGCAAGGTCGATGTTTCGAAAACGGCGCCAAAGATTAAACAATGGAGATAGGTTAGTGGTAGGACGATTGAAAAATATAGGATTGCTGTTGTTATTTGCGGTAATACCGATGGTTTTAGTCTATTTTTTCGATACAAAGCATGATGATGTGCCAATAGTATCGCTCACTGCCGCATTGATTGGCATCACCGCCTATTATGCTTGGACAACCAATGGACAACTGGAACACGCAAGGAAATCGACTATAGTGTCGATTCGTCCCTACATCATCGCGACGAGGCTGTCAAAACAAGGTGAAATAGGAATTTACGCTGGCGAAGAGGGGAAAAATCGTACGATTAATCTTATTAATGTGGGATCTGGGCATGCTCATAGGGTAAATATTCGTATTTCTCCACCAGCTGAAGCCTTTGCCAGAGATGCTAATGGGAAGGAAGAAGTTGAGCGAGCCATATATGTCATTCAAGGTGTTGAATTGCCAAGAAATTCTAAGCGAATGTGGAATAACGATGGGGCTCTTTGCACTGCCGGTCGTTGGCATTTAATGTATGTAGAGTATGAGGACACAGAGGCGAATGGGTATTATACGATTCAGTCCGGATATAATATTAAGACTGGTAAAATCCAAGATTTGAAACAAGGGATTCGTAAAGGTGATGATGATCCGCTGTGGGTAAATAGTGGAGATAAAGATTGGCTCAAAAAGATTGATCCGCAGTTGAAAATTTGGGCAGAACAGCAAGAGGCGCTTTATAAAGCGCAGACTAAAAAATAGGTGAATGTTATTTGTTCCCGAAGATGCTATCTATGCGTTTTTTACGGTCATCGACATTTTTGAGGCTGGAAATTCTTAACAGGGTTTTACCGGAGAATCGTTAAGCAGTGATTGATCTTCGGTCGTTTTCATGATAGAAATAAAGGAGAATTAATCCAATGAATATTTTTAAGGTTTTGGCTTCGGGGAAGAAATCATTTTATGAAGAATATGCCTCTGCAGTTGTGGCATGGTTTCTGAATCCGAGAATGGAGCATGGGCTGGGGTATCAGTTTCTCTTAGCTTTTATTGAACAATTGGCTAAGAAGGAGCCGGATCTTCAGGTAATCAAGAATGGGTTGGTATCGCGTATGCGCAGTGAGCATGCAACAGAAACAAAATTTGATTGTATTCTTGAATGTGCGGTTGACAATGCTTTCGTTGATATTGTTCTAGGGATTGATCCTGGGGCGAACAGAGGAAAGAAATGGGTTATTGGTATCGAGAATAAGATCTACGAGGGATCGGTTACTGAGAAGCAGTTACAGCGGGAGTATGATGGAATAAAATCAAAGTTTAAGAACGCTGCTATTGTAATGGCATATATTGCTCCAGCGGATTCTGCAAGGGCAGCTGAAGAATTTGAAAACCTCAAAATAGCTAAAGAAGATAATCGGGTTCTTATGTTCTGGCAAAAATCACAGGAAATTCCATCTATTGCTGGCGCTATAATTGATATTATTGAGAAAGAGTCTATGGGTAGCATTGATCCTATCCCGGAATATACGCGTCATACCTTGAAGGCTTTATTATCTTTTATTGAAAATAACTTCCAAGGATATGATTACGAACGGCCAGCTTCAAAAGGCATGTTAAATCCTTTATCTGAAGGAAAGTATGCAATAACTGATTTAAAGGACAAGTCAAAGGGGTTTGTAGGCGTCCAGCATGGCGTTTCGGGGCTTTTAGGCATTGAGAAGCATGAGTTACAGAAGAGGACGTTTCAATTTACTACTCAACCTATGGAAAATAGGCATAGTTGGTTGCCGGTAGCAATCTTTAATGATTTAGTGGCGTGGCGATTAGACGGGAAAATCCCACAGATTGAATGGGATTACACACTACCTTTTGAGATTGTGGACAAAATTGCGGATTCTTTTCAGGGTAAGGTTTTTATTGGGATTCGAGGAGGTTTAAAGCGGCTAAAGGAGTTGAATTGGGAAGAGATTACAGATCGTCCATGGGAGATTTTGTCAAAGCAAAAAAGTAACCAATGGATTCCGGGAGATCAATTTTTGCGGGTTGTCATGGAGAAACGGCCCCAGAACGCGGAGGCGTAATGGAGATACTTCAAAGATACAAAGCGTTACAAAACAAGGTGGTTGTGCGAAAGAATGATTTTAGTGATTTTATCCGTATGCTGGAGAGTAAGACTTCTTGGCTTACCAGCCCCGCGAGCACTAGGTTTCATTTAAATAAGGAAGGTGGTCTCTTGGAGCATAGTGTTGGTGTTGCAGAAACGCTGTTAAAATTTAGGGAGGCATTAGCGCCGCAGGTATCTGAGGAGTCTTGTGTTATTGTCGGACTTTTGCATGACATCGGAAAAATTGGCATGCCGGGTAAGCCCAGGTATCTCAAGAACGATAATGAATGGGAGATTAAGAACAGAGGTATTACTTATAAAATTAATCCCAAATAAGTATATATGGGCCTGGCAGCTCGTAGCCTGTATTTAATAGCCAAATATATACCTTTGTCTGATTCCGAAGCTCAGGCGATCCTGTATCATGACGGTCAGTATGTAGAGGGGAATAAAGAAGTAGCGCATCATGAGATGCTACTTACGCTTTTAGCGCACTTTGCCGATTTGTGGACAGCGCATATCTATGAAGAAGGAAGAAGTATTCAAGAAGATACGGATTACTATGACAAAAAAGCTGAGTAAATTAAACATTCTTCTTACTAACGATGATGGTATTTATTCCGAAGGGATAAAGGCGTTATGTGATTCTCTTAGTCAAATTGGCAACGTAACTATTGTTGCCCCTGATGCCGAAAGAAGCGCTGTTGGACATGCGATTACACTTTCTGATCCCTTAAGGGTAAAAGAGGTAAAACGAAATGGTAAGTTCTTTGGTTACGCTACCACTGGCACGCCCGCTGATTGCGTGAAGCTTGCCATCAGGGCTATTCTAAAAAAGAAGCCGGATATAGTTATATCAGGTATTAATCTTGGGCCCAATACGGGCTATAGCGTTTTGTACTCTGGAACAGTTTCCGGGGCAACCGAAGGAGCAATTTTAGGTATTCCTTCTTTTGCTATTTCTTTGGCAACTTTTGAAAATCCAGATTATGCTTTCGCGGCAGATTTTGCTAAAAAACTTACAAAGATAATTCTGGATAACAATGGCTTGCCGCAAGGAACTTTGTTAAATGTAAATATTCCGGCCGTAGATAGTAAGCGTATTATGGGAGTTAAGATCGTCAGGCAAAGTAAAGTTGCAATTAAGGAGCGGTTTGATAAAAGAGAAGATCCGCGTAAGCGTACATATTATTGGCTTACAGGTGAAATTGTAGAATCAGACGGCCAAAAAGACGCTGATATAGAGGCAATACGGAATAATTATATCTCAATTACCCCGATTCATTGTGATTTGACTAATTATGATTTTGTAAAGACTCTGAAGAAATGGAAGGTTTGATTTTGATGGCAGGATTTTTAGTTGGTATCCACATTTACCTATAGTTCTCTTGTCAACAGCAATTTCCCTCTTTTCTAAGCATATTATGAGTTTTCCCACCGAAAACTAAGCAAGGGTAATTAAACATACGGGCAAGCCGTTAGTAGTAATAGCAGCTCCAGGGATACTAAAATTTCAGGATGGAGTTCGCAATTATAGATGGTATAATTTTCTTAATTCTTTGACCACTAATGATGCTTTAAGAGAATTCTGAATAATTTTAATAAAGTACTTTTTTTGTTCTTCTGGAATATTAGGCATGCTATCCTGGAT
>DUFZ01000043.1 GCA_013331635.1 Candidatus Woesearchaeota archaeon | reverse complement strand
GTAGTCCGTAGAGGTTCAATTTTCAGCGCCATAATTGGGTTCGCAGTGGAAATTTATACTTCTCCCCATATGGCTGCTTCTCTTCAGGGAGTAGCGGATATTCTAAAAAAAGCATTTAATATTGAAGTGAGCCGTGAAGCAGTCAGGCTCTGGGTTTCTGCTGTTAAGAAACCTATTATCCGACGAGAAATGCTTTCTTCAACCTGGCATGCAGACGAGACCTATGTAAAAATTAAGGGCAAAGGATATTGGCTTTGGATAGTTTATTGTGCTAAGACAAAACAAGTCTTAGCATGGCATCTTAGTAAAGGTCGATACTATAAAGATGCGAAGTTAGTTATGCAAAAAGCTCTGGAAATTGCTGGAACACGACCAGAGAAAATAATTACAGATGGACTCTGGCAGTACCAATCAGCTATTAAAAAAGTGAGGGGTTGGGAATGGCACACTTATAAGAAAAAACATGTAGTTAATAGTGGCATTGGTAAAAATGTCATAATTGAGAGACTTAATCGAGAAGTCAAACGTAGAATTAAATGGTTTAGTACTTTTCAAAGCTGGAACGGTGCATTGGCATTCTTTGGGTTGTGGTTTTATCACCACAACCTTGCTATGGTGCCGTTCTTGACTTAACCCGGTCATGTTGACTAAATATGAAACCCTTGTAATTCATCCAGTTTTGCTCTGGTTTCAACGATGTACTCATATATCTTAGAAACCATAACCCCAGTATGATAGACCGCTTCTTTTTCCGGCATTCCCTCGGTCATCACACAGTAAAAAATCCTGCTCTCTTCAATATACATGATTCCACAATCGTGGAAATTATTATTCCCCTGAAAATAATTAACCCCGAACTTATGGATTACTTGAACTTCTGAGGGGATGCCGGCAATAGTTTTAATATCAAAGAGAGTATTTTTCATTAAGGATAAGAGATACTCTGAATTCTTCGCCTCCAGCACGGTTGAAAAGTAGAGGCTGGAGAAAACAATAGAAAGTGATTTTGGGCTCATTCCATTTTGGTACACAGGATCATTAACGATTATATTGATTCCATAATAATCTAACAATCCTTGGGCATCAGCAATACTTAAAAAAGGAAGTAGGAGGTATATCGCGGTATTGTCTGACTCTATCAATAGTTTCTCCAACAATTCACGAATGCTAAATTGATGGGATGAAAGCAAATAGGGTTTTCCAAACCCATTATTTCCCGTAACGTCCTTGCTCACGTTAACGAGAGTGTCAAGACTCAACTTACCATCTTCCACTTTCTGCATTATTCCTATAGCCAAGGGCAATTTACTCAGGCTAGCCGGATAAAAATCCTTTCTCTCATTGATTTCCATGTACGCCCCATTGCGAAAATTCTCGACATAAATTCCTACAGTCAGATTATTATCTGCAATATACTGATTCAACTCCTGCTTCAAGGGCTTGAAGTTGACAATCAGATATGATTTCTCTGGCAGTAATCCAGTATAAATCCGAGGAGATAACAGACTATCTTTGGGTGTTATCGGGGGGGGGGCACGTTGACTTTGCCAAAAAAGAATACTGACTAAGATAATAACCAGAACTAACAGCATCACACAAATCCATTTATACCTGATTCGCATGCGGTTCCATTGAGGAGAAGTACTATTTAAGTTTTTAGGTAACGAAAACTCGCCACTCGAGCCTATCTCCGGACTTCGTCCGGAGCTTTACGGCTCTCGTATCTATTGGCGAGTTTTCGGAACAGAAAATGCGAGCTATTATTATTAACTCCGCACTTTGTGCGGAGCCATCTCGCATTTTCTAGTATTCCAAGTTAGTATCGAAAGAAGCGCTACTCCTCTACCCAAACCACCGGGCAAAGAAATTCTTGCTGGGATTTTCTTCATGCAGTTCCTTAATTAATTCAATTTGTTTCTTGGTCAATTTAGAGGGGACTTCGATACGCACTTTGACCATCTGATCGCCTTTCCCGGAATCATGCAGCGACGGCAAGCCCTGCCCCCGCATACGGAAAATGGTTTCTGAAGAAGTTCCGGCGGGAATTTTTAACTGCGCTTGGCCGGAAATGGTCGGAACCTCAATGTCATCGCCTAACACTGCCTGGGTAAATGAAATGGGAACAGTTATCTCAATATCATCGCCCCGCCGGGTGAAGACCGGATGTTCTTTTACCAGTATGTGGATATACAAATCTCCAGCCGGTCCTCCCCCCGAGCCGACTTCTCCCTCCTGAGCCAGGCGCAGGCGCATTCCTGCTTCTACTCCGGGAGGGATCTGCACTTCCAATTTCTTTTTCTTGCGAAGGACTCCCTCCCCGCCACAGGAGGAACAGGAATCCTGGGGTAATTCTCCCCGGCCCTGGCAGTACGGACAAGGCCCGGTCTGCTGGAATAAGCCAAAGGCCGTTCGTTGGGTGCGTTTTAAGTATCCGCTTCCGTGACAGTGCTGGCAGGAGTCAAACTTGGTCGCTCCCCGACCCTGGCAGGCAGGGCAATGCTCTAATTTATTGAGCTGAAGCAGTTCTTTTTTGCCTTTGGCAACATCTTCCAAGGTAATCTCTATCTCCTGCAAAAGGTCAGAGCCCCTGGCTGAGCGCGATCCTCTCCGGGATTGTCCGTTCCCGCCGAACAGCTGGTCAAAGACATCATCAAAATTGCCAAAGCTTCCGGAACGAAACTGCGACATGATATCCGAAAAGTCATACCCTTCAAATCCTGAGGCGCTTCCCCCGCCAGCGTCAGAAAAAGCGGCATTTCCAAACTGGTCATACTGAGAACGTTTCTTGTCGTCTCCCAGCACCGAGGCAGCGACGCTGATTTCTTTAAATTTTTCTTCGTATTCTTTTTTCTTGTCTTCCGGAGCGCGGTCAGGATGAAATTTCATGGCTAGCTTTTTATAGGCTTTTTTAATCTCTTCTTTAGTTGCTTTCCTGTCCACGCCTAGCAATTGATAATAATCTTTATCGGCCATGATATTCACCCGTTATTCTCATGATTCTCTCTTTATTCTCTCATGAATCTCCATCATTGAGGCAAGGAAACCTGCTTTCCCAGCTCTTCCGGCTCAAAGGGAAGGTAGTTAAAAATCTTCCGTTCAAACTCATATTGCTCTTGTTTGGTGGCTTCCCAGTCAATATTATTTTTGCGAATCCAGTGCCCGTAACGGGTATATATATAGTCCAGGCGCTCACTCAGAGGCACGACTTTATTGCCCAGCACCCGCCAATCTATGTAATGAATAAAGCGAGTTTCTTCATGAACCTTGGCTTGGGGATTATGAGTGAGCTCATCTAATTCCACAAAGAGCTGCGCAAATTCAGGATATTGTTCTTTCAGAATCAAATGGGCGACTTTGGTTTCTGACATCTGTGGATACTGTTTTCGAAGCTGCTGGTGCATGGAAACTTCTGCTGCGGTGGGCTGGTAATTATAAGGGGGATTATCCAGACGCTCCAATACCACCGCTTTCATGAAATCGTGGAGAAGGGAAAATGGCTTGATTATTTCTATATTTAAAGGATAATTCTTTTTCATTAATTCTTGTGCTAGAAACACAGCTACATGATGCACCGTTTTACAGTGTTCTTTCACCGTGCCGGGGACTTTGTACTTTTCAAAGAGTTCCTGGCAGTGGGGGAGGGTGGGAAGTTTCATGGTTTATTTATTGTGTTTGCGCATTTCTGATCGTACTTCTGGAGGCAATTTTTCAAGGAGGGAACTTATATCATTCAGTAATTTTTTATAAGCATCTGAATTTCCTATTTCTTCTTTAAGTTTCTTTTTCTTATTTTTCTCTTCTTTAAGCTTGAAGTGTTTGGCTAAAGTGCTCATAACTTCTCCAAAAGTTATTTTCTTTGAGAGAAGAGGTCCCAGATCTTCGTCCCAGCGGTGTTTTAATCTATTTGCCCGGTTAAACATCTTGGTGATATCAAATTCGCTGCCTGATTCAGCGCATTTTCGTTGAACTAACTGTAAATCTAAAGGCAATTGGCGGGCGATGATCTGATAGAGGTCAAAATGATCCCGGGGTTTGTTTCGTTCAATCGTGGCCCTCATCTTCTCGGCAAGCATTTCAGAAAAAGAAATGGTCGAAACAGAAAAATCTGGGATAAGATTACCGTAAAAATGGGGAATTTTATGCTTCTCTGGGGGTAAGATCAAACTTCCTTTCTTGTTTAAATCTATAAATATAGATCCTTTCTCAAGAGCATCCTCATACGCGATAACCAGCCTGACAAAACGTTCTTTCGTATCATCCTGAGATACCTTCCTAAAAAATCCGCTTTTGGTAACTATGCCCTTTATTTTTTCTTGTATTAGTAAAGGATCTTCTGTAACTGTAAAATCAATATCTTCACTAAGCCGGGCATAATTAAGAAAAATTTTATTTAAAGCAGTTCCTCCTTTAAAATAAATTCCCGGCATATCCCGTAATAGATAAAGCAAAACAGTGATATAGTAATCTTTAGTGAGAAGCGGTTGAGGGAATTCCTTTTGCTGGGCAATGATGCGAAGTTCGTCAGTATTTATTCTCTTAATTGTATCCATGTTTTCATCTCTGATAGTCTAGCAATACGAAAAGAATGGTTATGAATAATTTTAACTGTGCTCTGAGAGATTCTTTTTTTAGAAGTTCTGTGAAATACTATTCGTGCATGAAAAAGTGTGGTCTGGCCTTGTCTTTTGGTGGTATACACATCATATTGAAACGGAATTTGATCAGTTAGCCTCCAATAATTAGCTGCAGCCCATCCCCCAACAAAATAATTTTTCCCATTCATCATCTCATCGATAACTATCAAAGGATGTTCTGACCAGCCTCCGGTTTTAGCTTTAATCGGAATAAGGAAATATTTTGATTTATTAAGTTTGACTATTCTCTTTTTTTTGACTAGATTTTTTATAAGGTTATAACGCTGGGTTTTATTTTTGACAAAAGCATCTATATCAGCAGTTGTAAAAAAGTACTTCTTCTCAAACTCCAACGTGGAAATCAATCCCAGTTCTTTTGCTGATAATCCTTTCATGGTAACCTTGCCATCCAATATTGTACGCTTTTGACGTTGTTCTGTAACATTATTTAGTAATATTCTTACTAATCAGTGTTATTTATAAGCTTATGGTTATATTTTCCACACCACTCCCCGCTCACCTCGATTTCCATCAAATCGCCATCTTTGAAAATTTTGGAAGCATTGCCAGTGTACAATTGGGGGTAAATATCTTTTGATAGGTATGGGGGGAGTCATAGTAAAATCAAAACGAAAAAAATTAAAAAAATTATTTCTTCTCNNTTCTTGGTAATCTCATCGGCGGTGCCGGAAGCGTTGGCTTCTTCCAACTCTTTGACTTTGCCATCAATCTTTTTCTTGGTGTCGGCATCAACTTTGTCACCAAATTCTTCCAGCACTTTTTTGGTCTGGAAGAGCACGGCCTCGGCATTATTGTGCGCATCGATGTCAGCTTTTCTCTGGGCATCTTCCGCTTCGTGCTTCTTAGCTTCTTCTTTCATCCGTTCAATCTCATCCTTGCTCAGCTGCCCGGAGCCGGTTATCTTAATGCGCTGTTCCTTGCCCGTCCCTAAATCCTTGGCGCTGACGTGAACGATGCCGTTGGCATCGATATCAAAGGTCACTTCAATCTGGGGAACTCCCCGCGGAGCGGGAGGAATGCCGACTAAATCAAATTGGCCTAAGAGCTTATTGTCCGCAAACATCGGCCGTTCGCCCTGCCCGATTCTGATGGTTACCGCCGGCTGGTTGTCGGAGGCAGTGGAAAATACCTGCGATTTCTTGGTAGGGATAGTGGTATTGCGCTCAATCAACTTGGTAATAACTCCACCCAGGGTTTCAATTCCTAAACTGAGGGGAGTGACATCGAGCAAAAGGATGTCTTTAATTTCCCCACCCAGAACACCGGCTTGGATAGCTGCTCCGATGGCCACGGCCTCATCAGGATTGACGGATTTATCACCATCCTTGCCCGTAAGCCGCTTGACTAATTCCTGTACCGAAGGAATTCGAGTTGAGCCGCCAACAAAAATGACTTTATGGATTTGATCGGTGCTCAATCCGGAATCTTTTAAGGCGTTCTTCACCGGGGTTTCCAACCGTTTTAAAATGCCGGCAATAAGCTCTTCAAACTTAGCGCGGGTCAATTCTTCTTTGATGTGCTTTGGCCCGTGCTGGTCAGCGGTAATGAAAGGAAGATTAATTTCTACTTTCGTTTTGCTGGACAATTCAATTTTTGCTTTCTCGGCTGCTTCTTTCAGGCGCTGCACTGCCGTCGGATCATTATGTAAATTTATCCCGGTGGATTTCTTAAAATTACTGGCCAGATGATCCATAATTATTTGATCGATGTCATCCCCGCCGAGAAAATTATCCCCGTTCGTTGATTTAACTTCAAATACTCCATCGCCTAATTCCAAGATGGAGACATCAAAAGTTCCCCCGCCAAAGTCAAAGATCAGGATGGTGTGATCCTTATTCTGTTTATCCAAGCCATAGGCTAACGCAGCTGCCGTCGGCTCGTTAATGATGCGCAGTACATTCAATCCGGCAATCTCTCCGGCATTCTTGGTCGCCTGCCGCTGGGCATCGCTAAAATATGCCGGTGTAGTGATGACGGCATTTTTAACTGGCTGGCCTAAATAGGCCTCGCAATCTCTTTTTATCTTTTGCAGGATCATGGCAGAAATCTGTTCGGGAGTGTACTCTTTTCCATCAATTTCTATCTTTTCGTTGGTTCCCATCTTCCGCTTGATGGAACGGATGGTATGGGATGGATCGACAATAGCTTGGTTTCGCGCCACTTGGCCGACGATAACTTCATCATCTTTAATGTGAACCACGCTGGGAGTCGTTCTGGTTCCCTCCGCATTGGAGATAATAGTAGCCTTCCCTGCTTCCATCACGGCCATCGCTGAAAAAGTAGTTCCCAAATCGATGCCGATCGTCATTCCGCTTCCGTTTTTTGCTGTCATTTTTGATGTATCCTCCGTGTTGAGTGGTTTTTTATTGTTCTTTTTTGTTGTTTGATTTTTTTTGAATATTATTTTCTCTTTTTTATTTTGCTGGTTTCTTACCGGAACTTATTTTTACTTTGGCATGCCTCAATACCTGACCATGAAATGTGAATCCTTGCTGGAATTCTTCAATGATACTGTTCTCTGGAAGTTCTGAATCTGCCCGAAGCAGCGGCTCGTGGAGATAGGGATCAAATTGTTGATGTTCACTGTGGATCGTTTTGATGCCGTTCTCTTCCAATGTCCCTAAGAGCTGAGCGTAGATGAGTTCCATCCCTTTCACAAACTCGGCTGATGCTGACCCATTCTTGAGCGCCAATTGAAAATTGTCAATGATGGGAAGGAGCTGCCTGATGATGTCCCGAGCGGCCAATAATTTCATCTCCTCCACTCTTTTTTCGGTTTGCTTGCGATAATTTTCAAAGTTGGCCTGAGTTCGCTGCAAAAGCTCGGTCATCTCTTGAAGAGGAGTTGGCGTTTCAATATGCTGTTCCGGAGCCTGTTCGCGTAGTCCAGGGGATGATTCACGAGGGCTTTCAGCTGCTTTCTCCTTGCTGGTATCTTCGGTCTGTTTTTGGGGGTTGGAAGTCATTTTTAATCTCATCCATTACTCTTGTTTACTTTAAATCAACTTAGACTGCTTAAAATAGTACTTATATATAAACCTTTTGGAATTAAGCTTGCTCTAGCCAATAATTTTAAAAAGAACAGAAGAATAGCCTAGCCCATGAGCAAGCGAATCATCCTTATCAATATCAAAAAGCAGCCCACCGATAACATCAACCAGGAGCTGCAATGGATGGGAACCTCATTAGGACTGTTCAATTTGCGGGACCGCAACAGCAGCTGTTTCCGCATCTTTATTACCTTGATTAAAAAAGCAAAAAAGAATGAGGCGATTTCTTCTGATTATATTGCTGAAAAACTCACCCTTAGCCGGGGCACGGTCGTTCATCATCTGACTAAGCTGATGGAAGCAGGAATTGTGGTCAGAGAACGGGAAGGGTATGTCCTGCGAGAAAGCTCGCTGCAAAGCTTGGTGCGTGATTTGCGCCAAGATGTGGAAACCATGCTGTCGGAACTTCGCGATGTCGCCCAGAAAATTGACGAGCAGTTAGGGGAATGAGAGACACTATGTCAGACGGGAACCGCCCACCACCCGTTACAGATGGGTGGCATGCTCGCTTTGCTCGGAAAATTTGAGAAGAAATCTCACCCAAATAGTACTGAAGAAGATTCCTCTCATTCCATCTTTCCCAGCAGATCGGTCTTGGAAATAAGGCCTTTGATATTTCCTTTTTCAGCAACGAGAACAATCGGAGCATCCCGCAACAATTCTGTCACGGTGCGCAATCCGGCGTGCAGGGACACAATGGGCGGGGCGTCTTCCATGACATCGCTTACTTTCAAGGCCTGCAGCCGGGCGGGATGGTCAATCAGGGCATTGACAATGGCAGTCTCAGAAATAAGGCCGCAAACACGTTCGTTAACCAAGACCGGCATCTGGGAAATCCCTTTGAGTTTCATCACTTTAATGACTTCTATCAAAGAATCCTGGCCGTGGGCAAAAGAGACTTTTTGATTCAGGAGCTCTTTCGCTTTCAGCTCCTGCTTTTCCCGTAAACTGTCGAGCGCGGCAAAAATTGCCTGGGCCTTGCTGTAAGTAGGTTCTACCCGCTGTGCTTCAATCTTGGCCAGCAGGCTCTGCGAAACTCCGGAACGGTCAGCCAGCTGCTTCTGGGTCAGGTGATACTTCTTGCGCAGGCGCCTGATATCTTCAAGAGATAAGGGGGACATGAAAAGGAAGAAATAAAATAAGTTAATAAAACTTCCCCCTAAAATATTCTGATATGAATATTCCTAGCAGGATGATTTATATAACCATCTTCTTGGCAGCAATAAGGTTGCATAAAGTATTAATAAGAGGTGAGGAGCATGAGTTTAGCAGAATTAGAGCAGGAGGTACGCAAAGTGGTGATGGTCGGACATTTTCAGGAGTACGCTCGGCAGCAATTGGAAGGACTTCGGGGCGTGGAGCGCGAAACCGGAAGGGGAGTTCTCTGGCTGGCGGTGCGCAATGCCCGGGAGAAAATGTACTCCGATGCACAACAAATTGCTTTTGGCCACCACTGTGAATTCCAGCTGCATGGAGCAAGGGCATTGCAGAGCGAGGAACTTCTTCCCATCAATCGTGAACTTTCTTATCAAACTAAACCATTTCGAGAAGCATTAGAAACGCTGTTAAAATATAAACCTGGAGGGATACACTATGAGCACCGGAAATTATTTATTTACATCAGAGAGCGTGACCGAAGGTCATCCGGATAAAATTTGCGATCAAATATCTGATGCTATCTTGGATGCAATATACAAAGAGGATACGCAGGCACGAGTGGCAATTGAGTGTTTGACTAAAACTGGATTTGTGGTGGTGGCGGGAGAAGTTACTACCAATACCTATGTTGATGTGCAGAAGATTGTGCGTGATACGATTAGGGAGATTGGATACACCAAACCGGATTATGGTTTTGAATCGGAAACCTGCGGCGTTTTGGTGGCTTTATCAGGGCAATCACCCGATATTGCTCAGGGAGTCAATGAGGGGGAAGGACTGTACGTCGAACAAGGAGCTGGCGATCAAGGATTGATGTTTGGTTTTGCGACCAATGAAACTCCGGAATATATGCCGCTACCTATTACCTTAGCGCATAAGCTGACGCAGCGCCTGGCTAGCGCACGAAAGAGAGGAGAGTTATGGTATTTACGTCCGGATGGAAAATCACAAGTGACAGTAGAGTATGTCAATGGAAAACCAAAACGAGTTGATGCGGTGGTTATTTCAACCCAGCATCATCCGGATATTGATCTGGAGACTATACGTCGGGATGTTATTGACAAAATCATCAAGCCAATCTGCCATGAATGGGTAGATGAAAATACCAAATATTTTATTAATCCCACGGGCCGGTTTGTGATTGGCGGTCCGGTTGGTGATGCCGGAGTGACAGGCAGGAAAATTATCGCTGATACCTATGGGGGATATGGACGGCATGGTGGGGGGGCCTTTAGTGGAAAAGATCCCACCAAAGTTGATCGTTCGGCGGCCTATATGGCTCGGTATATTGCCAAGAATATCGTTGCAGCTGGATTGGCAGAGAAATGTGAGATTCAGGTTGCATACGCCATCGGCGTAGCACAGCCGGTGAGCATCTTGGTGAATACCTTTGAAACGGGGAAAATTACCGAGGAGAAAATTGTAGAATTGGTGAGGAAGCATTTTGATTTCCGGCCTAAAGCGATCATCGAACAGCTGAACCTGCGACGGCCGATTTACCGCAAGACAGCGGCGTACGGACACTTTGGAAGGAATGATCCCGATTTCACCTGGGAAAGAACGGATAAGGCGGAGTTGTTACGTAAAGAAGCCGAGCTGCTGGGATTAAGGAATGGATTAGCAGCGGAACCGAGGCTTTGAGAGGAAAATAGAAAGTGCGTATAACACCCGTTATACCCGCTTTTCACTTTTTCCCTTTTTCCATCTCCCGCAGCCACATCAGGCCGACTCGAATCATCAGCTTGTTGAACTTGTCTGAAACCCGATAGGTTTTCTTATATAAATCATAGTCTATCAGGCCCATGCTCTTCATCGGTGTCAAGATGCGGTCGTAGAACTGGCGTTTGTTATAGGAGATCCGAGCTTCTTTCTGCAGGGGCGATTTTCCTTGTTCTTTGAGGATCATATTGCCTTCATGGAGCTGGGTGGCAAACACGCTCATTTCGGTCTTGCCAATCTCTCCTTTATTTTCCCACATGTACTTGATCAGCATCTTGGCGACAATTTCCTGCTGTTCGGTCGCAAAAATAACTTGATAGATGTCTTCAGGCAAATTATATTGGTCGATGAGGATAACCATTTTTCTGTTAGAAAGGAAATGAATATATAAATATTACGTAAAAGTATACTGATGAGTAGCTAGGCCTTGCTTACCAGAATCATACGAAAGCTTCGCCTTCGGGTAACGAAAACTCGCCACTCGAGCCTATCTCCGGACTTCGTCCGGAGCTTTACGGCTCTCGTATCTATTGGCGAGTTTTCGGAACAGAAAANNGTGATTTTTCGTTCAGAAAGACCGAGTCTTTCTTGAACAGAAAATGCGAGCTATTATTATTAACTCCGCACTTTGTGCGGAGCCATCTCGCATTTTCTAGTATCCTGGAAATTCACAAAAATTTCCGTTATCTTTATAAAGGCACCCCTCTGAGTGGAATAATCATGGGAAGAATCAAGACTACCTATATTAAGCGAAGAACCAAGGAGTTATTAAAGCTCCATGGGGATAAATTTGCGACTACTTTTGAACAGAATAAGCTTAGCACTTCTCAGTATACCAAAACGGCCAGCAAAAAGCTGCGGAATATTGTAGCTGGATACATGACCCGACTCAAACGCAAGGAACAATAAGCAACAGCAGCCAGCGGAGGGAAGATAGCATGGGAAACAATAATTCTGTCTTTATAGGAGAGAAGCCATTCAT
>DUFZ01000064.1:10935-13164 GCA_013331635.1 Candidatus Woesearchaeota archaeon | reverse complement strand
AGAGATTAGTTGTCCGACAGAGCACTGTAATCGCAAACCTTTTATAGTACGTTATACTTCTTTATTACTATGCCAGTTACCAAGCTTGCTTCAGGAGTTCCTGGACTCGATCAAATATTAAAAGGGGGAATACGAGAGAAAAGCTCTTTCCTAGTCTCAGGCGGTCCGGGTACGGGAAAGAGCATTTTTGGGATGCAATTCTTAATCGCCGGTGCAGAACGGGGAGAAAAAGGCCTGGCGATCCTGTATGACACTGAACCGGAACAATACCTGATCTATGCTGCTACTTTAGGCATCAACTTAGAGAAATATGTAAAGTCTGGCCTGATCACGCTTCTCAAAGAGCCTTTGATGCTTCGAAAAGTTCCCACCTTAGCTCCCCCCTTAGAAATCATTCAAACCAAGAAAATAAAAAGGGTTGCCTTGGATTCTCTAAGTATCTTTTCCTACATTTATATTAGCGACGACCGGGAGTACCGCTCCAAAGTTATGTCTTTTCTATATTACATGAGAGATGTCACTTTATTAGCCACGGTCGAGGCGCTGGAATTTGATATCGATGAGCTTAAGTTCCGGCCGGAACATTTCCTGTTTGATGGCGTGGTTTTCCTCACTAAAGTCCGGGTGGAAGCTTCTTTTGAACGGGTTTTGCACGTTGCCAAAATGCGGGGCCAGGAACATCTGATGAATATCTACCCATTTACCATCGGAAAAGGAGGCATAACCGTCTATCCTGACCAGCTTCCCTTCTCCCTGATGAATAATGAGGGGCTTAAAAAACAAAAGAAATAAAATTCACGCTCTTTTTCTTTTTCTCAGGCTCATCCTCTTGACTTGGGGATGGAACCCAAACTGTTTTCCGACGTAGAGAATCTTATAACTGGCAAAGGCAAAAATGAGGTAAGCTGCCGTTATAAAGAAATATTTGGGGTAGAGCAGGAATTTGTTAGGCATAATCAGATATTTACTCCATTCAAATACAAAAAGGACGGTATCCCACACCGAGAAGAGTACAATAAAAATAAGAGAAAATAAAAAATAAGTGGTGTAATCCCTTAAGTCAGTACCTTCTGATAAGCTGTTCTTTGCCCGGTAGGCCCAGACAATTGCCACTAAGCCAAAAGTCAGGCTCAAGAAACCAACAGCTAGCTCAATGGTAGGGATAAACCGCACCAGAGCAAAAATTCCGAAAAGCACTGCCAAAAAAGCAGTGAGTAATTGACCATGTTCCTTTTTCATCCTTATCACCCTTTTACAGTTCTAATGTAATATCACAATATTCTTTTAATTGATTAATAAGTTCTTTATCCTGCTTTCGCTTAAGGCTGATGATGATGCCTTTGACTTTCCATACCCTCATCTTTCCCGAAATGAAATGAACAAACTTAGCCACTAATCCCGGGTTATTATACAGGAGAAGCGTGCTCAGGCTGTCAAAGAACAGGAATTTATCTCTTTTAGGGATAGCCATGATAGCTTGATCCATGGCGATGGAAATATCGCTTAGGTTCTTGGGGTTCCCGATGAACAGGCAGTCCTCCGTTTTCTCTAACCTTCCACCGACGGTCTTAGTTACCCCGTCGATAAAAATAAGCTTAGTGAGGTTAATGTTCTTTTTTTGAAGAACTTTCTTAACGCTTTCGTAAGGCTTGCTTAACGTAACATACACCCCGGGAGTATTTTGCCGTATTAATTGCTGGATAATATCAATGTTCGTCTTTTGAAACCTATCAGCATCCACCACGGCCAGAACTACATAATCTTCCAATTTTTGTAACTGAGACAAACTATCACGCTTCATGGTAAGTAAAGCTAAGATTACCAGAGTATATAAAAAGGTTTCTGCAGGGTGGGGATGAAAAAGAGGTGAAAAGGGTCGAACCGGTTCAAACCGAACCCTTTCTTGCCCCCATTAAGTTCTTTCTATTGATAATAATAACCAACTGATTGATTCCTGCCAGCAAAAGTGCTGCGCCCAGAAGAGTCATCCAGTCCCGCACATTGAGAGCAACGACTCCAAAGACGGTATGCAGGGGAGTATAGAGCACCACCACTTGCAGCCCGATAGATAAAGCTTCAGCAACAATCAACAGCGTGTTAGAAAATATTTTTAATCCATACTCGGAACGAATCATTTGAAGCCGCACCATCTCAAAGAGAACTAAGGCCGTAAACACCATGGTCTGAGCTTTAGTGGTATCCTGGTACAGCCAGTACAGAAATAAAGTG
>DUFZ01000064.1:0-10926 GCA_013331635.1 Candidatus Woesearchaeota archaeon | reverse complement strand
CCTGCCTTCCTCAACGGCATTGACGATAGAAGTAAAATTATCATCAGTCAGAATCATATCAGAAGCCTCTTTAGCCACATCGGTTCCGGTTATTCCCATCCCGATGCCAATATCCGCTTTCATTAAAGCGGGAGCATCATTGACCCCATCGCCAGTCATGGCAACAGTATGCCCTTCTTTCTTTAACGCCTCAATCAGACGCAGCTTATGTTCCGGATTAACTCGGGCAAAAACACCTATTTCCCGGATGCTCTTCTGCAAATCCTCGCTTTTTTCCAATGCCTGGCCGGTGATAGCTTTCCCAGGGATGCCTAATTGCTGCGCTATCGCCATGGCTGTGGGAAGCTGGTCGCCAGTGATCATGATCACCCGAATCCCGGCATCATGGCACTTCTGGATAGATGCTTTGACTTCTTGACGAGGCGGATCTAACATCGCCTGAAGCCCTACAAAGACCATATTTTTCTCGGCAACCTCGGTGGTACTAAAACCGCTGTTAAAAGCGAAGGCAAGAACCCGCAAAGCCTGGCTGCCGAAGAGTTCATTGTGATGAAGAATTTCCTTTCTTTGTGAGGGTGTTAAAAGAGATATTTTCCCATTATTCAAGATACGCGTACAACGGGAGAGGAGAACTTCCGGCGCGCCTTTGGTATAGGAAATTTTCCTCGCTTTAGCTTGGTGAAGAGTAGTCATCATTTTCCTCTCTGAAGAGAAGGAAATTTCATCAACCCTCGGTTCTTCCTTGATTAGTTTTTCTTGGACCAGCCCCGCTTTTTGAGCGGCAATCAACAAGGCTGCTTCGGTAGGATCTCCGAAGAGGGTATTCTTCTTTTGTTCCTTTTCAAATTTTGCGTTATTGCAAAGCATGCCAATCTTAAGCAAGGGATGAAGAGATAAAGGATTGACAGTTTGGTTATTATTTAAGAAAGTCCCGGTGGGATTATACCCCGTTCCTGAGATGGTATACTTTTCTTTATTGGCCCAGAGGTGGGTAACGGTCATCTCATTATGAGTTAAAGTGCCAGTCTTATCACTGCAGATAACGTCGACGCTCCCCAAAGTTTCAACCGCAGAAAGTTTTCGCATTAACACATTTTTTTTGACCATGCGCTGTATGCCCATCGCTAAAGAGACTGTTATTACTGCCGGCAAACCTTCCGGAACCGCCGCGACTGCTAACGCAACGGCAGTGAGAAACATCACAAAGATGGATTCACCGCTCCACAACCCCACAAAGAAAACCACCAGTGTAATAAAGACCACCATCGTCGTAAGATATTTTGCTAAAACACCCAGTTTCTTTTGCAGGGGAGTGATTTCTTTCTGAGTCTCTTTAAGCAAGGTAGCAATTTTTCCGATCTCAGTAGCGCTTCCAGTAGCAACTACCACCGCTTTCCCACTCCCCACCGAAACGATGGTGGAAGAATAGACCATATTTTTCCGTTCCGCGAGGGGGGTTTCCTGAGCAAAGCAACGAACTACTTTAGCCACCGGTTGTGATTCCCCGGTCAACGAACCTTCCTGCGTTCTTAGATCATGAGCAGTCAACAGCCGGGCGTCAGCAGGCACTTTATCTCCCGCTTCCAACAGTATAATGTCGCCGGGAACAAGATATTTGCTTTCAATCCGTATTTCCTTCCCATCGCGCAGCACTTTCGTTGTTAAAGCGCTTATTTTTTGGAGAGCCTCGATGGCTTTCTCCGCCCGAAACTCTAAAGAGAACCCTAAACCAGTATTGATTAATACAATCATCCCGATCACGATGACGTTGACAATTTCCCCTAAATAAGTTGAAATCATCAAAGCAACTAATAATATCCAGGTAAGAGGGCTGGAAAATTGAGCCAGCAGTAATTGCCAAGGATGAATCCCTTTTTTTACTTTTAATTCATTCAGTCCAGAAATAGCTAATCGCTGTTGTGCTTCTTTCTTGGTCAATCCTTTCTCGGAAGAATCCAGTTGACGAAGAACTGCAAGGATATCTTGGTGGTGCATGGATGTACTAACTTCTATGACCTATAAAAGATTTTCTGTTGCCCTTTGATCAGTGGAACAAAAACTAAACTAAAAAAATAACTTGATGAAGAGTGAATATCTCATATACCACTTTAAAATTAAAACTAATTTATTTAAATTCAGATAGGCATACTTCTCTTAATTTATAATTAATGTTTATCTCACTCTTATGCTAAAACGAAGACAACAGGGACAGGTAAGTATGGAGTACATACTCTTAGTAGGATTACTTTTAGTTATCCTTATCCCGCTCTTTTACTATTCACTCCATAAATCGTCGGAAAGTATCTCACGCAGTCAGGCAGAAGATGCAGTTAAATCTCTCGCCCAGGCAGCAGATGAGGTATATTCTTTAAGTCCTGGCACTAAAAAATTTGTATGGGTGAGTATACCTGGAGGAGTTCAGGGCGCACAGATTAATGGTTCGGAAATCACGCTGGCTGTTAATATCTTCGATGTGACCAGTGATGTGAATGCCAGGAGTAAAGCAGTAGTTGTTGGCTCCATCCCTTTAGAAAAAGGAACGTATCGAATTCCCGTAGAACTGCTTGATTCGGGAGTGGTTCAAATTGGAGCAGGAAATGATACTACCCCCCCGCAAATTATGTGGAAAGCGCCGAATGGATTAACCTGCAACCCGGTTTCCCTCAGAGCTAATACCAATGAACCGGCAATTTGTAAATTTGATGTGGCAGATACCACTTATAATTCTATGAGTACCTCAATGAAAGGCAATTCCTTAGGTCACAGCTATGAGTGGGGAGTGCAAGAGGAGGGAAACTATCGCTATTTTGTGCGCTGCAGTGATTCTTTTGGGAATAACATGAATAATTCCGCGCTCATAAATTATACTATTAATTTAACTTTTTGTGGTACATTAGCTACCCCCACGCCCAACGAAACCAACCCGCCAAATGTAACCTTGCTCGACCCGGCCGCAGGATACGTTTCCAATAGCCCCCAGCTCAATTTCTTTTACAATGTAACTGATGAATCTCCCATCTTACTGTGTAAATTGATTGTGAACACTACATCAAACAGCGTAATTGCTTCCATTACCAATCCTCCAGTGAATACTAAGAATAATATCACCGGGAACTTAGATCTGGGATTTTATTTATGGTCTGTAAATTGTACTGATAGTCATGGCAGCGAGGGAAACAGCTCGAAAAGGCTTATTCGAATTAATGCCACACTGGATTCTGACCAGCCAACAATAAACTTAATGGCTCCTGCGAATGGAAGTGTGAGAAAAAACAACTTGGTAAAATTCTCCTATAATGTCACGGATGTTACCTCCGGCATACACTCTTGCACTCTGCAAGTATATGGCAAATTAGATAATGGAGAAACTGCCAGTGCTGGTGCGCTTAAATTTTCCGTGCCGGAAATGAGCCAGCAGAATTTTACGCTTACCCTAGACCAAGGGAATTACACCTGGAATATCTCCTGTGATGATGACAGCATTTACCGGAATCTAAACATTTCTGAAACCCGATGGTTGCGAGTGAACACCTCCTCAGAAACAGTGGTTATCACCAGCTGTGCCGGCCAGTGCTGGTTCGAAAATTACCAGAATGGCATTTGCCGGCAAGAGCCTCCTAAATGTAACCAAAATAATGAAGTTTATCTTGCCAGCGGTGATAAGTACTGTACTGGGGGGGCGCAGTCTGACACTTGCTGCTGTATGCCATAACCATGAAACAAAAGGGGCAAGCAGGAATTGAAGCGCTCTTTGCTATTGGAGTAATTGTAATCCTTTTTATAGGGATATATGCGGTGTATAATGATAAAAGCAGGAATCTTCTGGCAGTAGAACAAGAACTCCGGCAGCGAGAAGTATGTGTGGGGCTGGCGAATGATATTGTTTCTGTTTTTACCTTAGGAGAAGGCACGGAAAAAACGAGAAGATTAGAGTATAATGTTACCATCCAGCCCCAGCAGCAAAGAATTAACTTGGGAAAATCATTTTGCACCCTTACTATTGGATTAGTATCATCCGAAGGGCCGGTTACTGGCACTCCCTTCAATATAGGAGAAGGCATAGTAAAAATAAAAAATGTGAACCAGTCGGTGCGTATCCAGAATGAATGAACGACCCCCTCAGTCAAAGCGTGGACAACTCTTTTCGTTAGATTTGATGGCGTCCGGCCTGGGCTTTATCATATTTTTTATTTTTCTTATTTCTGTCTGGCTGGTGCTTTCCTCACGATTAGAAGAAAAGAGAGAAGCTGAAGAACTCCAACTACAGGCGTTTCAAATCACGAATATGCTTATAATGTCTCCGGGAGTGCCAGCTGATTGGGAAGGAAATCCCGCCGAAGTAACCATCCCGGGGCTTCAGCAAAGCCCTGGCAGGTTGAATCAATCGAAACTGGATGCTTTTGTAGCTCTGGATTATAACCAAGTCCAGAAAACATTTAATATTGGCCGGTTTGAATACCAGTTTAAAGTGATAGGTATTAACGGAAGCCTGCTCTACTCTGCAGGCATCCCGCCGGATAATTCTAGCACCCGATCCATCTCTGTAAACCGATGGGTGCTGCAGGAGAATGAAACGCAGCAGATTCTGTTCACGTTATGGAGCCGTTCAAAATGATGCCAGGCACTAAAAAAGGATTTATCCTTACTTTGGATTTGATGTTGGGCTTAGTCATTTTTTTTATGGTTCTCTTCAGTGTCTTATTTTTTGTAAATAGGCAAAATGAGTTTACCCTTGCTGATTACCAGCTGCTCCGGACCGGATCAGACCTGGTAACCATCTTGGACAATCAAAAAAGATTTGATGATTTGAACCCACTAAGCCTTGAAAGCAATCTTCAAGATTTGGTTCCTGCAAATTATGGCCTGCTGCTGCGAATTCAAGGTGAATTTGATGAAGGGAATGGAACCATTGAAGTGGGAGATGAAATACCGCTCCAAAAAGTTATCCTTTCGGGAAGGCGGGTCGCTCTTACGGACAATGAAGAATACCTGCTGATAACCTACATGGTGTGGTCTAAAGAACAATGAACCAAAAAAGAAGACTGAAGAAAAAAGGCATTTTGTACACGCTGAGCCTGACCCTGCTTTCACTTACTTTGCTTTCGCTGGCAGCGGTTTTTATGTTCCAGTCCCGCTCCGTCGAACTAAGGTACATCGACCTTAGTTTTGCCCAAAAAGTATCCGACCTGGATCAGTCCATGAAAAGTATTTTGTCTGAAGCCTTTTTGAAAAAAACGAACCTTAATTTTAGCGTTGATGGGAATAGTATGAATATTAAAGAGACTATGCCGCGGGATCTTGCCGGAATGGATACTTTGATGCAAACGATAAAAGACCAAGGAGAAAGAGATTTTCCTATTTTAACTCTTGACCTCGCCTCTTTCCAGGATCGGCACGGCTTGATTCTCCAGCCGCAAAATATCAATTATGTGCAGCAAGACAGCAACGATATTATTGTCGACCCTAACGACAACCTTCTGTCTTACAATATCAATCTCTCTTTCACCAAAAATATTATTTCGTGTGAGATACTGGATAGTGACCAGGGCAACTTGAAAGTGGATGTTGCCATAACTTCCCCGGAGAATAGTTGCGGGTTCAGCCGGGATGATGTCAAATTTCTTATTATAAATATTGATCTAGGTGGGGAAAAACCTTTCTTGAGCATCATTGATAAAGGCGGGCTGCATCTCTGGAGCACTGCTGCTGTTAATAGCAGTATTTCCATTGGGATGCTACCTGGTGTGCAAGAGAAACACCTCGAAATCCCCCTTACAGTGATTATTAATGACACCATGCAGGGGTTTTATAAAGAAAGTGGGGTAAAATTGCTTTTACTATCTAACAATTAAAACATAGTTTTAAATACAGATTTTTATGTTGTAAGGGTATTCATGAAAGTAAAAAAAGGAGGTAATAGAGGTAGGGCTATCCCTAGAAGGGTCTATTTAAATCTCGGCAATGATGGAAAAAGAAAAAAGAGGTTATTCCTTCTTTGGCTATGCAGCCTGCTCATTTTGCTACTAGCTTACCTTCACGCCCTGGTTTCTATTGGTGCTCTGGGTGGCTCATTGATATTATATTACCTTTTGAGAAAAAATAAGACCACCTTTCTTGACCTTATCCACACTCAGAAAATAAAATTGGGCCTGCTGTTTCTGGTGGTATTAGCAAGTGTCACTGCCATCATAATCACCAATTATGCTTATTTCCTGCGAATTGCTTCCCTGCTGATTTTATTGGCGCTCTTTTGTGTCTTTACCAGGGAACGCTTCCTAGCTCGGAAAATATCCTCCCCAGTCAGCCAAAAGAAAAAAAAGCCGATTTCCTATTTACCCCAGAAGAAGATAAATTGGGACAGTTTATTGAACATCAAACTGAAAGGAAAGGTTCAGTCCTCCTGGATAGTGCAGGAGCTCATAAGAATCAAAGAAGGGCTTCGGAATGTAAAGAGCCTGTTGCAAGCGCGTTTTTCAAGAGCAGCAACAAATGCTGATAAAGGAGCCAGCCAAGTAAAGCCAAAAAGTTCGCCTGCCCCCGCAGTCAGGTCAAAAGAGCCTAGCCGGGCAGAAACGAAAAAAGTAGAAAGAAAGTGGCTCTCCCGGCTGCAAGAAAAATTTGGTCTCATAAAGAATTGGATGTCCCACCGGCTAGCCAAAAAGGTTGATATCCCTATTACTTATCATAAGTTCATACCCACCATTACTAAAAAGCCGCTGCCGGAGCATAAAGAAGACGATAAAGGAAAAAAAGAGGAAAAGCCCGTTCGGGAAATAACGATTAAATTGGGCCCCTATGAAACAGAGTTGGATGCATTATATTCTTTGGTTACCCAGCGCGGGAGCATTAGTCTTAAAGAGGTGGTGGAAACTTTTCATATTGAAGCCAAGATCGTTGAGGAGTGGATCAAAATTTTAGAATCGCACCAGCTGGTCACTATCACTTATTCTCCTTTTGGGGCCCCGATTTTGTCTACATACAAGCCAACGAAGGGAGAGGGAGAAGAACCATGAGCCAAGAGGTCTTAGAAACGTATCGCATTACTGATGATGGATTTGACGTAGAAGTAAGGATTACTGGGGGCGCTGGAAGGACCAAGAAATATGAGTTGGTTCACCATGAGATCCAGCCGGGAACTCTCGCTTTATTAGATCAGGTAAAACAGGAATTGATCGGGACCGTGCGGATGACCGCTGAAGAACTATTAGATCCAAAAACGATCCACACTATTAAGCAGAGATTTAAGGATCAGGCAAAATTGCTTATCCAGCAGAAGTTGCCGGGGATACACCAGGAAATGGAAAATTTATTGGTCATGACTTTGCTGAAAGAAATGTTGGGTTTGGGAGAGATTGAGGTTCTTCTCAATGACCCCTTCTTGGAAGAAATAATTATTATCTCTTCCAGTGAGCCGATACGGGTATTTCACAAGAAGCATGGATGGATTCAAACCAATATACATCCGGTTGATGAACTGCAAATAAGAGATAACCTGAACACCATCGCCCGGCGGGTAGGACGACAGATCACCAACCTAAGCCCCCTTCTGGATGCCCACCTCATTACCGGAGATCGAGCCAATGCTGTTTTATATCCCATCTCCAGCAAGGGAAACGCACTTACTATCCGGAAATTTGCCCGAGACCCCTGGACAGTTACCGACTTTATTAAAAACAACACCTGCAGCGCCGAAATCTTCGCCTTGATTTGGTTTGTGATCCAATATGAGTCAAATATTCTCATCTCGGGTGGAACCGGCTCGGGAAAAACATCGCTATTAAATGTGTGTATGCCTTTTATCCCGCCCAATCAGCGCATTATCAGCATAGAAGATACTCGCGAGCTCACCTTGCCCGAGTTCCTGCACTGGTGTCCTCTTACGGTCAGGCAACCCAACCCGGAAGGGAAAGGTGAAGTGACTATGCTGGATCTGCTGATAAATTCTTTGCGTATGCGGCCGGACCGGATTATTCTAGGAGAAATGAGAAAAAAAGAACAGGCTGAAGTCCTCTTTGAAGCGATGCACACGGGGCATAGTGTCTATGCTACCGTTCACGCTGACTCGGTAGCCGCAACTATCCAGCGCCTCATTAATCCCCCTATAGAAGTTCCTACCCACCTCCTGAGCGCAGTGAACCTTAATGTAGTCATGTTCCGCAACCGGAGATTAAATGTGAGAAGAGTCTATCAGGTGGGAGAATTCCTGCCAGCAAGAGAAGAAGGAGAAAACATAGTAAAGCCAAATATCATTTACCGATGGAACCCTGCCAACGACAAGATAGTAGCCCACCAGAAACCCCTGCGGCTCTTTGAAGAGTTAAGCCGGCACACCGGGCTCAACGAGACTGAAATCGAGAAAGACCTCTCTAAAAAAGAGAAGATTTTGACTTGGATGGTTAATCGTGGTGTCCGTGATATCACTTCTGTCGGAAAAATTTTTCAGCAATATTATCTTGATCCGGAGCGCCTCGTGCAGGTGGTCACCGCAAATGCCGATCCCAAAACCATTCTCCAGGAGGAAACGGGCTGATGGTGGTTATCCCTTTTTCCTTGCTTCCGCCCCGGCTGCTCTTTCGGTTATCGGATTATGTTATGGGTTTAAGCTCATCGCTGAACGCTTTATTCCCCTATTTGCAGATTGAATTGCACCAAGCTAATATGAATGTAGACGCGAAAAAGTACTTGGCTCTTTGTTTGACTGCCAGTGTTTTTTCTTTTATGATCCTTAGTGTTCTGCTTACCTTGTTCGCCCTCAAAATCAACCACCCTTTCTGGGGCCTACCCCTTGCTTTCATCGCTTCCATGATAATTGTGTCCATGCAGGTAAATTATCCTAAAGTGAGATCCTATCGCCGAATACGTGCACTTGAAGCCGATCTTCTGGCAGGATTGAGGGCAATTACGGTTCAGCTTAATTCGGGTGTCTCTCTCTATGAAGCTATGGTTATTGTTTCCAGGCAGTCTTTAGGAGAAGTGAGTGGTGAGTTTCAGAAAACCGTCAAGGCCATTAACGCCGGCACTTCACAGATTAGTGCCTTGGAAAGCATGGCACTTAAAAACCCTTCCCCTTACTTCAGAAGAACTATCTGGCAGATTATCAGCGGCCTGAAAGAAGGCGCTTCTATCACTATGGTTGTTAATGGTATCGTCGCTAACTTGACTAAAGAGCAAATAATTCAGATTGAAAAATATGGCTCGCAGCTCAGCCCCTTTGCGATGTTTTACATGATGGGGGCGATAGTCTTTCCTGCGCTCGGCGTTATTTTCTTAATAGTGATTACCGCTTTCATCAATATGGAAGAAATACTGGTAAAACTTCTTTTTGTGGGTTTGCTGGCTTTCGTGGTGTTTATACAGATAATGTTCGCTGGAATGATCAAGACCAAACGCCCCAGCCTGTTGGGTGATTAAATGAAAAATATCTACCGCACTATTGCCCGGATAGTCCCTTCCTGGACCAATACCAAGTTAAAAGAGTTTTTGTCCTATTCCAGCATCAGGGTTGATCCGGAAGATTTTATTGGCTTTGTGATTTTATCATCACTGCTGCTGGGGTTGGGGGGTGGGTTTCTTGCGGGATATTTTTTACAAAAACCGTTCTGGGTGTTCTTTGTTGCCTTAACGCTTTGCAGTTATATTGTGGTATATCTTTGGTTGTCAGTTTTGGCCGACAAAAAAGCCCGATTAGTCGAAGAGTCCTTGCCAGACGCTTTGCAATTGATGTCTTCTAATTTAAAGGCCGGCATGACCGCAGACAAAGCGCTGTTCTTGAGTTCGCGGCCGGAATTTGGGCCATTAAAAGATGAGATTGATGTGGTGGGAAGAAAAGTCATGTTAGGAAAAAACATAGACAAGGCTATGATGGAAATGGCTCGCCGGGTACGCTCAAAAAGGCTCATGCGGGCGGTAGAGCTCATCACTTCAGGAATGAACTCTGGTGGAAGTTTAGCGATACTCTTAGAGTCCACCGCCAGCGACTTGCGAGAACAATTTTTAGTGGATAAAAAAATAAAGGCAAGTATTGCCATGTATGTTATTTTTATTTTTACAGGCGCTGCCCTTATCTCTCCCGCCTTGTTCGGGCTCAGCTCTTTTTTAGTAGAGGTTATTCGAACTACTCTTGCGCAGATAGATATTCCCAACACTGCTACCGTAACTCTCCCCATTACCTTAGGTAAAATCACTATAAGTACTGAATTTGTGATCTATTTTGCCTTGGCATTTTTGGTCATTAATGCGTTTATGGCTTCGATGCTGCTAGGGTTGATTGGAACCGGAAAGCAGAAGGGGGGTCTGCGGTACTTTATCCCCATGATTTTACTGGCAATCCCTATTTTTTTAGTAACGAGGTACGCCATTAAATCGCTGTTAGGGGGGTTGTTTAAGTTTTAGGTGCGGTTCGGCCACTACGAAACCATCGCCAAATCCCTCGAAGGGATAGTTTTCGCTTCGGGGTCCAAAAGGCTTTGCCTTTCGGGAGGCCAGCGAGCGCTAGGCTATTTGTCAAACTGCTATGCCGCAGGCGTAGCTGAGGACATGAGAAAGCAAAGTCTTTCTTTGTGCCCTGTCAATTGAGAAGAAGTGCGAATCACACCGAAAAAAAAGCAGGACCGGATGCGAGCGAGAGAGTTTCATAGTAGCCGTGCGATTCTGCGAACTAAAAAAAGACCTTGAAAAAGGGCACAGTTTATTTTGTGAGTGATTTTTGCATTTACGCCGCCGCCTAGGTCAAGAGGCGAGCCGAGAACTACCTTTGCTTGCACGAAGTTATTGGTGCAACCCCACGATTAACGAAGCTAAAATTCAGCAAAATTTAGGGCGAGGTTGGCACGAGACGAGCGACCAAGGTGGCGTAAATGCTTTTTGCGAAATCACTCACTTTTCGAACTGTGCCTGAAAAAGTGCTCTGTCGGACAACTCTTCCTA
>DUFZ01000014.1 GCA_013331635.1 Candidatus Woesearchaeota archaeon | reverse complement strand
TATAGATAATTCTGATGATTAGAATAAGATATTTCCAACAAAAAATGACTTTATCAACTTTGGTTTTCTCTGAATGCCCTGCATTTTTGCTTGAACCAGCGGCTTAAATTCTTTTATGTTCCTTGCTTGATGTGCCTTCAGTTTTACATATTTTAGATACCTCCACACTTTCTCATCAGGGTTTAAATCAGGAGAATATGTAGGTAAGTAATAAACTGCTATTTTACTTTTGTTGTCTCTAACAAAATCTTTTACTGCCTTGGCAATGTGTGGTGTGGCATTATCCTCAACAACAATTATTTTTCTATGAGGATGTTGCCTCATAATCTGCTTTAAGAAGTCAATATGATCTTCCGCGCAGATGGTATGATTTTCGATTCTAAAAACCATCCTTCCCGCAGGGCTTATTGCAGAAGTCACGCACAAGCCGCCTTTATGTCCTGTAACTTTTATCTTTGGAGTTTTTCCTTTTGGTGCCCATGTTTTTCCAAGAACCGGAATTAAAGAGACTCCCGATTCATCTTGAAAATAAAGCATTGCCTGCCATCTCCGACGATGTTCTTCAATTTTTGGCCATTTTTCTTTCAGCCATTTCTTTACTGCGGCAGGATTTTTTTCTAAAGCTTCTTTTTCAGGCTTTTGTGGAGTAAGATTCCATTTACGAAGATTTTCCCATAAATTTGAAATCGAAATACTTTTGTTTAGTTCTCTTTTAATCATTGTTTGGATTCGTTTACAATCCCACAATGGGGTTTCGAAGCCAAACTCCAAGGCAGATTTTCTTAACCAAGAGACAATCAGGAGTTTGTCTTCTTTGTTTAGTTTTGGTTCCGCACCCTTTGCTTTTCTTCTCTTAAGCCCCTTCAATCCATTTTTTTTTGTAAACTCTAATCCATTTGTAAACTACAGTGAAATGCACACCACAGAACTCAGATATGTCTTCTATGCTTTTGCCTTTCTTCCATAACTTTATCGATTGATTTCTTAAATATTCTAGCGTTTCCCTAGTGATACTTCGCCCATCTTTTTTATTCATGGGAGAACAGAAAAACCTTAGAGTTTATTAATCTTTTTACTCTAATTAACAGAATTGTCTATAAAAGCTCAGTAATTTNNTTCTGTAAACTCTTTTCCCCCTAAATACTTTTCGGCGTATCGTTGCCATTTATGAAGAGCAGGTTTATATTCATCGGTTTGGAGGATCAGTGCATTATCTCGCTCAACGAGCTGATGCATACGGGTAACATTATCTTTATCCCGTTGATATTTTGACAGAAGAAGAGGCGTCTTTGCAAGTGCTTTATTTTTTGGCCACCGGAATACCCCTGCCCTATCTACAGATTGCATCTCTTCTATAGCTTCATCAAGGCTCATACGTATAAGAAGTGAGACCAACTATAAAAATCTATCCCAGCGCCAGATCCATCTTGGCTACTTCTGCTGATTGTACATCAGGTATTTCTCCCATTTTTGCGGCGATGGCATCAAAGTCAGCCGTCTCGACATTGTACATAGCCAGTACCAAAACGGCGATTAATCCATAAGCGATAGGCTCTTCTTTGATGAGCATTTCTCCTAAAGCACCGTTCTCTTTGGCGATAGCTTTGGCTTTCTCTTTAATGGGCTCTAAATCAACGTCTGGTGATTCGGGCATAAGTTTAAATGTAATAATTGCGCGCGCCATTTATATTCCTCCGGCTAAGATAGCCATGATAACGCCGACAATCAGTGCGATACCTAAAGCAAAAACAAAAATAATAAGGAAGGGCATAACGCTCCCAAAGAAAGCTTTCCACTTGCTGATTTTATGTAAGACGGATAATCCAGTAACTTGAAGGTAGAGGGAATAGATCGCCACGATGGTAAGCAGTATATTCAATAATTTTGAGGGATAGGCTAAAGTAATGAGTAAATAAGGAATGCTCCAGAGCATATTGGGGGTACTTCCATAGATATATCCTTTTAACGTATCATAATAATTTCCTTTCCCGCCCAAGATTCGCAGGCAGAGATGGACCAAAGCGCCAAAAAGAAAAATTCCACCAAAGCTTAACAATAAATCAACAACTACCGCTGCGGGCAGCCATCGTGCTGGCAGAAGGAATTGCTGCAGGTAATATAACGAAGCTGGAACAGCAGTTAATACCGTAAAAATGAGATAAAAAATAAGTACTTCCCGCAGCTTTTCTTTTTTTATCCTTTGGAAATACTGCTGTGGCGTGAGCAAAATATCTCTTACTCTCTTGAAGAATAGCATTTTAGTTTGGCCCTATGAAATTACATCCAGGGCAGGTATAGCGTATCCCATTCCTACGGCAGTTGGAGCATCGAACCAACTGGTAACCAGCGCATTTGGGGCAGGGGAGAGTAACACTTCCGGAGTCATTGGCTATTTTCTTCTTACATGAAACACAAATTTTTCCTTCCATATTCAGGTTCAAACTGACGCTTCTTTATAAATCTTTTTAGGAGTTGAGCTGGAGAAAGATGAAAAAAAGATTAGCTCATCCCTTCTTTTTTTTTGCGCCGTAATCTTATTTTTATCAATAGCAAATGCGACCGGTAAAAATTGTTCTGTCACGTACATATTGGTCTGGGTGTGGCTGGCGATAGCCGGGGTGATGATGGAAGAGCCGGGCAATAAGCCCATAAAAAAGATCAACTGGTCAGCTAAATGGGTATCGACAGCGGCGCCACTTTGTATTTCTTTTTCTAATTTTTCAGCAGCTTCTTTCCCGATTGCTTCTGAACTTTTATTTTTTTCCAGCAAGGCATCACCTGCTAACATCACCGGATTATCATAATCAACTTTTCCCTGGCGGCTGAAAATCCCCCAGATAACAATTTCCCCCCCTACACTTTTGGCTGCGGCGTATTCAACCCGTATATTGACCGGCACTTGATATTTTTTAAAATAAACTTCAACAGTTTGGGCGATACGTTCTCCAACTTCCTGATGCCCTAATTCAATGGAGATATTGGCCACTCCCCTAATCTGCTCCAGCTTCCCTTGCTCTTCTAAACATATATCAGCAACTTTTTTTTCCAGTTCTTCCAAAAAGGCAGCCACGCTGGAAAAATCTTTCAGCTTGAAGCGGGGACTTATTTCTAAGGTGCATACTCCGCCTCCAGCAGGATAGTATCCTCGTTTTATAATTTTCAATTCTATTTTTTCCACAAACCGTTGCAGGTGGGGGAGCAAGAGATTTTGCAGATAATCCACTGAGGCCTGCCATTTGCCGCAAGTTCCACCGGTAATATGGAAAGTAACTTTTCCTGGGGCAAATAGACTGGGCAGGATTAAAGCCTGGAGCAAGAGAGTGATACTTCCGGCTGTTCCAATATCAATGGAATATTCTCCCCTCCTTATTTTTCCCGGCTGGAACCAGAATTCTGTTGATCCTATCTCAATGGGGCTGGTTTCTGCCCGGCACATTTGTTGTAAAGCTTTAATTGCTTCTAGGTGCTGGGCTTTCAATCCCCTTTCCGGGCGATTAGCACGGATGTTAATGACCTTGAATTCCTGGCCGGTTAAGGCGGAGAGCGCTAAGGCAGTTCTCACTAAGGCTCCGCCGCCTTCGCCAAAGGAGCCGTCTAAAGTTATCATTAGTCATTGGAAAAGGAGAGAGGATTTAAAACTTCGCAAAACATTTTTATATTTGGTGATTATCTTAATCTTATGCCCAAGCCAATTAAACGTTTGTACCGCAGCGAGAAAGATAAAGTCCTTGGCGGAGTTTGTGCCGGCATCGCCGATTATTTTGAAATTGATCTGGTTATTGTTCGGGTGCTGTGGGTTATTCTTACTCTCTTTTCCATGGGGGCGGGGCTGCTGGCGTATCTTATCGCCTGGGCAATTATTCCACTGCAGCCGAAACACCCAAAACCTTAATAAAACCGCTTCGTTTTTCCTGTTTTGCGGGGACGTAGTATAATGGCTAGAAGTGTCTTTTATAGGCACTGTCCAAAATAGGAGCCTCCAGTAATGGAAATTTGAGCTGAAAAGCGATGATAAACATCTTCCTTGAGGTTAGCTTCTGATCCGAGTTCGAATCTCGGCGTCCCCACTTTTCTTTTTTTTCAATAGAATAATTATCCCCTACCATTCAACACAATATATATAAACCTGATAGTCTCTTCTTCTCCTATGTCGTCACAAAGAGGTGGATTCATCGATAGTTTCTTTGCCAACCATAAATCAGCAGTGGCTACCACTACCTTGATGGGGACTATCATCGGTGCGGGAATTCTGGGGATACCCTACGTTATCGCCCAAACCGGTTTTTTCTATGGGTTAATTTTGTTGATGGCCATTGGCGTCGCTTTTCTCTTCCTGAATCTCTTTGCGGGAGAAGTGGTGCTGAGAACCAAGCAGCAGCATCAGCTGACGGGGTATGCTGAAAAGTATCTTGGCAAAGGGGGAAAACTATTAATGACCTTCAGCATGGTCTTTGGAATCTATGGCGCTCTTACGGCGTATTTAATCGGGGAGGGGGAGGCTTTACGCACTATCTTTGGCTTTGGCAGCCCTTTGGTGTTTACCCTGATTTATTTTGCCTTTATTTCCTCTATTATCTATCAGGGCATTAAGGCTACCGGAAAATCAGAATTAATTTTGATCACTTTGCTGGTGGTGGTGGTGGTTTCCATCGGCGTGCTGTCTTTCCATCAGATAAACCCGCAGAATTTAACCTATCTTGATTTCAGCAAGTTCTTAGTGCCTTATGGGGTGGTGCTTTTTGCGTATATTGGCTCGGCGGCTATTCCCGAGCTGCAGGAAGAATTAGGGGCAGAAAAGAAAAAGATGAAGAGAGCGATCATCATCGGCTCAACTCTGCCCATTATTATTTACATCTTCTTTACTGCCATCATTATCGGCATTGTCGGATGGGATAATTTTGAACTCTTAGCTCCTAATGAGCGCATTGCGACCATCGCCCTGAGCATCTATTCCCTGCCGGCTTTAGGGATTTTTGCAAATATACTGGCAGTCCTGGCGATGTTTACTTCGTCGCTTACCTTAGGCATCGCGCTTACTGAAATCTATTGTTACGATTATAAGCTGCCCCGGACTTTCTCTTTGCTGTTGACGTTAGCTATTCCTCTGCTGATAACCTTATTCGGCCTTACTACGTTTATTACGGTGCTTGGTTTAACTGGTGCTATAGCCGGAGGCTTAGATGGCATTTTAATCGTCTTGATGTATTGGAAATCAAAAACCCTGGGAGATAGAAAACCGGAGTACTCTCTGCCACGGCATCGGGTGCTGGGAACTATTATTATGGTCATGTTTGCTGCCGGGATGGTATGGCAGCTGTGGTTCAATTGAGAATATTGTTTTTCAGCGGTAACTAATATCTAAGTATATCCTTTAATGTGTATATTCAATAACTTATTTTTAGTTACTACTTAGTGTGAGCAATTCAAACAAAACCTTTATATAGGGGTATCTACTTTTAGGTAGTATTATGGTAGCGGTGAGAATGCATGACTGATAATTTAGAAAGAAAAGTTGGCAAATATGGAGACTTAGTCGCAGAGTTGAGAAAAACACATCCCGATTTTGATGACACTTTTTTAGCACCAATTTTGGAACGAGAAGGTTATTATACACTTGTTGCTAGCGAAACAAGAAGGTGGTATCAACGCGAGGGGGCTCATGATATTGAAGTACCATTACTTTCTGTTGCCGATGCACTGCGGGCACGATTATATCCGGCTGCATCAACACAACCAACAGAAGGCGACTTTGATCTTTCTATTGAAGAAGCAGAACCGGCAGCAATTCTGTCTCCATCACCGGCAACCGATCCCTCTTTAATGCTTGGTGGCGCTGCAGCTGCTCCGGAAAATAAGGTTGGTTATGACTCAACGATTGCTCCGGAAAGAGTTGAACCAACCACGGCAGCTGAACCAGTTCCGGCAGAAGCTCCATCATTAGTTGTAGGTGGTGCGGCAGCTAATTTAGAAAATAGTGTTGGTCATGCGTCGACGCTACCATCACTCTCAACGCTAAGTCCGGAAGAAATTCAACAATCACATATTGAATACGAATGGAAAATGCTGGGCACAGCAGATGTCTGGCAACGAGTAGCTCGACCAGAAGATATTCCTCAAGGTGCTGAATTTCGAGAAATTGATATTACTCAAGCAAATCCAGTAGCTGTGCCAGTTCCGGCAGAAGTTCCCCCTTCTCTGGATGCACTGGTTACCGCTCAATCAGGTCTTACTGAATTTGGCCGTGATGATACTATTGCCCCACCAGCGGAAGAACCAATTGCTGCTCCGGCAACTCCTGTAGGACCTTCTCGTGGCCGAGGTAAACGTGACTATGGTATTAAAACGACGCATATGCCAAAACATGTTGAAAAATCAGGAGTTACTTCTCGTATCACCTATGATTTTAAGTTGATAGGGATAGCTCTCGCAGGTTTCGGTGCGGTTGCTACTTTAGCTATGGGTGGTTATTCTCTCGGCAGATATCATCAAAGAACCAGTGATGAAAAAAAATATCTCTCTCAAAGAGTAGATATGGATAATGATGGAAAAGGAGACCTTACTTTGGCGGAATTGCGGGCATTATATTTTCAAGAGATGAGCAATATACATGTAAATAGAAGTGTATTACAACAACAATTGGATTCAGCTAGGAGTGAAGCTGCTGATTTGGAATATGAACTGGCTCAATCGCAGGATGATCTAGCTCAAACTAGGGATGTAAGGGGTATCTCTGTTGAGCCGGTGGATTGGACCGGTGATGGAATTGCGGATGGAGCATCCAATGATTTTAAAGCGGTTTATCGAAACTTGAAAACGACTATTGACCAGCAACGGGCAGAAGCAGAGACAGCTGGAAACGTCACTCTTGATCTTCGAACGCGCTTGGCGGATGCTGAACGAAAAGCAGCAGCATCTTCCGGAAGACCAGCAGTAGTGAGGGAAGTAGTTCGGTATGTTAATACCGGGAATAGCTTGTATTTTCGAATTAAAGACCATATTGCTGATCCTTCTGCTCTTCAGGACATCACTGCTGAGTATATTCGAGGCATTGGGGGCACGGTTATCATCAAACGGCCAGGAGATTTATTTGATCTCATGTCCAGCGCTTCTTCCCATGATACCAGTTACGGAAGCGTAAAAAGCCAGTTTACGGCCTGGGTAGAACAACAGTACCATACTGAGCGTTATCCAGCGGGCGCCAGCATTGAAATTAAACTTAATCGATAAATTATGGGGGTTATTACGACAATGAAAAAAAACCAAGTGATATCATCTCTCATGGCATTAGCGTTAGCTGTTCCATTTCCTGCTTTTGGTGAAGAAGATAACTCTGCTGATACCGGCGCTCTTTCCTTTCGGCCAGTGTATACCAGTGATATTGCCGCGGATTATCAATCTATTCTTCGAGAGCTTCAAATTGAAAATCAGGACTCACCGTTGCGTCTGGTGCATAGTGCCTTAGAAGAGGAAGTTGCTGGACTCAAAGCAGCCGTAGAATTAGCTGAAAATAACTGTGCGGAGTATGATGCAAAAGTAAAAGAAACATCCGGAACGCAGCTTTCGGAAGACGCCGCGAAGTCTTTGAAGCAGCTGAAGGGAAGGTGCGATTTTGCCCGTGAGAATTATATTCTTTTATCTACTGAACTGCGAGATTTAATCGCTCAAAATCTAACTGAATCGGAAGCAGTCAAACAAGGACGAATTCAAACACTCATCGATGAATCGGCAGAAAGTGAAGGGCAGAAAGTGGTACGCATTCGAAGTAATGCTTTGACGCTGGAACCATCGCTTGGCTTTGAATACCACGGCGCATCGTCAGTGGTAGCCCAGGTGCTGGCATCGTATGGCGCTAGCTGGAGAGTAGGAGTCCAAGGCGGAGCCTTTATCGGTGGAGAATCAACCTATGCTGGTCGTGCTCAACGTACTGCTCTTGCTCCCAAGCCATTAGGAGATGGATATGAAGAAGAAGCTAGTCTTACTACTCAAGATAATCATGCTACAGCATATCATTCCTTTGCCGGAGTTCGAGTAGAATCACCGGAATTAGTTCGCTGGGCTATGCGGGGGCGTCCTTTTTCATTCAACACGGGAGTCAGTGCGAATGCCTATTTTGGTGAGCGCGTCACTGCAACGACAAAAAAGAGAGAAGGGCAATTGCGTCACAATGGAACTGCTGTCGGCCAGCCTCATCATATTGAGGACGAACAGGAAGCGCGGCAAAATGCTTATTCCCTAGTGCCTCAGATTGACGCAACGGTGCGATCCAATAGATATTTTGCGACGTTGGCAGCAGGGTATGACATATCTCGGGATGATATCTCCGGGGCAGCTATAAAATCAGTTATCGGAATACACTGGTAAGTTTACAATAAATTCGTGGTGGTTTTGAGGTGTTGGAGATTTCGACTCTCTGACAAAATAGATGAGGAATACAAATGAATAAAACCACCATGAAGATAGTAGGAATTGGATTACTTTTACTATTGGTACTTTCTGCTTTAGCATCAGTTGCTCTTGCAGATAGCCCGACTATTGCCTTAACTGCCGTTTGGAACGGTGTGGATGGTGGCAATCAGACTGTAGAGCAAGGCGAGCAACCTGAAATTCGTATCTTCGTAAGCAGTGTTCAAAATTTTCATTTATTGGTACAAGTATTGCAGAATGGAAATATTATTTCAACTCTGGCAGATGAACAAATTCCTGTCGACAATATCAATGATTCTTATAGTAGTGTTATTCCAGTGGATACCGATGGATTAGATGGACAGTATGAAGTGTATATCCTGGCAGAGAATGTGGGGGGATCAGCACAGACTCTTTTGCAGTTGGAGGTTACGCCAGCAGTTATTGTTCCACCACCGGTTCCAGATACTGATGAAGACGGCGTTCCTGATGATGATGACAATTGTGAACGTCGGTCTAACCCTACTCAATTAGACACTGACCAAGATGGTCTGGGCGATGCCTGCGATGATGATGATGACAATGATTGGATCCGTGATGGTTTAGATAATTGTCCGGCTATCTTTAATCCGCCAGAAAATTATAATCCCTTTCAACCAAACAACCTGCCACAGGCAGATGCTGATGGCGATGGAGTAGGCGATGCCTGTGACCAAGCTGTTCCTGTTGCTGATACTGATGGTGATGGCATTCCTGATGTTAGTGATAATTGCCCTCTAGTGGCTAATCCTGCTCAGGCAGATACCGATGGGGATCGTCTTGGCGATGCCTGCGATCCAACTCCATTTCCCAATCCACAGCCAGTTAATAGAAACCCTCTCTTGCAGTCTATTACTGACCAACAAGTGAATGAAGGGGCAACTCTGGTTGTTCCTGTTCTGGCTCAGGATATTGAAAATGATCGAATTACCTTGCGAGTATCGGAACGTTTATTTTGTATCTTTGGAGCCTGTGTTGACTTCCCTTTAGCTTGGGTCAATGGTGCTCAATTTACTGATAACGGCAACGGAACAGGGCAATTTCAATTTACTCCCTCGTACGGCTTGGTGGTTCACCCCAATGTTACGAGTTCCATTCGTTTTGTAGTAGAAGCTATTGATAGTCACGGGAATTCTACCGAAGATGAATTTAGGGTAACGGTGCATGATACTAATCGAGCACCGCAAATTACGTCGGTGCCAGTTACTACAGCACAAGTTGGTGTTGAGTATAGTTATCGTGTTACTGCTGTTGATGCGGATGTGGAAGATACTATTTATTACGAATCTGTTCGAGCTCCAGCACGGTTTCCTCTTGGAATGAATATTAATCGGGCAACAGGAGTTATTACTTGGACACCTTTGGCCTACCAAGTTGGCGATCATGATATACTCGTTCGTGCCAACGATGGATTGGGCGGGCAGGAAAATCAAGCATTTACTATTACTATTACGGTTTCACCCGCCGCAGCGTGTGCTGATGCCGATGCTGATGGAGTTTGCAATGCCATCGATTTATGCCCTAATACCCCTGCCGGAGATTTGGTCTTTGACAACGGCTGTACTCATGATACTAATCAAGCACCAGTCTTTGATGCTCTTGCGGACCAATTCGTTGATGAAGGACAAGAACTTACTTTTACCGTGCATGCGACTGATGCGGATGGAGATTCATTGGATTATTTTGTAGAAGATCTTCCTCGCGGGGCAGTCTTTGATGATGAAGCAACTCAAATTTTTACCTGGACTCCGCAGGATGGCCAGCGCGGCCAGAGCGTTACCTTTTGGGCGATGGAAAGGGATGGCGACTTGCAGACCAGCATGACTATTCGCATTACCGTCAATGATACCTTACGTCCAGGACTTACTGATAGGGATGGGGATGGCATTCCTGATGATGCTGACAACTGTCCAGTTGTGTTTAATCCCGGGCAGGAAAATACTTATGGCGATGCCCGAGGAGATGCCTGTGAACCTATTATTCCACCTGTAGGTAATCATGCCCCGGTTATCACTTCAATACCTATTACCAATGCGACGGTAGGTCAATTGTATAGTTACCAAGTAACCGCTACTGATGCTGATGGCGATGTGTTGAGGTACTCTTTACTTCAAGCACCGCTGGGAATGACTATGTCTGCTGCTGGATTGGTCAATTGGACTCCTGCGAATAAAGATGATGCAGTTGTCGTGGTGGCAGTGAGCGATGNNATTAAAGTTGTGAACAACGGTGATATCAAACTAAGTAACCTACATATTACAACTATGATTTATGACTTAAATCTGCGGCAATCTACAACATCCCAGTTCAATTTAAGGCCAGGACAAAATACCAGCCGTAGTGTGCAGATGCAGGTTCCAGAATTTACACCGGCTGGCGAGTACCTAGTCAAAGTGACTGTTGGCAATGACCTGTTCCATGAAACTGCCTATCGGGTATTACTTGTGCAATAGGATAACCATTTTAAAATAGTTATCTTATGTAATCACTTTTAAATACTCAACTATCGAAACATTTATATACCACTAGTCGTTTTGAGTGGTTAGGTACTTAAAAAAGATGGTGGATGACTAGTATAATGTTAAACAACAAACAAAATAGTGGAGGAAGATACAAAATGAGAAAGGTGCTAACCATAATGGCCTTGTTCGTCATAGGCCTGTTAAGTCTGTCTTTTGTAAGTGCTTTAGACAACACCCAATTAGATTTTAAGAGTGTAGAAGTGAATGGTGATGAGATTGCTGTAGCCATAAATCCAGTTACTGGACTACTTGAATTTGAACATCTCTCTGTAGAAGAAGGCCAAGCTTTAGATATCAAAGTAGGATTAACTGCTTTTGGTCGCACTGGCGCTAATGATATTGAAGTTGATGCTAAAATCAGCGGATATGATAAAGTATCCAATGATGAAGATATCAGCGACTCAACTGAATTGTTTGACCTTGCTGCCGGAACGACTAAATATGTAACCTTACATGTGACCGTTCCTCGCGGTGTTGAAAAAAACGATTATACTTTACGACTTCGAGTATTAGATCGAAACAGCCCTGCTTGGGAATTAGAAATTCCTTTAGCCTTCGAGCCAAGTAGACACGGATTCGACATTGCTGATGTGTCCTTTTCGCCTAGCTTGAATGTAAAAGCAGGTCGATCTTTACTGGCTAATGTACTGCTTGAAAACTTCGGTGACAAAAACCAACGAGACGTTAAAGTCACTGTTGCTATTCCCGCCTTAGGCGTGAGCTCAACTGAATATGTTGACGTTGTGAACAACGACGACAACATTGATTACGAAGACGTTCCGGAAATGTTCCTTTCCATTCCTGCTAATGCGGAAGCTGGGGACTATCAGGTGGTTGTGACTGCTCAATATGACAGACTACGAAGAACAGTGACTAAGATTTTCACTGCTCAGGTTGTTGCTGATGAAAGACAAGCTGCAGCTGTCGCTTCTGCTGACGCCTTAGTGGTTGCGGTTGGGCCTGAAACCCAAAACGTTGCCGCTGGGCAAACCGCTACCTATGCTGTTGCCTTGACTAATGCTGGGACTACTTCTAAAGCCTACAGCGTTGAAGTTGTAACTGGCAGCTGGGGAACCGCACGAGTAACTGAAAACTTGGTGGTTCTTGAACCAGGCAAAAACAAAGTTACGTATGTGGAAATAACTCCCGTAGCTGATGCCGTTGCTGGCCAGCATGTAGCTTCACTGGTCATAAAATCCGGAAGCGACGTCTTGCAAACTATCTCACTGAACGCTAATGTAGTCCAAAAAGCGGTTGATTCAACCAATGTGACAAGCTTACGAAACGGGTTAGAAATTGCCTTGATCGTATTAGTGGTCTTACTGGTGATCATCGGCTTGATAATTGGATTCAGCAGATTGAAAAAAGACGACGAAGAAGATAAGACTTATTACTAAGTCTTAATCTTTGTATCTTCCTCCATTTTTTTTATTTTTATTCTTTTTTTTGTTTTTCTAGGTATTGTAAACTTATAACTTTACTTACTTTGTTCGATAACCTTTTTATACCTCTTGGCGTCTTTATTTTGATATGAATATCGCCGTTATTGGTGGTGGGCCCATTGGCTGTTATGCTGGGTATTTGCTGGCCAAAGCGGGAAATGCCGTCACTATTTATGAGAATCATCCCCAGATAGGTTCGCCCATCCAATGCACCGGGTTATTGACCTCTGATTTTGATCAATTCAACCTGCCGATGGAATCATTTCTGGTGAATACTTTTTCCCATATCCAAGTGCATGCGCCGGGGGGGGAATCCACGACTATCAACCAAAGGGAATACTTAGTGTGCCGAACCAAATTTGATACTTTTTTTGCTGAACTGGCGAGGAAAGAAGGCGCTCATATTTTGGTAAATCATTCCTTCCGGCGCAAGGAAGGGAAAAATCTGGTTATCAAAGATTCTCTCCATAACCAAGAAGTTACCATAACGCCGGATATCGTCATCGCTGCGGATGGACCTTTGTCGCCGACGGCCAAGGCGTACGGGTTGTACCATGCCCAGCGGCAGAATTATTACGGAATTCAGGCGACGGTTTCAGGCAATTTTGATTCAACTACCTATTCTACCTATTTCGGTGAACAGGTCTGCCCGGGCTTATTTGCCTGGGTGGTTCCGGAATCAGCTACCCTAGCGAGGGTAGGGGTAGGAACGACCAAGAATACCAAACAGTACTTTGATGCCTTCTTGAAAAAACATAATTTTATTCCCTTGGGGATCCAAGCTGGCGCTATTCCTATTTATTTGCCAGAGCAGGAATTACAGCAGGAAAACTGCTATTTAGTGGGTGATGCTTCGTCGTATGTCAAAGCTACTACGTTAGGCGGCCTAGTTCCGGCCTTGAAACAAGCGGAAATTCTGGTTGACTGCCTACTTCATGGCAAAGAGTATGGAAGGCAGGTACAGCCGGTTCGTTCTAAAATGGGTTTACATCTCAAGTTACGGCGTATTTTTGACAAGTTTAGCGATACCGATTGGAATCGGTTGGTTCATTATATTAATCAGCCTAGGATCCAGAAAGTGCTGGAAACCCATACTCGGGAGAATCCCTTACCCATTGTTCTTAAATCCTTGCTTTGGGAACCCCGGTTTATGTATTTCCTGAAGCATGCCTGGTGACAATAAAACAAGGAGGCGATTCCCACGCTTAATCTATTGAGCATATTTCTTCAGAATTTCTCCATACTTCTTATTCAGTCCGCCCAGCCGAAAGAGAACCACTTCTTGAATTTTCATCTTTTGAGCTAATTCTAGGTCTTTCTCCAGCTGTTGGGCTGACAAGCGCGGTTCGTTTCCATGAATTCCCTTGGTGATGGTGCCCATGCCCACCACAAAATTCTTTTCCCAGACTTGCTGGCCTTGCTGTAGTTGGCGGCGAAGAAAATCTTCGCTAAAGTGGTGTAAGGAATGATATAACATTTTAATCACTTTTACTTTTGGCTGGGGATAGTGCAGTCCCAAAAACTGGAGCAGGCGCTGATTGCGTTTTCCTTCCGGGTAATATTCTGCCTGGTAAATTTGGCCTTGGTAAGTTGAGATAAAATTTGTAATTAATTTTTTGTTAGATGGAAAATTGAGAGCTTGGGTGAGATACAGCCAGGGATTTTGGGTGGTGGGGAGCTCTAGATCCAGCATCACCGGGATGTTTTTTCCATGGAGTTCCCAAAATAATTTCTCAAGTGCTTTTCGTTCCGAGAAAGGGGAAATCCAGTAGCCTTCTTGACGGCTGAGAATCGGCCAATAGACGACTTCCTGCACTTTTTTGCTGGTTATATTGGCTGTATATCCATTAAACTGTGAAACGCTCTTCGCAGCCAGATATACCTTTGTTCTCCACGTGACTTGTTTTACTTTTTGGAGATTCTCTGCGGTTGGAAACTCTTCAAAGAAGCTGATGAGCATAAAAAAGAAAGAAAAAATAAACTTAGTTTCTAGCTAAGTTGATAATCGCCTTTATAGCCACGATAATCACTGAGGGCAGGATGAAGGCGAGAATCGATGTCAAAATCCTAGACAGATAATCCCCTACATACTGCACTTGACCTAAGGTGTTGCCGCCTAAGCTAATCACGATAACTACCGCAGTTACAAACAGCACATAGTCCTTCGTTTCAGCTGGTGTGATGTTAAAGAACCCTACCACAACCCCAGCCAGGATTAATAAGCTGGTCAAAGCTGGTACCCATTGCGTAACCAGGCCGGACACCAATCCTAACACTAGTGCAATAACCACCCCAACAGTAAAAGAGTACGCTATTACTGTGTTTGCTAATTTTTTAACCGGTTGAGCCATTTTTCTATAACCTCCTCTTTTTTATAATTTTAGCTGTAAATACCGTCATTCTTTTTTAACTTTTATTATCATTTAAGAATGATTAACTGGGTATTTTGGTTAAAAGGTAGTTTCTAGGGCACTAAAGCAACGGAGAAAGTGATGGCCATTACGTTCGGCCACCGCAGAGTTTAAATATTTGCCCTTTCCCGTAAGGGATATGCCTACTCTTATTGCGGTATTATCTTCCGGAAAAGGAACTTGGAGTGAAGTTAATAGAATCATGCAGTCCCAGTCTTGGAGTAAGATATTCTTAATAACTAACCAATTTGGGCGGGAAAATTTCACTTCACTTCCGACTAATGCGGAATTGATTGTGGTTGATTTTCTACGGGAAACTCAGGATATTGCTGAGGATATCAAAAAACAGCTTCATAGCAAAGTGAGCGATCTGGAAGTGGCTCTGAATATTGCCTCAGGAACAGGAAAAGAGCATATGGCAGTGATGGAAGCAGTTTTGGAACTTGGGCTTAATTTTAGGCTGGTTACCGTGCGTAGCGGGGGGCAGTTGGAGGTATTGGGGTTGAGAAGGTAGAGCTAAACTACTTTAAGCTTGGGCCATTTTGTGAGCCATTTTTTTTCTTTGATTCTTTTTTTTAAAAGAGACCTATTATTTTGATGCTCTGGTATGGGGCGGACAATCAAGTTAACCAAATCCCTCATCCCTCTTGGCGCTGTTAAAACAACTTTTCCTTTTGCACTCAGCTTCGCTCCAATGCAGGTTGCTGTTTCAACCCAAAAAGATAAAGCTTCGGAAGAATTTCGGTAAGGTTTATGGCGGTGAAACAAATGCATTCTCGCTTGATTGGTTACCGACCAGGCAGCTTCTGGCATTTTTTTGTTTAAAATTTTCTGATAATGCTCTTCAGCTTTGGTTGAAAATTTCGACGCTTCTTTTTTTGAAAAATCTTTTGTATCGAAATAAATAAAATCTAGGTCGGGAAGAGGAGTTCTTTTTTTGTATCCATGGAGGTAGTCCCAAACTTTACTTCTGATGAACCCGGCCCCCAACCACCAATCGGGCAAGTTAAGACTTGCGGCAATTTTCAACGCTTTCATCATCCAAGGATCATCTTCAATGAGCTTGGCGAGGTCTTTTTTGTTCATTTTTTGATAATTCTATCCCATCACTCCGTACCACTTATACAATAACCTATCCACTGCTTTGACAATATCATATCCATTGCCGGTTACTTTAAGGCAGGTGCCAATCGCTTCTATCTTAGCAGAGCCTTCACTGAGGGCTAATTCTACTACTGGTTGGTTCTGGGTATTATTCTGGCAGCTGATGATAGTCCTATTATCACAGGCCCAGTCGTTTTCCGTACAAGAGCCGACGGGAAGGCGGTCCATTCCTTTTACTACATTGAAACTTAATTCCGAAAGCGCTAAGGAATAGTATTTATCCCGAACTTTGGGATCGATGGCAATAAACACTTTCCCGCCTTCATTAAAAGCGGGGTCTAAATTTCCTTGCAATGGTATGGATTCTACTTCCTGCGGCCCAAAATGCAGGGGTATTTTCAGTCTGGTCCCAAACTTATTGAGTTCCGTCCACCATAACCCATCCACTTTCACAAAACTAAAGCCGTTGTAGACGTATCCTTCCTCTTGATTTAATTCTCCCTGGAGATTCTGGGTATGCAAGTCGTCAACGCTTACCACCCCAGCAGCAGTGAGCTGATTATAGACCGTGAATCCTCCGAGGGAGAGCAGGAATAAACCAACAATAACTCCCACTAAAATAAGGATATTTCTTCCATCGGACTGGGAAACTTCTTCCTCAATTTTCTCTTTGCTGATAGCAGTTTCAATCTCCAGCGGGGGGGTATTTTCTGCAGGAGGCAAGATTGGTTCTTTGCTCTTACGTGCAATCGTCATCAGTCAACCAGCTTAATTTTGGTTTAAATACTTTGTGAAGGTCAGACTTTTGTAAATATGCTCGCTTCTAATTGTCTCAGTTTTTCCAAAGTATCTTCCGGGTTAACGACGGCGATGCAATCGACTATTCTGGTCGCTGGATGATCGTTGGCCCCGGGGTAGAGCTTATCTCCGAAGAACAAGATTTGCTGGGGGAGAATTTGGTTAAACTGGGCAAATTCTAATATGCCCCATTCCTTATTCAGTCCTTTTCTGGTTATATCAATAGAAGTAGTTCCTCCAATTTTTAGATCGTACTTTTCTTCACCAATCTCTTTTTTTAGGAATTTTATCCATTCTTTTCTTTTTTCACCGTTGGGGTCAAAGGAGGCTTTATGTTCAGAGGGAGCATGCCGGCCAAGGGCTGAAAAGGTAATTTGCGATTCTCTATCCTGAAGCTGATCATCATCGGTGGTCATGGACGCAAGGGAAAAATGGTTGATGAGTTTCTTACAAGCAGCCATAATCTCTTTTTTTTCTTCATCCTGTAAAAAGTGAGTGTACAGCGCCTGCTTTATTCCCTGGGCGGTAACTCGTACATACTTCGTGCCGGTGGTTGCCAGAAGATGATGCTCTTTTTGCAGCCTGGATGATATCATCTCCAGCAAATCATCAGCTTTGGTTCCACTGATAAAAGCAAATTGGAATCCTTTATCGATAAGTCGTGAAATCTGCTCGGTCATCGGAATGGTTATCTGCTGGCAGCTGTGGCAGATAGTCTCATCCACATCTGCAATAATATATTTTTTTTCTTTGAAATTAATGGGCGGATTATAAAATGCGGCAGCATGATAATATTTCTCTAGGGTGTCGGTTGGAAACCATTGGCCATCATGGATATACGCTTGAATTTTCCTCAGGGGAGCTAATTTTTCAAAACAGTCCTTTTCAATGGAAGATTTCCCTTCCGGCAGCATTTCCAAGCAGTCAGGAGTAATAATGAACGCACCAGCGTTAATCAAATTAGAAGGCGCTTCTTCCCGCCGGGGCTTTTCGATGAATGTAATGATGTTATTTCCTTCCAGCGCGGCTACTCCAAAATGTTCTACATCTTCCCGAGGGGTGAGCGCCATGGTGACTCCTTCCTGATGTTCCTGATACGCCTGATGCATCTCCCGCAGGTTTATGTCGGTAAGATTATCCCCCCAGAGCAGAAAGAATGGCTCTTTGAATTTAGCCGCTGCTCCTTTGATTGATCCTCCTGTTCCTAAGGGTTCTTTTTCTACAGCATACTGGATCTGCACTCCTAAGGAACTTCCATCGCCAAAGTAATCGACAACCTGCTGTGCCCGATAGCCAATGGAAAGAAGGAATGTTCTTACTCCGTACCTTTTAGCGTTTTCGATGATATGAAGTAAAATTGGTTTTCCTCGCAAGAGCAGGAGTGGTTTGGGGATAGTCTCAGTAAGCGGGCGCAGTCTCGTTCCTAAGCCTCCAGCTAAAATGACAGCAGTGCCTATCACAGTCGGAAGCTTTCTTCCTCTTTTTAAATAATTATGAAAAATGAATCCTTTCCTAAAATCGTCTTCCACAACCCTTTTAAACCTTCTTTAAACCATTCTTTTCTGATGAAAGCGCTGATATTAGCGGCGGGATATGCGACTCGTCTTTATCCTTTGACGGAGAACCAGGCCAAGCCACTCTTAAAAGTAGGAAACAAGACCATCATTGAACATATCCTGGAGAAAATAAAAAAAGTAGACACTATATCTCAAATAAGCATCATCACCAATCATCGCTTTTATCCCCAATTTGTGCAATGGGGAAAAAATTATTCCTCTCCACAACCAATCCACATCATTGATGATGGGACTTGCACTAATCAAGACCGGCTCGGTGCGGTCGGCGATCTCCATTTTTTCCTGCGTCAGGAAGGCCTGGACGATGATCTTTTGGTCATTGCTGGGGATAATCTGTTTGGATTTTCACTACAGGAATTCATTTCATTTTATGAAAAAAATAAAAAATCAGTGGTTGCCTTCCACGATCTCAAAGATAAAAATAAAGTAAAAAGCCGGTATGGGGCGGGTATTCTCCAAGGGACCAAAGTCGTTGATTTTGAAGAAAAGCCCTTAGATCCTCGTAGTAGTTTAGCTAGTACGGCATGTTATATTTTTACATCGCAGGATTTGCATTTGGTTGAACAATCAATCCAGCAAGGTCAAGCGGATAACCCTGGTGATTTAATCAAATATTTAGTTTGCCATTCCACACTTCATGGTTTTATCTTTGATCACTATTGGTTTGATGTAGGAAGCGTTGAATCCTTGCGGGATGCAGAAGAGGTGCTCGCTGATGAAAATTAGTATTTTTGGGACGGGCTATGTGGGTTTAGTAACCGGGGCATCCTTAGCTAATCTCGGCCATGAAGTGGTAGGCATTGATATAGATCCTCAAAAGGTTAAAGTGCTCCAGCAAGGGGAAATACCTTTCTATGAACCGGGGCTGAAAGAGTTGGTCCAGAGCAATCAGCACCAGGGCCGATTGCGGTTTACGACTGACTTTCAACAAGGGATTCTCTCGGCTGAAGCTATCTTTAACTGCGTCGGCACTCCCAGTAATGTAGATGGATCAGCAGATCTGCGTTTTGTATTAGAGGTTACCAGCACTATTGCCAAGTATAGCACTAGTTACCAGGTTCTTATCAATAAGAGCACTGTTCCGCCTGGCACCGCCCGCCGGTGTACTGCACTTATTCGACAATTAAACCCTTCTTCTCAAGTAGAGGTCGTCTCCAACCCGGAGTTTCTGAAACAGGGAAACGCAGTCTATGATTTTAATCATCCGGATAAAATTGTCGTTGGGGCTCAGTCGGAAAAAGCGTTTCAGGTGATGCAGAAGGTGTATCATGGGTTGGTTAAAACATACATTCCTCTGATTGAAACGATCTGGGAAACGGCGGAGATGATTAAATATGCCAACAACTCTTTCCTGGCTACTAAGATTAGTTTTATCAATGAAATTGCCAATATCTGCGATGCGGTTCATGCTGATGTTAAAATCGTGGCTAAAGCGATGGGAATGGATCAGCGCATCGGCCCGAAATTCCTTAATGCCGGGATAGGATACGGCGGAAGCTGTTTTCCGAAAGATGTCTGTGCTCTCTATAGCACCGCCCACCAAAATGGCTATCAGGCCAGCTTTTTAGAGGAAGTGGATGCTTTTAATGAACGGCAGAAATCTATTTTAGTACCGAGGATTCTGAAAGCGGTCCGAGCAGTTAATGGCGATACTGTTACCGTGTGGGGGCTAAGCTTTAAGCCGAAAACCAGTGATGTGCGAGGAGCTCCCTCTTTGTTGTTGGTTCCTCAATTGAAAGAAGCTGGGCTTTCCGTTAAAGTATATGACCCAGTGGCACAGGAAGAAGCCAGGAAGATACTTGGTGAGGGGGTAACCTACTGTTCCTCCATTACCGAGTCCGTTATTAATAGCGATGCCATAATTTTAGTTACCGAATGGGATGAATTCCGAAACGTTGACTTCACTGAGATGGGGCTGAAAATGAAAAATAGGATCATTTTTGATGGAAGGAATATCTATGAGCCAGACCAGCTCCGCCAGGGTGGTTTTGAATATTATGGGATAGGAAGAGGATCATTCTGACATGAAAGTTTCCATCATTATCATTTGCGACCAAATCAGGCAGGAAAAGTTAGATCGGCTGCTGGCTTCTTTAAAGACTCAACTCAATCCTTCTGTGGAGGTTCTTCTCATCCATGAGTCCAATGCGTCTCAGGAAATTCCTACTCTGGCGGTTCCGGTCCGCTATATTACCATACCGGAAAAACAAGGCATCCCCTACAACCGGAATCAAGGGATCGCCAATGCTCAGGGTGATATAGTGGTGTTCATCGATGATGATTGCTGGGTGTCAGGAAACTGGCTGGAGTCCCTCCTTCATCCTTTGTTAGAGGATAAAGAGATATTGGCGGTAACGAGCGGAACTAAAATACCTCCCTCTAATTTCTTGGGAGACTGCATTTCTGCCTTGGGTTTTCCGGGTGGGGGATCGCTGGGTTTTGAAAAGGTGTGGAAAGTGTCTGGAGAAGGGTTTACGAATCATTTGGCGGTGGGAAACTGTGCGTTACGAAGAGAAGTGTTTGATAAGATAGGGGTATTTGATGAGGAGATGAAATTTGGCGCAGAAGACGCGGAATTTTCTGTGCGGCTGGAAAAAGCGGGAATTCCTATCAGATACGTTCCCGAGGCTTATGCCTTTCATGAGGCCAGAACGACGTGGAAGAGTTTTGTCCAATGGCAGCTGCGGCGTGGAAAAGCTAATTATTATTTTAAGAAGAAAGTGGGAAAAGTGGGTGGGTTTGTGAAGTTGAGGATGTGGAGCGCGAAGAATGTGATGAAGCATAATCTTTTTAAGGTCCAGCTTCCGGTGATTGTTTTTATCATGATATCTAGTTTTGTACTCCAGCAGTGGGGGTATTGGAAAGAAAAAAAGGTCAATAAATGATAAGACCAATGCAAACCATGGAAGAACTTCGTGAACTCTGCAAAAAAGAATATTACAGTAAAATCCAGAGATGGATGCACTATTTGATGCTGTATGTTACCCGTCCCTTACTGCGTACCAATATAACCCCAAATCAAATCACTGCTTTTTGGCTGATTCTGCAGCTCATCGGCTCCGGGATGATGATATTTGGAGTTTATTGGATGAATGTCTTAGGGGTAGTGCTATATACAATGGCCATGCTCTTAGATTACGTTGATGGGCAGATTGCCCGTATCAAGAAGATTTCGACATATAAAGGCATTTATCTAGAAGAATTAGGCATTTACTTTGGCTCGCCGATATTTTTTCTCTGTTTGTCAATCGGAGTAGCCCGATGGACGGGAGATTATCGCTATTTTTTATTAGGCGTTACTTCTGCGCTAGCAATTTTGTTCAGCAAGCTGGTGCAGATTAATCCGCTGTCATATTCCATTGAGAAAAGAGAAATATTGCTCGCGTTACGGAAGAGCGTAAGTACGAGACCGAAAAATAAGCATATTGGTTACCTCGCTTTTCTTATCCGAAGGAGTAATCCGTTAAATCTCCTTTTCTTAGGCATTCTCTTTAATGTCCCGCACTGGATGTTATTAGTTTATACCCCATTATATGTATTAGAACTATGCCGCAAACTATTCATACAATTACGGGAGTTACACCGGCTGGATAAACAAAAACCTGAGCTGAACCGATGAAACTTAACCTTGGTTGTGGGAAAGAATTATTGAATAACTATCTTAATGTAGATAAGTACCCGATGAATGACCAAGTTAAGAAGGTAGATGTGACCAAATTCCCCCTGCCGTTCAAAGATAACCAATTTTCTTATGTGCGAATGGGGAATATTCTTGAACATATCCCTCTCGACTTACAGCTTAGATTAATTGACGAACTTTATAGGATTACGAGTAGCGGAGGGCGCATCTGGATTCGTGTTCCTTACGGCTCTCACTGGACGCGGCGCATTGATCACTATCGTGGTTACACCTATGCGACTTTCCAGCATATAGACAGTTACTGGTTTGGCAAAGGAAAAAGATTTAAAATTACATCCTGGTCTGATCACCCCACAAAATTTGGGCAGTTATTGGTATCAAAATACGTGCGAAGGTTCTTTGATTGGGCCGCTTCTGGAGAATGGTTTATAACAGACATTGTCGTAGAATTAGAGGTTTTAAAGTAACTGTAATCTCATTCTCTTTTTCATAATCCTTTTAAATCTAGTGTGACGTAAACTCATCGATGAAAGCGGTGGTGTTGGCAGCAGGTGTGCCTCATAAGTTAAGTGGAAATATTCCTATCAGCCTCTGCGAAGTTCGCGGGAAGAAAATCATTGATTATCAACTGGAGGCCTTAGAACAGTGCGGCATCAAAGATGTTTTGGTCGTGGTCGGATATAAAGCGGCAGCGATTCGGGAGTACCTGGGCTCACGCGTGGAATACGCAGAAAATACGGAATACGAAACTACAGGGAGCGCTTTTTCCCTGTGGCTGGCACGCGAGCATCTTCCGGAAGATTTTGTGTATATTAATGGTGATTTGATTTTTGAATTGGAGGTATTAAAACGAGTTCTGGAATCAAAATACGAAAATGCTTTTGGCTTTGACCGGAAGTATGATTTTACCAGCGATATGCAGAAAATGGTGATGATTGGAGAGAGAATAGTTCATCATGACAAGAGAATTAGTGATGATCTGGCTCACGGTGAAGCGGTAGGGCCGGTGAAAGTGTCAGTAACATTGGCGCAAGAGATGTTTAAGGTTATCGAAAGCAGGATTGCGCAGGGAAACAGAAAGGGATGGGTTTATTCTATTTTAAATGAGATTACAAAATATCTTCCTATCTACGGTGTCAACATCACGGGATTGAAATGGGGTGAAATCGATACTGCGGAAGATCTACGTAAAGCCGAACTGGTATTTGGGCCCCGTAAACCGTTCATGATTCTTATGTTTGGCAATCCGGCGACGGGAAAAACCCATACTTCTCGTGCTTTACAGGAGCATTGTTCTGCCTTTCATCGCACAGCATTGTTATCGACGTTTAATATCCGGGAAGAATTAGGATTGGTTGATTTATATTCTAATGAGGAACGGGAGGCGATATACGAGGAAATGATGAATCGGGTCCATTCAGTGATGAAGTGGGGAACGTCGAATGTGATATTAGATGGAAATTTTAATAAGTTTAATCGCCGTAAAGCAATCTATGATATGGCTGCACAATATGGGTACCAGATTTTCGTAGTGCATTGTGATGTGAGTAACGAACAGATTATCCAGCAGAGGTTAGAACAGCGCAAAAAGATGCCCAAAAGTTTAGAGCATGCGGCGGCTACCATGGATCTATATTATCTTATTAAGCAGACGACGGAGCCTTTAGAGCAGGATCTTAAGAATGGTGTTCTAGCAAATGTGGTGAAAGTTAATTCTGAATTAGAGACCGTTTCATTAGGATCTATAGCGGAGCAGGACGTTTCGTATAACCTCGAGATGATTCAGAATGGGATAAAGTTTGGGTTTGGGAAGATATAAGTTCTTACCGGTCTAACGTTGGCTTAGAGCCGCCTAGATATTTTCGGAATTTATCCATCCACCACCCAAAAGGCCTTCCCGATAAGATGCCCAGGATAATACCGGCAGGAAGTGCTTTTTTAATCTCAGATTCATTAGCACCAGCCACTAAAAGTGTAGCCGTGTACACTGGTATCTGGTACATCATAAATCCAGTAGTATCAACGATCCATTTTTTAAATTTGGAACTGGTATAGTCTGCTTTCCAGATATCCGCCCACCATTGGCGAAGCGGAGCGTATATTAATCTGGTTGTCGTTGCTTGTAATGTTATTGCCATCAATCTTGATTTTAATACTTCTTCTCCATTTAAGCCCGCCCAACAATATTCCATTAGGGCAAAAGGGGGATTATAGAAAGACCACACCGCAAGTGTATCCACGACGTAATTTCTTCGTATTGAGCCCTGAGGTAGGAGTTGATTTACATAATTTTGAAGAGAAGAAGTGGAAGAATGTTCTGTGCCATTTACTTTGTCATCGATGCTCATGTTTGAGAAATTTGACGGGTAAACATTTCCAGCAGATCTGTATGAATTTTTCCATTAGAGGCCAATAAATTCTTGGTGTCTCTGCCCCAGGGAGTACCGTCAAAACCAGTGACTTTTCCCCCCGCTTCTTCGACCATCAACGATCCTGCTGCATAATCCCAATAGCCTTTTGGATACACTTTAACAGCAGCATCATAGGAACCTTTTGCCAGCAGGCATAATTCCAGTAGTGCAGAGCCTTGGAATCGAAATTGTGCTTTCTGTTCCGTAATCCTGGCGATACATTGTGCACCAAGCCTGGAAGAATCTGGATGGCTATGGTCTCCCGTCAAATAGGCAAACAGAAATTTTTGGAGGTTATCTTGCGATGATACTGATATTCTCTGATCATTAACATAAGCACCATTACCTCTTTCCGTGAAGAAAAATTCTCTAGTCTTGGGGCTGTATACGGAGGCAATAACCACATTTTCATCTTTCTCTACGGCAATGCCGGTACAGAACGAAGGCAATCCCGCTTTAAAATTTCTCGTTCCATCCAGAGGATCAATGATCCATCGATATCCAGACGTTCCAGAAGATTTCCCGTACTCTTCACCTTCGATAGCATCGTGTGGAAAATAGTGGTCTATCGATGCTCGTATCTCCGTTTCAGCATCTTGGTCTACTTGCAGAGTGAAATCTCCTCGCGATACACCTTTATAGATGGGATCTCCTGAATTAGAAACATAGGAAGCTATTTTCTGTCCAATATTGGTTGCCAGTTGACGGGCTAATTCTCCTCGGTCCATGCCTATTTTTGGCGGGATGATGGTTTATAAAATAAATGGAACTAAGGGCTTGCCACAAAATAAAATAGCAAATTTTGGAGTGAGATGGGAGGACAATTTATCTAAAACTTATCAATTTATTTTGTAGCGGGCCCTAAGCATCATGGAGTATCATAATCTTTTTAAAGTGACTTGAGAACAAGAAGAATAAAAATAGTACAGGGGTTATATACATGAAAGCCTTGATCTTAGCCGCGGGCATTGGCAGCCGCCTTGGCGCTATCACTACAGATTTTCCTAAATGTTTAGTTCCCATCTGCGGAAAACCAATCTTAGAATATCAATTAGATGCCTTGCTGGCAAACGGCATTACCGACGTCGCTCTGGTGCTGGGATATAAGAAAGAAAAAATCCTAGCTTTTTTAGAGTCGAAGGAGAAGTATAGAATGATGAACTTCACCTTTGCTTTAAATCCTGAATATGCCACAACCAACAGTAGCTATTCCTACTGGCAGGCGAGAAGTTTAATTGGCAGTGAACCTTACATTCATCTCAATTGCGACATTGTGCTCTTTCCATCGTTGATTAAACGATTGAAAGAGAGTCCTTTTGACAACGCCATTCTTGTTGACAGGAAAGTGAAATTAGATGCTTCCATGGAGCAGGTTATTTTAGACGGCGATCGAGTTGTTAAGATGGATAAAGCCAATTTGCCCGGTGCGATGGGCCGAGGTAGCGGCATGGCCAAGTTATCTCCTGCTGCAGTTGCGGTGATGAAGGAGAGAGTGGAAGGCTTTGTCCGTAATGGAGATAAGAACCAGCACTGTCATGGCCTGATGCGGTATGCCTTGACGAAAGTTCCGTTTTACGCGTTAGATGCGAGTGATTTAGTATTTCGAGAGATTAACAATAAGGAAGAATTAAAAGAGGCAGAGGAGACAATACGGAGGCAGGCACCATGATTGAATTGGAAGCTTTTTTGCGAGGACAACAACAAGTATATGATAAGTTTAGGGCTGCCCGGGATGCTATCCGAGCAGAGGGAACGACACCTCCTAAGACTGTAGAGAACAGGGATGGATATCTGGTCATCATGAAGCATCCCGAGGAGATTGTCGAGCGCTCCACTGCTCTGTCCCGAAGAATTGCTGCAATAGTGCCTGCGATGACGTATGAAGGAATTGCAGTTCATACCACCATCGGTGTCGTAGGAATGCAGTATCGATCTCCGGAACAGCAGGGCGTCGATCGAAACGCGGTGGCCTTGCTGGAAGATGCCCTGAACGTGGCGTCGAGAGATTTCGCGGCATTGACTATCCCGTACGAAAGGTGGCTGTATAATCGGGATACGACCATCGCACAGGGTATTGCAGGCAAAGCCTTTGTTCACCTCGCCGATCTCGTGCATGAATCTCTTCAAAAGCATAATGCTGCTGAAAGAATTGGCAAAGTACAGCAGCCGTGGGGAGGGCACATCACTATTTCCAGATTCTTGGAACATACTCCTGCTGCGCAATTGCAGGATTTTTTTAATGTGGTAGAAGCAGAGCCTTCTTTGCCGCCAAGCACTCCCGAAGCCGTATGCTTAGGATATGTGTCGGTAAAAAATGGGGTTGTAGGCATTGAGATACTGGAAAAGTTTGAATTGAAACATGATTAAAGCTTTTATCTTCGATGTTGGCGGGACTTTAGTGAAGACTGATGCGGCTATTCTCGAAGCGTTGACGAGAGCATTGGGTGAACATGGCATTGAGTTTAAGAATAAGGAAAAAGTGATTAACGTATTTGGGCAGGGGCAGCTGAAGAACGTACAGACAGCAGTGGATGTTTCTTACGCCGAACCTGATCGGGAAGAAAAAATACAAAAATGCTATGCTTCTTTTCGAAGGATTTTTCCTCTTCAGGTGATTTCGTATTTTGAAGTGATTCTCCATGTTCTGGAAGGATTACAGTATTTACAGGGGAGAAGGATGAAATTAGCAGTGCTCACTGGCTTTAACCGGGAGGAAACAAAATTCTTTCTCCATAAAATGAGATTGAAAGAGTATTTTAATTTGGTACTGTCAGCAGAAGATATCGTCAAACATCGTCCGGAACCTTATGGGTTACTGTTGGCTGTCGAAAAATTGGGGCTGCAGAAAGAAGAATGCCTTTACGTGGGAGACGCTTGGGTGGATATTTTGTTTGCCAGAAATGCAGGTGTGAAAGTTACTTGTGTGAAGACCGGTGCGCAGGATAATAGTCTTTTGGAAAAAGAGAAGCCGGATTATTTAGTTGAAGATTTCAGAGAAATGATTACGGTGCTCTCTCCATCATTTTAAGAATACTCTTTCTTCCTAAACACCCGTTCATCATGCCCCGGCAAGATGCGATGCGTCGCTCCAGCAATAGTGATAATCTTCTCAATCACCTGCTGCGTTTCTGCACTGTCTTTATGCCGTCCAGGCAGAACATAATCCTGCTGAGTGGAAGGAAGCAAATTATCATAACATAATACCGCATCTCCAGCAATGACATATTTTGTACCGGGAGCTGTTTCTACCACTACAATCTGATGCCCTGGTGAATGCCCCGGCGTAAGCATGGCAGTAATTCCTGGCAGGACTTCCCAATCGCCATCCACAACTTCGAGAGGATAGGTCTCAAACTCAGGTGTTAATCCGATACTGGGATGATCATAGGAGCGGAAATATGTTCCCGCAGGATTACGGGCAAAGTCTAATTCTTTTTTCTGCACATAGAATTTTGCCTTAGGGAGAAGTAATCCATTCTGGCAGTGATCCCAATGCAAGTGAGTGAAGATTACTTTGGTAATTTCTTCTGGCAGTACTCCCTGTATCTTGAGGACCTGTTCAATTCGTTCTCCAGGCAACTGGTAGGAGCCAGGATAGTGTTTAGAATGGGATGTTTCGGTATCGGGCATTCCAGTATCTACCAGAATTTTTTCAGTAGGAGTTTTGATTAACCATGAAACGCTGGGAATATACATCATCTTACCGTTATCAACGCCCTGAGTGAGAGTTTTTCCTTTGTCACAGTAGATAGTGCCGACGCGCAATGGAGTGATGGTGATCATGGATGAAAGTGGTTTCTATAAAGCTTATAAAGGTTATTTATTGCAGTTCTATGATGATTAAAGCTATTGTGTTTGATTATAACGGCGTATTGACTCAGGAAGGGCACTTTGAACCATTTTTGAGCAGGTATGCCCATAAACAGGGAAAAGATGAAAGGTATTTGCAAAGACTGGTGCGAGAAGAATGGGATCTGGCGCGGGAAGGACAGAATGATGGAACAGAAGTATGGAATAAAGCGGCGGCGTATTTGGGAGTTCCGCTAGAGGAGTTCAGAAAGGGATGGGAAGATAATTTTCCACTACGTTCGGAGATGCTTGGTCTGGTTCGTGTACTTCGCCCGCATTATAAAACTGCAGTGATGACCAACATGATCCAATGCTGGTGGGAAGATGTGCGCCGGGAATATCTACTTCCAGATTATTTTGGTGATGTATTTACGTCGTATGAGATTGGTGCTGCGAAACCAGATACTCGTATTTTTGAATATGCGTTGGAGCGATTGGAATTGAAAGCGGAGGAATGTTTGTTCATTGATGATCAGACGAAAAATACTGCTGTTGCTCAACGATTAGGGTTTGAAGTTATTCTCTTTGCATCTCCAGGTAAATTAAGACTAGAATTAAATGGACGCAGGATTATTATTTAGATCTCTCATAAATTTCAAACAAAGTCTGTAACGCCGGCAAAGTGCTTTCACCACTTATTATCGGCTCCTTATTTTCTAAAATGGACTGTATGAAATCTTCAATGACTTCTTCATGGCAATGGTCGTAATAGGCAGGCACGAAATCACGATTAATTTTTTCATCGGCTAAAGGCGTCGGAACTCCTGGGACATTCCATTCCAGCACTTTCTCTGAATCGAGTACCACCGAGCTTTTACTTCCTTTAATAGAAATCTTTCCACTCCATACCATGGGCGAATTGGCACTTGCAGTTATATACCCTGGAATGTTGCCAGGGAATTGCAGCACTGCCTGAGCTTCATCTTCAACGTCAATATAATTTCGGGTTGTTTTTATCATCGACGACATTATAGTTGGTGTGCCAAAGCAGTGGACGATTCTATCTAGGTCATGCAATCCCTGACAGAGCAATACTCCTCCCCCTGCTAATTCTTTTTTTCCCCGCCAGCCTTGATAATAGTCTTTGGTCTTATTGACGTTTAAATCGTAGTGAATGCCGGCGATGTCACCCAAATCCTTGCTCTCAATAATTTTTTTTAGCGCAGTAGTATTGTGAAAGAATCTTCGCTGCAGCATGACGGCTAATTTCACCCCTGCTTTTTTACACTTGGCAACTGCTGCAGCTGCTTCCGGCAGGTTTATAGCCAGCGGCTTCTCACAGAGGATATGAATGCCTTTTTCTGCGCAATCCAAAATCTGTTGATAATGGAGATAATGCGGGCTGGCGATGGTGACCGCATCTATTTTTTCTTTTTCTAACATTTCGCGGTAATCCTGGTACACCGGCACTCCTGCATCCTGAAACTCTTTTGGGATGTTTGGAGTAGGATCGCAGAGTGCTACAATCTTAACTGCGGGGTTCGTTTTTAGATAATGAAGATGTACTTTGGCAGCAACACCACAACCGATAATGCCGTAACGAAGCATAGTCTTCTGCTTGAAAAAGTGGTTATAAAGATTACGAATCTAAAATCTAACCGACAAAAAGATTGTTAGTAAAAATCGGAAGAGAATTCCAGCAATTTTATAAAGGCTTGTTGAGGAAAGTAAGTAATGACTCAATCGGTAAGCACTGGAATGGCTTATCTGATGGCATCAGAATTCTCCTTTATTCTGTCTAATTATCTTCTTCACATTTTAGTGGCACGTTCTTTAGGACCAGTTAAATATGGTATTTATGGCATTTTAATGTCTTTATATCTTATCAATCGCGCTTTTTTAAATACCGGTTTTCCCAGGGCCGTTTCTAAGGTTATAGCAGAATATTCTAACTTCTCAGGTGTGATTATGAAAGTATCTCTTCAGCTTCAAGTGATTATAGTAATTTTTTTTACAGCTGGCTATTTTTTTCTGGCACGTTTTCTTGCTACAAATTTCCTAAATGATCCTTCTTTAAGTTATTATATTATTACTCTGGGATTTCTAATTTTTCCCTTAAGTTTGATGTCTTTATATTCAACTGGTTATATGGGCGGGTTACGCCTGTTCAAAGAACAGGCCTTCATTAAATTTCTTTTTCCACTATTAAGGGTTATCTTTGTGCTTTTCTTTATCATTTTAGGGTTTGAGATATTTGGTACATTAATAGGGACTTTCTTGGCATCACTGGTTAGTCTCTTTATCTGCTTGAGGATAGTAAGAGGTGTTCATATTTTTCCAGTGAAGATAAATAAGGAGAGCAAATATTTTGCTAAAAGAATGATCTCTTTTGGTATTCCAGTATCAATTAGTGCCATAGTTGGAGCATCAGTGCGCAATGTCAATGTTCTTTTTGTTAAATATTTCTTAGGTGAAAATGTTGCAGTAGGCATCTATACGGCTGCAGCAACATTATCTAACATTCCCTATATGGTTTTTACAGTTCTTCCCCTAATACTGGTTCCTTCTATCTCAAAAGCTCTGGCCTCACAAAATCGTCTCTTGGCACAAAAATATCTCTACCAGTCACTACGTTATAGCCTCCTAATATTGGGTCCTATTACTATCTTACTTTCAGCAACAGCATCTGATGTTATGGGTATATTGTATGGACAAACATATATTTCTGGTGCAATTGCGCTTCAGGTTTTACTGTTTAGCGCCCTGCTTTTGTCGATTATAGTAATATTAGGTTCTGCTTTGGCCGCCAACGGAAAACCGTATTTTGAAACACTATCAATCTTAATTGTTCTCGGTATAATGGTTCTTTTAAATTTCTATTATATTCCTAAATATGGTATTTATGGTGCAGCTTTAAGTTCGTTGTTTTCAACACTCTTTGGCTTAATTTTAGTCATATTTTTAATTCGTTACTATCTCCAGCAGATCTTTCATTTCCTCTCATTTTTGCGCATCGGATTGGTGTGCGGGATAATTTATTTCTTGGCCTACTACTGGCATTATAATGGGTTCTTTGTTTTCTTCACCTACTCTCTTTTGGGATTTTTATATTTGCTTTTACTGTATCTATTTGGAGAAATAAGTTCTGAGGATATTACTATCCTGAAGAAAGTTATTAGAGGGGAATGATTAAAATTTTTTTCATCCAATCTGTGACCACCGGTAGGCGCTCGTAACGTTTTTACATATTCACATCCCGTTTTCTCTCTCAGAGTGATAGATGCGATAAAACTGAAGCCACAATTTCCTGAGAAATTCCAATAAGACAAAAATAGCATAAAAGAGTAAAGTTATTTCTGGGATTTGGAACAACACACCAAAGAACATGACGTTAAATGGATTATCCATTAGCAGTAAATCATGAACAATGGCAATAAATCTATTTTTTTCTTCTTTCAGTGACAAGTTATTCTCATAGATTATCTTTTCTATTTTTTTCTGTTCTTCAGGTGACTTGTACCACATTGGGTTTATGGTAAGGGCTTTAGATGCTAGAAAAATAAAAGTGGCAATAGCCCCCAAGATTAAGTAGCTGCTGTTGGCTGTTTGTCGGTAGGCTATGATAGACAGCGCAATAAGTAATAGTGAATTGCAGATATAATGCCCAAACAGATCAATATAAGTTCCATTCAGTGAAAATTTCTTCCGAAATCTGGCTACGATCCCATCGGAACCATCTAAAATTGATGCTAGTTGAAATACCAGTAAAGAAACAATAATGGTAAGGTGGTTTCCAAATGCTATAAATGGAAGCATGGCAAGTTTAATTAACACCCAAAGGATAGTAATTTGATTTGGGGTCAGTGGGGTATACAATAATAGTTTTGCTGGATAAAATGCCAGAAAATCACACATAGGGATTAAAATCCCTTTCGTAGTCTTCTTCGTACAAGTCTTCCTAAGTTCTGTAATACTAGGTACCTGGTGCATATAAAATATAAACAGCGGTTAGCTTATAAAGTTTATGACCATATCACAATTTATTTAAAACTATAGCTATTTACTTTCAAAATGCCCATAGCAATATTTGGATATGTCAGCAGAGATGTTGTTATCACGCGACACAACAATCAGAGTATCGAAAAAATTGGGGGGAAAGCTTATTATAGTGGTGTTTGCCTAGCTAATTTAGGAGAGGACACTTCTATTTTTATCCCGCTTGAAGAACAGTCGCAAGACTTATGGGATAAAATTAAGGTGAAAAATATGAAGATTTGGTCTTTTGAATCGTCTACCCCTAGATATGAAAATGAATTTTTAGATTCATCGCTTAATACTAGGATTTTCAGAGCAAAGATAGATCCTAATTTTTCTTTTACTTCTTCTTTATTAACAAAAAATATGAAGAAAGAACTACAATTATGTGATCATATACACTTGGCACCAAGCAACCCGCAACAAATTCCACTTCCGTTTATCCAATATCTTCAGTGTGAATATCACGCAAAATTATCAGCTGACCTTGACTTCTTTATCAAAAGCGTTGATGAAAATGGAAAGGTTTCACTAGTAGAAAGAGATTATTTGTTCTCTGTTCTACGCTGTTTAGATGTGGTACTTCTTTCTAAAGAGGATCTCTCCTATTTTAGATTAGTAGAGAATGAAGCGCTCTCTGTAATTAGCCAAGCAGGCCCATCGGAAGTTATCCTCACTAAAGGATCTGAGGGGGCAATTATTTTTTCTAAAAATGAGAAAAAAATATATACTATCCCCGCGATAAAACCAAAGAAGATTGTTGATGTTACAGGTGCTGGAGACACTTATATTGCAGCTTACTTATTTCGTAGAAAGTTAAATAATATATATGAATCTGCTCTCTTTGCGGCAAGGATAACATCATTAAAGCTGGAATCTAGTAGTGCGTTTTCAGGCTTTAACTCAGTTCCATAACACTATTAAATGTTAAAAAAGCAGTTTTAAAAATGCTAAAAGAAATTTATTGCCCTCAGACTTTTCGAGTCAATAAAGAATATCCTATTTATCTTGGTAGAAATATTTTAGAGCAACTTGTTGATAAAATTAAGCCGTTTAAACCTAATAAAGTTTTTCTCGTTTCAGATACTAATGTTTCCGCGCTGTATGGCAGTAAAGTGATGGGGATACTGAGCCAAAATTTTGAGACATTTATGTTTACAGTCCCTGCTGGCGAGGGGAACAAAACTTTTCAGCAATATATATCCCTTTGTAATAAACTTATTTCTAGTGGAATTACCAAGCGAAGTTTTATCATTATTATGGGTGGTGGAGTTGTTGGCAACCTTGCTGGTTTTGCAGCCTCAACGATTATGCGCGGCATAGATTTTGCTCATCTTCCTACTACTGTTATGGCTCAGGTCGACAGCACTACGGGAGGCAAACAGGCAGTGAATATGCCTCAAGGAAAAAACCTGTTAGGACTTTTCAATGATCCGAAATTTATTCTTATTGATACTTATTTTTTGCACACTCTTCCACAACGAGAATTTAGCTGTGGATTTGCCGAATGCATCAAACATGCCCTCTGTCAAGATGAAGATTTTGTGAACGAACTTTTTCTTAAGTTCAACAAAGAACATCGGTATTCAGAAAGTGACCTCCTTTCGATAGTGGAAAGAACAATTAAACTTAAGATCGACCTTTTGAAGATGGATCCAAAAGAAATAAATGAGGGCAAGATTTTAGTGTACGGCCATACAATTGGTCATGCTGTAGAGACACTCTCTCATGGAAAGCTCAACCATGGTGAATCAATAAGTATTGGTATGATATTTGCTGCTAAAGCTTCAGTTGCGTTAGGCTTTGCTGATAAGTCACTCATTTTAGTGCATGAAAAAGTCTTGACTAAAGCTGGACTACCTATTAGAATACCTGATTACATTCAAAGTGATAATATTGTTACACAGCTTAGTTATGATAAAAAATTGTCTCCACAAATAGAGCTGATATTATTGCGGCAAATTGGCGAACCACAGGCACATGAAGGTCGTATAGGGTACCCGTTTAATAAAGAGAGGGTATTAGAATTACTTTTAGATCAAAATACGTGGGATAAAGAACTTTACTTACCGCATTAACTTTGCCATTTTCTATTAAATTGGCTTTACTTTATCATTGTTACGTAAAATTTTTAAAAGAATTGATTTAAAGATAATGATATGACTGAAAAGAAGCGCTACCGTGTGGTGTATGATCGAAATAATTGCATTGGTATAGGGAGTTGTGCTCTTCTTCAGCCGGAACGCTGGGTGATGATTCGCAATGGAAATGATAATCGGGCTGACCTCATAGGTGGTATCGCACAAAAAGATGGCATCCTAGTGGCGGAGTTTACGGAAGAAGAATTTGTCCAGTTTAAATCCGCAGCTGAAAGCTGTCCTGTTAATGTAATTCATATTATTGATCTTCAAACCAATGAGAAAATTATATAATTCCGTATTTCCATCCCGG
>DUFZ01000078.1 GCA_013331635.1 Candidatus Woesearchaeota archaeon | reverse complement strand
GTTCTTCAGAATCGAATCTACTGATCAACTCGAAATCTTTATAAATGAACCCCCGTTTTAAAAGCCCATGGCACGAATCCGCAAATTTTCAGCGTACCAGAAACTAGAACGGCCTTACACTCGCATTAGTAAATTCACCAAGAAAAGCTTCGTCCGGGGTGGATTTCCCGCCCTTAAGATCACCAAATTTGACTTAGGAACCCAGCAAAAAACGTTTAATACCACCATCAAGCTCAACGTCCAAAGATCGATGAATATCCGCCAGAATGCGCTGGAATCTGCCCGAACCACCAGCAACCGCCTGCTGGAAAAGACCATCGGCATCAAGGCCTATCATCTTCGCCTGAAAGTATATCCATTTCATGTTCTGCGTGAAAATCCCCTAGCTTCTGGTGCAGGTGCTGACCGTATGAGTACCGGAATGACCAAAGCCTATGGAAAATCCATTGGCACTGCCGCTCGAATGCGCGAAGGGCAAACTGTGCTGGAACTGCGCATTGACCAAGCCAATGCCAAGCTAGGAAGGCAAGCCTTAGGGATGGCCTCTAAGAAATTACCCTGCACCTGTAAAGTGGTTGTAGGACAGTAGAGAGTTATATACTGAAATTTTTTAAGCCAATTTTCAATTATCATTGAGGTCATTCTCTCCAAAAATTGCTTCATTTTTAGACTCGGCTTTATTTAAGATGTATTCATCATTGTCCTTAAAAACTGGAATGGGTTACGTCTAAAATAAGATGTATTATATCCACAGGCAGAAAAACATTTATCATTGCATTTTGAGAGTAATTCTTCACTCCCATGTTCTCCATTTCTAAAGTAATCCCTATCTATTTCAAGAAATTTAATTCCTGTTGTTAACTTCATATATTTCGAACATTTGAAAACTTCTCCATTGGTTGCAACTTGAACCATATACGTACCAACATCACAGGGCCATCTTACCGGCCCATCAACAAATCGTAATGCATCTTCAAAATAAGAATCAGCATTAACGATTGGGGCTCCTGCTCTTTTTCTGTCAAGAAGAAATTGTAAAGTTTTTTTTATTTTTTCATTTACCTCAGGATCATCATAAACAGTTCTTCTCCCTAAATTAAAAGCGCCAAACTCTGTTACTAAACCAAAGGTCATGGGCAATTTCCTTCTTTCAGATAGTTCCACTAATTTTGCTGTTTCATCTAAATTTGCTGGAGCCAAAACTTGATGCGCTTTATATTTTAGTCCATACTCTTTTTGTGTTTGTTCTAATCTATCAATTAAACTTTCATCACTTTTAAGAGTTTTATCAGAACCTTTTACGGTATCATATCCATCTAAAGAAATCTCAACAACACTTAGGCCAGCTTCCCCTAATTGAGCAAGTCTTTGTTCTGATAAAGAATTTCTTTGACCATGTGACGTAACATAAGTAAATAAATTTCTTTCAGAAGCAAAACGAACCAGATCAGGAAAATCTCTTCTTAAGGTTGGCTCTCCCCCCATAAATGCAATAACAGCACTTCCTAAATCATCAGCATGTACAATCCAACTTTCAACATCTTCTTTGGAGGGATTCTTTTTATCATTTTCAACAACTTCGCAATAATCACAAGTTAAATTACACTTATCAGTAATCCATAAGTGAACCCAAAGTGGCAGAGGACTTAATTGTGAATCTAAATATGATTTTCCTAGCTTAATTAATTGTTGGAGGGAACTCATAATTGCCATAAAACAAACCAGTTTTTATTTCTTTTGTAAACAAGGCCAAACATTCTAAATAGAGAAAATTGAAAAATTGCTTAGCTAACCTTACCCATCCGTATGTCCTTCCGTCGCCGGTATGACTGTCTTCACTTTTACCGTAGGAAATCGTGATTTCTCCAGACGCCGTAATTTTTCTTCCACCACTTTTAATTCGGTATCATACAATATCTTATGATTCGGCATGGCAATCACCATCGGCCTAGGAAGAGGATACCCATGAAGATCATTGGTAACTTTGCGCAGTTCTTTATGCAATCTCTCCTGCTCCGCACTAGGATCATAAGGTCTCAGGCGCGATACCATTTTTGCACGAAGAGGTTCCTCGCCCCGCAATTGAGTCAACTTAGCATTCACGTTTTCCAACTCCAGGTCAATCGCCATTTTTCGTCTGCCCTTCCACAATGGCAATGGTTCCTCCGAAACCGGCGCTTCAGATAAAGAACTGGAATTGGTATCATCAGGTTTCCGGCGCATCCTACCCAAAAAAAACAAAATACCAAGTATGAACATGAGCAACAGCACGAAGACCACTATCGCAATAGACAGCTCCATCATTTCTCCTCTTGTACGCTAAGGAGGAGCTTAAAAGTTTTTAAAGGTTGCTATCTCGAGGAACCAATTCTCGTACCGCCGCTTTGATTTCCTCTAAACTCAGCGGCTTCTGCTTCCATCCCGCCAGATCTACCGACTCCACCAAATCCGTCTTGCTCAAGTACAACAGCACTGGTTTTCGAATACCCAGATGGCGCAAAAGCGCTTGCTGTTCCGGCAGTAAATGCCCGCTGGTGCCGCTCACATCCGCCACAAAGACGATCACATCTGCCAGTTCCCGCACCACTAACTCCGCCTGCAATTCAATCAGATTCATTTTATCAGCCCGAGCTAAGGTCCCAGGAACATCCAGCACCTGAATTTTCTGCAAATCAACCATCATAAATCCAGAATTGATACTCTTCGTCGTAAAGGCGTACGCTGCCACTTCCGCCCTGCTCCCGGTAAGCTTGTTGAGCAAAGTTGACTTTCCCACGTTGGGAAACCCATACAGACACACCGTAAACATTTCCTTCACGTCCGGATAGGTGCGCATCACCCGCCGGCATTCGGCTAAACAATCTAAATTCGGTGAAATTTGCCGCAGCACTGATGAAATTCGGCCGTAAAACTCCTTGGATAAGCCCGAGATAACACCCCGATCAGCACACTTGATGATTTTGCGGATATAATCACTGTGGAAAAACCGTATTTTTCCCATCGCCCAATAAAGCGCCCCCAGCGACTTTTTGTACGCTTCATAATCCAAGGTGAGCTTCATCAATTCAATATAAAAACTCGACAAGTCTTTGGTTACCGGAAAAGCCTGCATCATCGCATCCAGTTTCGTAACCAAAGAGTCTTTAATGACATCCAGCTTCAAGGTTTCCTTGGTACGGATAATCTGCAGCCAATTCCCGGATAAATCCCTCAGCTGGCCCCGCTCCCTCGCCTTGCGAAAGGCCAGATCCAATAAATCCTTTTCCGAACCGATGGGAGGAATCTTCTGAAAGTTCATATCTAGTTCTTTTATGGTAGTTTATATTAAGCTTTTGGTCGTTGAAGCTCTTCGATGAATTGGAAAAGATAATGCTGTGTTGCATAATTGAAGC
>DUFZ01000059.1 GCA_013331635.1 Candidatus Woesearchaeota archaeon | reverse complement strand
GCTGAAGCCGAGGGAACTGAAAGTACAGCTGACAGCGCTGGGGGAAGTGGTGAATGAGAATGGGGTAGAAGTGGAGAAGAAGGGGACTATTGGCGCGGCATTGGAAGTGCAGCCGGAGAAGGATGCCATGGACCTGTATCTGGTGGTGACGCCCGATAATAGTGAGAAAGGAGGTAAGACCAATGGAATTACCGGGGCAGCGATCGGAATAGCAGAGAGGGAGTACGATGAGTATACCTTTGAGGTGGCGGTTAATAGGAAGGGGATGGAGCAAGTGCCTGAAAAATCATATCCAGCGGGGTTTTCGTTGGTGCCGATATTGAAGCAATACTTTGCACGCAGAGATTCAACCTTATTTTCAGATGTGTATGGGCCGTATAAGGTGAAGAAGGGGGAGGAGTTTATCTTCTCCCAGCAGGTGCTCTATGACCCTCTTAGGTTCCAGGGGGCGAATACGGTGAAGACGAAACTGTTGAAAAATGGGCTGGTGGTGGCAGAAAATGAGTTTGATGCCGATCTGAAGTAGAAACCTTTATAACCTCAAATTATTTAACTGTGCTAGAAAAGAGCGTGATAGCATGCTGGTATTTGGAATAGACGTACCCTTAGTGGAGATTATTCTGGTATTTTTACTAGTTATATTTATCATCTTGGCTGAAGCTATTGTTATTGTCACCTTAATGATTCGCCAACTCAGCAAGCAGAAACGGGTTATTGAATTGGTGGAAAAGTTGGCGGAGACCGTTCTTTCCATTAAGAAAGTAGAGATTGAGGAATTGGATAGGCTTAAGGGGAGAAGGTAGGGTTTTGATGGGTTTTTCGTTACTTTTTCAAAGAATAATCAACAGCACATTGGACGATTATTTCAATAGTATCAAATAATTTTATATCGGTATGGGTCTGATTGATTGCTAAAGGTATCTCAGTGCATCCCAGAACTATTGCTTCCGCTCCCTGTTTCAGATAGTCTCTCGCTATGTCTTTCAAAAGAATAATATCCTCCTTTTTTTGATTTCCTCCCATAACCCGCTCAATAACTTGATTTAAAATTCTCTGTTGTTTGGTATTTGGTGATATTACTTTAATATTTGAATCTGCAAATCTTTTTTGATAGAGTTTTAATTTGTTGGTACTCTCAGAAGCAAACAGCCCTACTTTTTTATATCCAAATTCCAGCACCCTTTTTCTTGTTTCTTCAATAATGTTAAAAATAGGGACTTTTACTGCCGATTGCATCTCGTCATAATAAGAATGAACCGTATTGCAGGCAACTATGATTAAATCACAGCCTGCTGACTCTAATTTTTTAACACCTTCAATTAATTGTTTTTTGACTAAATCCTCATCTACGATTCCAGTTTCATCAAAACCAAATAAGGGCAAGCTGTAAATAATGATGGGTGGATAATCAAAATCCTGCACCGCACCATACTCCTGTTGTGCATACTGGATTATTTTTGCATAGAGATTAGACGAAGCTTCTGGTCCCATCCCCCCTAATACACCGATGGTTTTATTTTTTTGTGGCATAGGGTTAACAATTTACCGGATATTTAAAAATTTATTCTTTTAAAATTCAATTTTTGGAACTCCATCTAAACAATCACAAAAAATAAATAAAAAAAGAAGAAAACTTACTTCTTAGCTGGCGCTTTTCCGCCGGCTGCTGGTTTGCCGCCTGCGGCTTCTTTCTCTTTCTTCTCAGCTGGAGCCAGTTCGTCCATGATCTTAGCAGGTATACCCGCATCAGCCATAGCTTGCCTGATTTTCTTGTTCTCCTTGCCTTCCATTTCTTTGAGAATGGCTTTGGCTCTGATCTCAAATTCAGCGCGGCGTCGTTCCATTTCTTCTTTAAGATGTTTCTTCTCCGCTTCCAATCTGACTTTCTCTTCAGCGGTGAGCTCAGTTCTTCCGGCTGCTATCTTAGCATCAAATTTCCCTTCTTCAACTGCTTTGAGCGCTTCAGGAGCAGGCAGGCCTTCAACTAGTATCCCCATGGAATGGCAGGTGCCGATAACTTCCCGGACTTTTGACTTGAGGGTATTTCCAAGAAGGTTATTTTCTTTGATTTTGGCGATTTTAATAACTTGCTCCATCAGCAGATCAGCAACTTTTTCCGTTAAGGCGTTGCTGGCTGCTTTTTCAATACCGGCTTCTTTTTTAATCAAAGCCGCAGTAGGGGGAGTTCCCACTTCAATGGAAAATTCTTTCGTAGCAGGATCAAAAATAACTTTAACCGGCACTTGCATGCCTTTCATATCAGCGGTTTTTTTGTTGATTTCACTGACGACCAGGCCAATATTAAGGCCCGTTGGCCCTAAAGCCGGCCCAAGGGGAGGAGCAGCAGTCGCTTTCCCCCCTTCAATCATTGTTTCAATTACTTGTTTTGCCATGAAATATCACCATTGTATCTATATTTTGAAGCTATTTGCGTAACGAGAGCTGAAAAAAGGGAGTTTATTTAAATAGTTTACTACAGCTTTTGAAGTATGTCTGAATATAACTGAGCTGAGCAGTACCATCCTTGGTGAATTATTTTATCTAATACTTCTTTGCATTGACTTTTTGAAATTACCTGGGATTCCACTAATTTTAAGAGGATATATACCGTACCTCCTACTTTTATCCCTTTCATTTTAGCTATTGACCGCACCATTTCATCATCAGTTATGGCTCTTCCTTTGAGCTGCATAGCTAAGGTTACAACATCTCTATCTGCCAAGGAGATATGGAGATTTTTAGGCAGTGATTCCATTTTTTCCTTGACTTTACAAATTTGAAATATTCCTTTTTGAATGAGTTCTTCAATATGGAAAGCTTCCGGCTCATTTTTGTCTTTGCCAATCACTACTACTTCTTGAAAGACAGAATGAGGAATACTATTTCGAGAAGAAATTTCTTTTATTTTTGAAAGAATTCCCACTTTGCCTAGATAAATTAAGGGAGTAGAATCAAAAATATGAGGTTCTTTCATAATACTGCCTGTTCCAGGTCTTCCCGAATCACGGAATCAGCTACCCAAGTAATTTTCCTTATCTTAATTAATCTGGTAAAATCCCAGATATCCATTTTGGCAATTTGAGCTGCCTTTGAAAAGGAAACTCTGCCTTCACCCAGCAACTGCAAGGCTCTCTCTTCTCTCCAGCGCTCTAGTCCCAAGGTGAGAACTTTTCGAGCGGCTTCTGAAGGCTGCTCCAGCTTTTCTTCTTTGGCGACTTCTTTAAGTCCAATTTCCATCTCCTCTGAAATTCTTACTGATAAGGCTCCCATGTCTACAATGTAGACAAACTAGTTAATAAAGATTTCGGAAGAAAGCTTTATTTAGACTGCTATAATCCTTTCTCTATGCCAAAAGCACTTCTGCTCATCCTAGATGGCTGGGGCTATCGGAAGGAAAAAAGAGGGAATGCCATTGCCTTGGCTAAAACTCCGGTTATGGATAAGCTATGGAAAAGCCATCCCCATACCCTGCTTAAAGCAGCTGGCCCTGCAGTTGGTTTGCCGGCAGGTTTTATCGGAAATTCAGAAGTAGGGCATTTAACTTTAGGAGCAGGGAGAGTTATTGATTCTGATATGATCCGGATTAATAAAGCCATTAAAGATGGCTCTTTTTTCCGAAATAAAGTGCTTCTTGAAACGATACGTCATGCGAAACAGCGGAAAGAAAAACTGCATTTCATGGGTTTACTGAGTGACGCCGGCGTTCATTCTCATATCCAGCACTTGTTTGCCTTGCTGGAGCTAGCCAAACGAGAAGGAGTCAAAGAAGTCTATGTGCATGCTTTTCTGGATGGGCGAGATACTCCACCAAAATCAGCGGCAAAGCACATCACTTTGCTCCAGCATAAGATGAGGCAATTAGGCATAGGAACCTTAGCCACGATGATGGGGCGGTATTATGCCATGGATCGCGATAATCGCTGGAATCGGGAACATAAGGCCTATGACTGCATGGTCAATTGCATCGGAAGGAAAATTCATGATCCATTAAAAGCATTGCAGGATGCCTATAGTCGAGGCGAGACCGATGAATTTGTGAAGCCCATCATTCTGACCAATAAATGCATTGTAGATGAGCATGATTCAGTGATTTTCTTTAATTTTCGGTCCGACCGGGCCCGGGAATTAACCCGAGCTTTTGTCTTAGGCCAGTTTAAGAAATTTAAACGGAAAAAAATTATTGATCTTCATTTTGCCACGCTGACCCACTATGACTCTTTAGTGAAAGTGCCGGTAGCCTTTCCTCTGGTGATACCTAAAAAAACTTTAGGCGAAGCGATTGCGAAATCAGGATTAACCCAGCTGCGGATAGCCGAAACCGAAAAATGGGCGCATGTGACTTAC
>DUFZ01000041.1 GCA_013331635.1 Candidatus Woesearchaeota archaeon | reverse complement strand
GTAGTCCGTAGAGGTTCAATTAAGCAATTAAACAAATAGTAAACTATTTCTTTACTTTCCTAAAATTTCTCATGAGAACTTATATGACCCTATTACCATACAAATATTCCAACATGACCCACACCATCCCTTGCATACACGAGAGCGCGTCACCAGCACCCGAAGAATTAACGATAGAACAAAGACTCAGTCCACCACCCATCCTCAAGGGATTCTTAACAAAAGAAGAAGCTCAAACAGCAAGAAAGGAAAACAAAATTCCTTTTGCCGTCCTGTTCTCCTATGCGGACTGCAACAATCGTTGTCCCTGGTGCTGTTATTTTAGTGATGTGAATGCACCTCGCCAGCCAGAGAAAGAGTTTACCATACCTGAATATAAAGCCGTCATTAAGGAAATTGGTGAATTGGGCGAAGTCAAAACAGTTTTCATTCCCGGCAGAGGAGAGCCACTCCTGAGGAAGAGGGGAAAGACCTTCCTAGAACTTGCCCAGGCGGTGCAAGATAATGGTATGTACACCGTCGTTATTTCCAGCATGCCGCCCAGTCTTGATGAGGGTATCTTGCGAGAACTTTCGGGGATGGATGTTTCCATTATCGCTAAGTTAGAAAGTTACCACCCCCCACGATTCAATGAGTTGGTAAGACCGTTGCAGACGTACCAGTTTGTGGAACGCGAGCCGGATTTTTACATCCCAGAAGGCATAGAAAAGCTCCTGGAGATGGGTTGGGCTGATGATCACCGTCTAGGATGCGGTACGGTGGTGAACCGGCTGAACCAAGAAGAGATTGGCCGTATTTTTCGCTTTTACCGAACACATACTATTTTTCCCTACGTGCAGAAGCTGCTCGAATTTGATGGAGCAGCACGACCGGAAGTGAAAGATGATCTTTCCTTAAAGCCTCAGCAGTGGAAAGATATAGCAGAAGAACTTATTAGCATTGACCATGAAGAATTTGGCCTCAATACGCAGGCAGAAGCAACTTGGCTTTTCTATTTCAACTTTCCACTCTTTATGGTTGATTTTGATGGAGAAATAAAATATAATCCCAAGTATGATGCTCAGACAAAAGACGGAAAAAAACAACTTCAGCAAGTTTCTTGGGAAAATTTTTCAGAAAATCTCCTGCTCAGCGGGGAGTCCAAAGGAGAGTATTTCCCTTTTGTGAAACGTGAGGGTATTTTCCGCCCCGGTTTGCTCTCTGCTTTTGTGAATGATGCACAGCAAAGACCCCGATTTATTGGAACAGAAGATCGATACGAGGAACTTTAATGAAACTACCAACCACCACCCGCCGCTCCTTCCTCAAAATCACATCCAGTACCCTCGCTGGACTCGCAATTACTCTTTCAACCACTTTTGCACATTCAAAACCAGAGGCCCCCACCATGACCCTAGACACTGTAATCCAAGATGTTCGAAAGTTCATTCCCACTCGTGAAGCGAGTTGGAAAGAGCAGTATTTCAGCCTTTTGCGCATCCCCACCATTAGCGGCGAAGGAGAAAATAGTCAAGAGAAACAAAAAGCTGCTACGTTGCTCGAACATCTGCTCCAAGAACAAGGCTTAAACACCAAGCAGTTTACCATAGAATACCAAGAAGGAGACCAATTCAATTCGTATCCCATCATCTACGCAGAAAAAATAATTGATTCTTCCCTGCCTACGATCCTCATCGGAACTCATTACGATGTTCGTCCAAAAAATGAATCCGATGATGATAAATGGAAGCAAGTCAATATATTTGAACCACATGAAGTTGTCGTAGAAGAAGACTTTGGCGGTAAGAAAATCAAAGACACTCGCGTGTACGCCAGAGGAGCAGATGACAGCAAGGGTCATATCATGGCCATACTTGGTGCATTGGAATTTTATCAAAGTTACCAAAAGATGCTGGTAAACATTAAAATTCTATTCGAAGGACGGGAAGAAAAATCCAGCGCCGGCATGAGAAAATTTATTGAAGCGCACCAAGATCTGCTCAAAGCAGATGCAGTGATTATTGCCGATGCTCCTACCTTGCGTGCAGGAATTCCATCTATTTATTATGGATTGCGAGGATATCTTGGTGGGGAAATTGAGATAGTAACTTCTGTAGAAAAAAAATCCCATTCGGGAAGCAGGAGTTTCGTGCCTAATTCCTTAGGTATTGCCAGCGTACTTATGCATAAGCTGCAAGATCCCCTCACTGGAAAAGTACTATTCCCCGAATTTTATGAGGGGATCATTCCTCCCACAGCCCAATTGCTTAAAGAAATTGATGAGCAATACCAAGACACTTCTCTAGCTACCGAAGAAAAAGCAAAGAAAGAACTAGGACTCATCGCAACTGTAGGAGATAAAACCTATTCTCCCGCGCAGAGAACCACCTTGTTTCCTTCTTTTGATTATCAATTAGTGACCGGAGGCGGAGAAGGAGTTCTTCCTAATGCTACTTCTATAAAATATGCAGCGCGCTTAGTGCGAGGGCAAGATAGTAAGCGTATTAATGATGGTCTTCAGCGTGTTATTCACCAATCAGGATTAGAAAAAATTGCGAAGATAACCCTCAAAGCAGGAGAGGGTGATGTAGCGTTCTATACTGATCCTACAACAATCTATCAACAAGTAGCCGGAGAAGCATTGAAGAAAGTATGGGGCACCAAAGAACTTGATCGTTTCATTGATGGTGCAGGCGAACCTATCGCTTCTATGTATCAAGAATATATTACGCCTAATATTATCTTTGTTGCCTATGGCCATCCCAATGACAATTGCCATGGCACCAATGAAAGTATGCTCTGGAAAAACGGAGTTTTGTTGGGAGTAGAATCAACAGTAGCCTTGTTGTATGAATTTGGGAGGGTGAAAAAATGAATTTACATGAACTACTTGAATCAACAAAAATAAAGTACAGTACTGCTAAGGGGAATATGGCTGCCATTGTTCGCTATGCCACTATAGGAATTGCTTCACTCATGCCTTGGTATGGGTGTGGAGAAGAAAGTAAGCAAGAGACTGAATGCAGCAGTTCTCATGATTGTCTGGANNGAGTATGCTGTTGACACTGCCTGCAATTACAGCAACCCCAAGCCGGGCGAGGTAGAAGACTGCCAAAACCGGGGAAAAGTCCGATGTAATGAACTGTATTCCTCAGGACAGCTGCATTGTGGAAGAAGCTGTGGAGAAAGAACCGTGGAAACAGAGCATGGGCCAAGAAGCGCACCCTACTGTGAGAATGCCTGTTTGACGAACTAAAAATATATCGCTGTTAAAAGATAGAAAATACAAAAATGGAGAAAATAACATGACACTTCCAGAAGAACAGGAACAAGGAAAAATAATTTCTTTACCGTCTACAGTAGCACATAAATACAATGCTTTGCCATATCCTTTCAGCCGTCTCCTAGAAGCTGCTGACCGCTATTCCAACAAAGCAGGGGAACAGCAGTACCTAGAAATTTTTTCCCTGATAAAAGAAAGAGATACTTCTGTTGCCAGGAGTAAAACAGTGCTCGGGGAGGTCCATAATCAAGAAGAACATGAGCATGAAAAAGCGAGCTATGACACCCTGATGAAACTCTATGAGAGTACGATCAATTTCCTGTGGTTTACTGAGCGTGATTTGAAGCACACTGATTTGGAAAATGTGGTTAGAGACGTTGAGAAAGGGAATGCTCTTCTTAGTGAGCAGGATTACATCAAGACTTTTAACAAATATATGCCCCCATTCACCGAGAGCTTGAATAATCAAAAACAAACTTCAGCCCGTCTGGGAGCTTATGCTCTCTACCATCCTTGCACCTTAAAATTAGAAAGGGCTCTAAATGTATTAACCTTGCCTGTAGTTAAGGATGACACCAGAGAAGAAAGAACTCTGTACGTAACTACCATGCTGCATCTCTTAGAAGAAAGAGAAATTAATCCCGTTGAGGAACTATCATCCAATCTCAATTTTATAAGGAAAACAAAACCAGATGTAAGTTTGCACAACGCTTTTGAGGAGACACTTAAGGAATGTATGCGGACAGGTGAAGCTGCGCAACTCGCTTGGCACACGCTTCATCCGATAAAATAAATGGCTAAATTGTGAAAAATAATGGGCTGGAGGAAATAAAAAATGAGTTTGGAGAGAATTATGAAAGAACTTCTTTTTGCCACATCGCTCTCTGTTGCATCGCTCGTATTTGATGGCTGTACAAAAGAAGTAAAAGAGATCATATATGTCATGCCAGATGCTGGGCTTGCAAGTGTACCCTCAAACGAGCCTGACATCGGAGAAAAACCAACACCTGATGATTCTTGCAATCCCGGCGAGCGATTATGCTATGGGAACAAACTCTATCGTTGCACTGCCCAAAACCAATACAACCTTATTCAGGATTGTGGTGAATCCATGAAGTGCTTTGAGGAACCGGGAGTATGTGCGTCCATTGGGCCAGATGCCTATGGGTGCAGTGAACCGGTGGTCTTGCGTTTTCATGAAGGAACACAGCAAAGATGGAAGTTTGATAGTTATGCAAGGGGTAAAGAATTGTGTCCTGGTGATGAAAGTTTAAAGGGTATGCCTAATTTCTACAACCAAGGAGACTCTCTATCTTTCTCTATTCCTACCCCCAACTCCGCTCCCCAACAGGCCATGAAGATATTTATGACCAGCCATTGGATAGATCATTATGGTGCTCAGGATAGCACCTTAGAAGTTAAACTCGATAATTTAAGTCTTGAGCCAGTCCATTTTACTCGAGATTATGACTGCAAAGAATACAATTTATCCACTGCTGATCTTCTTGATCGGGCAACTAGTCGTTCCACTACAGAAGATGGAAAGGTAATAATTTCTATTTCTTTAACCGAGAGCTGTGCGTATGATATCAGGAATTGCTTTGGTCTTTCACAAATGAGAGTCAGTTTCTGCAATCCCGAATATAAGAACCAAGGAGAAGGCCCTTCACGGATGGAGCCGTTCTGCGATGTCGGAGAGAAGAAATGTTTTGATGAAAGATATTCACTAGAATGTACTTCTCTTGGCTGGATAGAGCAACAGGATTGTGGCACGGGCCTTTGCCAAGATAATGGATCATGCGTTCCTTTATGTGAGGAAGGAAAATATCGCTGTGATGGAAATATGTTGTACCACTGCCTGAATAATTCCTGGCAACAGGAAGAAGAGTGTCGTGAATGTGGTGAGTGCAATGCGCAGGAAGGAAAATGCATCTATCCTACTGAGATTTGCAATGGCAGAGATGATGATTGCAATGGTCACATCGATGAAGATGTGTGTGGAACGAGGACGGGTGATCCGTGCTATCTTGACGAGCAATGTACAACAAGTTATGATACTCTTTGTATATCACCAGATATGTATCCAGGAGGTTATTGTTCACAAAACTATCATTCTTACAATGAATATTGTGAAAATTATTGGGATTTTGTATGCACTGCTGGAACCAATTTTAAGAAATCAGTTTGTGTGATGGACGGTAGACTTGGTGCTTTTGAGAGAGGATGGACAAAGTATAAATGTGTGGTCACATGTGTTACCGAAGATGATTGCAGGACTAACGAAGGCTACGTTTGCAAACCAATCAACGACAGCCAGTACAAAGCTTGTTTGCCAAGGGAGGAAGAAGTGACCATCGGAAAAAATAGAGATGGAGAATTGTGTGGGTGTGGGGACTAAAAATGGTAAGACTTGAATCAATCTTAGATACATTAAAAGGATTATCAACAGCAAGTTTGTTAGCTTTAACGCTAGTCGGCTGCGCTCAGGATGGAAATAAGAAAGAAGTTCCAAGAGATGCTGGACTTGAAGAGGCGATTACCAGTCAAACCAACGGTCAAGAATGTTTTGACGCTGACAATGACAACTATTTTTCTAACTGTGGAGAGCGCTTGGACTGTGATGATAGTAATCCCCATATTCACCCTTATGCTAGAGAACTGTGTGATAATATAGACAATGACTGCGATCTGGAGATTGATGAAAGCCTTCGCTTGGGGCAACAATGTGAGGAAAGCAACCAGGGTTGTACCACCTATGGCCGCTTCGTTTGTGATGATCAAAAAAAATCTTTCTGCAATGCCCCCGTTCCTCGTAAACCAAGGGCTGAGGCGTGTAATAATATTGATGATGACTGCGATGGTGTTGTAGATAATGTCCCTTTTTCTTACGAAATTATGGAATTAGACCTTAATGGCTCGATTGCTGACGCCTCCTTAGCTCCGGATGGAAATCGCATTGCTTTTACCGTTGAAAAATATAATGAAGACGGCTTTGCTGGATTTGAATTGAGAATCTTTGATCTCGCGCACCGGCAGGATCATTTCCTTTTTGGAAAATTAACCTACGAAGGAAAAGATTGGGAACCCAGTTGGATATCCTGGTCGCCAAGAAACGACAAGATAGCTTTTACTGGATTTGCGCAGAGTCAAGCAGGCCTTCTGGGAGTAGCTTCTTTGGAAGGTGAAATACAAATACTTGATCACAAAGACACCGCCATGGAGGGAAGTTTTTATAGGCCTGCCTGGTCTCCAGCTGGAACACACATAGCAGTAGGTTACAAAAATGAGAGAGGATTGCCACAACTAAGGGTTTATACTATTAGTGACAACTCATTCTCCGTAGTACATGAAAATGATACCCAACTTCCCCAATTCCTCGATTATCAATATGAATTTAATTACGATATAATATGGGGCAGCAACAATAAAATATATTTAACTCAACTTCTAGAGACCTATGCTAATGGGTGGCCAAAACAAACGGCAATTGGGGAGATGGAACCAAATGGTCAGTCTTACAGGCAGATTCTTTATGCTTCCTCTATTCAACATCCAGTACTAACCGCTCTCTCTCCTGATGCGAGGAAAATCATATCATCTCTTGGTCCTGGCGCCGGGCCGGAAAATCAGGATAGATGTCCGAGAGTCTATGATCTTGATTCTGGTCAGCATAACATTGTACCGCCGTGCCTAGAATATAGAGATATTCCCCATGGCCGTGTTGTTAACACTGAATGGTTCTGGGGTCATCCTATCGAATGGTCAGCGGATGGGACGAGATGGCTTGGCTTGTGGAGGGCTTCGAATTGGCAGGCGCATGGTTTCATTATTTATACTTTACCTTGCGAACTTCGTTCCGGCCCATCCCTTTATTATCAGGGTGAATAAACATGCTCAGAAAAATTATACCAACCTGGTGTGGCCTAGCAGCTCTCGCACTCAGCTCTTGCTCCAAGGAGCCCTCACCAGTTTACCAGTATCTTGATGCGGGCCAGAAAGAAGCACAACAGGCTGAGGAGAGTGATACCGCTCCACCAGATGCCACTCAACCAGATACTAAAATATGTATTCTCGAAATCCCTTACAATTCCCTCGACGAGGACTGTGATGGCTATGACGTAACAGATGTTGATGGAGACGGATACGACGCCCGTCAAGTGTCTGGTACTGACTGTAACGATAACGATCTTCGTATCAACCCTTCCGCCCGGGAAATCTGTGATCATCAGGATAATAACTGCAACAGCCAGTCTGATGAAGGATTCGAGGTGGGGATGCCTTGCTATGAAGGTGATGGCGTATGCAGGGGTGGAGGCCTCGTAGTTTGTGATAATAGCGGCGGGGCTATCTGCACGGCAAAAGCACGAGAACCAGAAGAGGAACTCTGCAATGGCATTGATGATAACTGCGATGGCCTAGCCGATGTTGTGATATCATCATTATGTGCAGATAATTCATTGGACTGTCTTGAACGGAAAGTAGTCCAAACTCTCCCCGATCGCTTTGTTGATTATCATGAATCCATCCACTTTGCCGCCTCAGCAGGGGAAAAATTTCTGCTCGTGTGGGGAGAGCCACGTTGGAATGATGAGTATTATGGGAGATGGTTTGGTTTTGACGGAGTTCCTCGCGGTGAAGAATTCTCCTTGGATTTATCGCTCGTGTACTATCCCGAAAACGTCTACGCCTACCCCACTTACTATTTCCCTAAACTTATTGCCTTGGAGGATCGTATCGTTCTTCTGCGCGGTCTTGGCCTGAAAGTGTTCAATGCACAGGGTGAGTTTATGCAGGAGCATCGTAGGAATGTAAGTAACGAATCTGGATTCTATACTTCCGCGGTGGTCAAAGATGACCACTTGCTTGCCGTAGGATATGCTGATTTAGGAAGGGATCAATATGATATTTTTATGGAACGATTTAATAAGGATGGCCAGCCTGTGGGAGAACGAACTCTCCTTGCTGCCGAATCCCGAGAAATGGGGGTCCACCCTACGATAGCTGCAAATCGGCAGGGATATATCGTCGCCTGGGAAGCTGGCCATGGTAACCAATCTGAGCGTATCCGCGCCAAAATAATGGATAACCAGGGAAGAGAACAGGTCAATTTAATTCTTGCGGAATCCCTATCACCTTTGGCTTATACGGTGGCGGCCTTGCCTGATGCCTATGCCATTGCCTGGCAAATCTATGATAGATCGCAAGAGCTGAATGTACAGTTGTTTGATATTCAGGGGCAGCAGCTTTGTCCAACCTCTATTTTACCCCATGCAGGAACAGGAGCGGAGGGTACGTTCATCGTTCCCGATGCTTCAGGTTCGTTTCTCATCACATGGTACCGAGAACAGTATAACCAGTACGCACTTCAACGGTTTAATAAAAATGGCGTCCCTGTAGGGGATCGTGTAGAGTACGAACAGGGAGGAGAGGTGATATTCAGAGAGTATGTGGGTGGCCAAAACAGCATCCTCCGTGTAGACTTAGAAGAAAATGATATCGTTACGCGGAGGATAAACAGTGAGTAGAGGAATGAGAGCGGCAGTATTGGCACTGAGCTTATACGCCTGCGGACCAGCTGAGGTTCCCGAACCAGAATGTGTGGAGTATCAGACCATAGTAGAAATTCCTTTCACCAAAGCAGGGGGTTGGGAAATAGATAGCCGTTTGTTTAATACCCCACCCCATGAGGACGGCTGCTTTGTGCAACAGCCGCCCTGTCCGGAAGATGTTGGGAACCATTATATGCTCGGTCGGATGCGATTTTTAAGGAGAACGGTGGATGTGCCTCCCCAGTCCAACATTGATAGAGTAATCATGCAGGGAAATGCCTATACGCGTGGCGTCACACTGGAATTTGTATTGGAAGATTATGAACCGGAATGGTTTAGGGTAGACGAACCAGATGACTGCTCTTTAGATGTGATGATGGTGGAATACTGGAAGAAAAGTGATTATCATCCTATCGCTGCCGATGGTTCAATTTATTTGAATGTCAGCCTTGCTGATATTGCTGATACTTATGGTCTTCCCCAAGGATGTGGTAAGTGGGCTCCGGAAATGCCAACTTGTTCTTATTCCTATAAAAATTATTATGACAAACTTCTGGAAGGGGAGGCTATAGGCTGCATCGGCCTTTCCAAAATACTGTTGCAACAGTGTGTGCGAAAAAAAGTGTATGAGGAAGAATAACTAAGCTGGTAAGCTATGAAAAAAATCATCTCTACATTTAGTATTATAAAATTTAATCCTTCTTTTACCACATCAAACAGAAACTTTAAAATAATCCTTCCACTTACCAAAGCGTATGCACCACTGCCCCAAATGTAAGTCCCCAGGAGTAAATATCACCTATCACAATGGCATTCCCTTCCTTCACTGCCGGCACTGCGGCTATAATGAACTCGCTGAAGAAGATACTTTTCCGGAAGATAGAACTAGCCAGCGTGAGAAAGGCAGATACAGTCCCTATAAAACCGGGGGCTCGGGAAGAACCAGGCTAATATGAAACCCTCTCGTTCGCACCCTCGCTTTACGGAAAATCGCTCACGAATCACTTTATGATCAGAGAGCGAGGGCAAGGCAGTCTGACGAATAGTACAGTGCTCACTGGCCATTTGGCGAGGGTTTCATATTAGCCGAAGAACCAAGAAAGCTTAAATACTCCACTTCTTTCGAGGTTTCATGGTTCGCTCTATCGAAGGCAAGCGTCTCGAGTACTATGAAGCTATTTTGCAACTACGAGACATCACCCAGGAAATCTTTGACTACGTCGTTGAGCAGGTGGGGCAAGCTGGTATTCATATTGCCAAAACCGTAGAATCCAAGCAAGGAATAGATCTCTATTTAGCAGATAGTGACTTCACCAAAGGTCTTTCCAAGAAACTGCAGAAAAAATTTGGCGGTCGGATTCTGATTACCGCTACCCTCTTTACCAAAAAAGATGGAAAAGATATCTATCGAACCACGGTCTTATTTCGGGGAGTGCCCTTTGCCAAAGAGGCCTCAGTTACCTATGAAGATGAGCCCTATTTCATCAAATCCATGGGTAAAGAAATCATACTCCAGCATGCTCTCAGCGGAAAGAAAATACGGGTAAAATACAGCGATAAGAATAGGATAAAAGCTAAGCCCTAACCATTTCTTCTCATTTTATACTCATCCACCACTCGTTCTATAATTTTCTCGCCCTTCTCATGTTGATTGATAACGGCATGCTCAACCAAGGCAAAATACTCATTCTCCATCTTGAGCTCTTCTTTTGGTATCATCAGCACCTGAAAATAATCCTGCAGTGCTCTTCCTGCTTTTTCAGAAGAAAGAAGTACAACTCCTTTCTCTTTAAGTTTCGTGAGCACTTCTTCGGAATAGATATAGGGCTTTTCCACCCACAGCACATCGTTCTCTTGAATGTTCAGCACCTCGTTCTTCTGCGCGAATTCCACTTTACTCAGGCTATGTAATTTCTTCACCAGCCTCAGCGCCGGCACTCGCTCCATAAAACGATATAATTCCAGTATCTTTTGATTCATTTTCTCCATCATTTTCTGCTGCTCTTGAATGTGCTGTTCGGAAACTGCCACTCGCTCTTCTTTAAATGTAAATAAGCTGTCCACCCGCTGGGTAAAATTCTGCGATTTTCGTTCCAGGTACCGATTTTCTTTCTGTAACTTTTTCACTTGCTCCTGCAGGGCCATATTCTTATGTATCAACCGCTGCTGGTCTTGCTGCAATGTTCCCAGCTTTTCAAATAAGCGCAGAAAATCCGATTTAGTGATTCTATCCTCTTGCACCACTCTGGTGATGATAGCCGGTTCTATTGCTGGTTGAGTTACCATCTTCTGGAGCAGTGAAAAATGAAGCTCACCCTTCAATGCCAGCTGGGTAAATTCCAGGGTATGCTCCTCCAGCTGATGTTCTTGGATATAGGTATCGATTTTATCCAGCCGTGGCAAATATTTTTTATAGGCAAAATAAGCCGCAGCGACACCATCCTGCTCATGTGAATCTAACTTTTCCGGCGCTCTGCACTCTTTCAGTAAATCCCGCTTTTCCTCCCGTTGCAGATCCAGCTCCGGCGAGACTACTTCTGTTCCTGTCTTCCTAGCAAATTCTTCCACGAACGAAGGGACTTTAGCTTTATCCGTGCTGACGATTACCGGATGGCACCTCTCCATGATATCAGCAATGACTCTTGAGAGCGGCAATTCTTTCGCAGAATACGTCTTCATCACTCCCCCTTGTAAATCCAAGACAGCATATCCAGTTGTCGTTCCCGGATCCAGGCCGATGATGGCAAGAGGTTTCATCTACCCCTCTAGAAACAACCAAACTATTAAAATCTTATGAAGAAAAAGAAGTATTATCTCAAATTAAAAATCTTTTTCCTTCCAGCAAATTCACTATCCCTCTCATGCCAATAGTGGCTATTCTCCTCACTTAATCTCCAGCATAAAAAAACATCTCTCCCTTCAAAGCGATGCACAAAATCAACTAACCCCTGCTCCACATCCTTCACCATACAACCTAGTTGTTCCAGCTGCTCTAACTTCTCATAAAATTCAGAGGATAACTTATGAAAGGTCTTATTGAATTTAGTCAGCTGGCTCAGCTGCTGTGCCTGTTCTTCCTCTACTTCAATTTCCACACTTTCTAATAAAGTCAACGTTTTCTGCAGCGCCTGCAAATCCCGCAGGAGTCCATCAACCGCTGGCAACGTTCTCTCCGCCTCCTCCAGAGACAGATACTTTTTCAGTTCCTCTTTCTTAGGCGCATACTTCATAACTCAAGATACATTTTCAGAATTTATAAAGGTTAGTGGTGAAAAGGGAATGGGAAAAAAATAATCAAGCAACAGTTCCAAGACTATATACCACCCAACAGCAACCTTTATATCACCCCCACTCATTTTTCACCCCATGAACAATAAAATAGTGCTATGGTGCATCCTCCTTCTTCTCCTCACCCTCTCCGTTGCCGCCGCTCCCTATCATCTCAAGCTCTTAGCGGTGCAGGAATCCGATGATAAATTAGAAGGCAGTGATGCCGATATCTACCTGGAGTTAAAAGAAGGCACTGGACGAGTATTTCTGGAAACAACCCCTGTTATTAAGTCCGACACCCAAATATCCACTCGTTTTGCTAAAGACATCGCCTGCAAGTATTTCAAGCTCAACTGCAATCAGTATGATTTTTTATTCACCATCCGTGCTCAATCCAATATCATCGGCGGCCCTTCTGCCAGCGCTGCGATTGCTGCTTTAACCACCATTGCTGTTCTTGATCTTCCCTACGATCAGCAGGTTACCGTTACCGGAACCATTAACTCCGGCGGCATCGTCGGTCCCGTAGGCGGAATGAAAGAAAAACTACAAGCCGCATCCAAAAGTGGGCTTCAAAAAGTTCTCATCCCCCTGGGATCGACCGTGGAACCATTTCCTCTCAATCAAAGCAATTCAACTAATACTACTGCTCCGCTTAACCTCATCCAGTATGCCCAAGAAAATTTAAGTTTAGAGGTTGCAGAGGTAATTGATTTAGATGAACTTCTTTTCCAGCTTACCACTAAGCATCTTGTCAAGCCCTTCGCGCCAGTCGTTGAAAACCAGCAATACACTCAAATCATGAGCAGCCTGCAGCAAGTTCTCTGCCAGCGAACGGAAAAAATCGAGCAGGAAATGACCCGTGACCGGGTTCATCTTGACAATCAGACTGCGGAGGCCCTTCTTACCAAAAAACTCCAGGCTGATAATGCTACCAGGAGCCAGGACTTTTATGCTGCCGCTAGTTATTGTTTTGGCGCCAACATCCAGCTTAAGAGCTATTACTACCAGCAGAAAAAAGTATCCCCAGAACTCCTTTCCAAGCTGATAGACGTTTTAGAAAAAAATAATGAAGAGTTAAAACAGAAACTGGCTCAGCAGAAGATTGAGACTATTTCGGATTTGCAGACACTGATGATTGTGCAGGAACGAACCACGGAAGTCAAAACTGAAATTGAAAAATTTAGGTCGTTGCCCCTAGAAACCAGCGCCGAGGAGTTATCCAGCCGTGTTGCCTATGCTGAAGAGCGGTATTATTCCGCGCTTTCCTGGATGCAGTTCTTTAAGATGGATGGGAAAAAATTCCTTATGGACCGTGAACAGTTACGGAATTCCTGTATCCAGAAAATATCCGAAGCCCAGGAATGGTCCAATTATGTCGGCATATATATCGGCAATCTGATGCTGATCAACATCAACGAAAAAATTGAACGGGCGCAAAAGATGTCCCAACAGGAGGAATACCCGGTCTGCCTCATTACTGCGTCCCAAGCCAAGGCCGATGCCAATGCTATTTTCAGTTCCATCGGGCTGAATGATGGTGCAATCCAGGAATTCCTCAACAGCAAGCAGAAAGCAGTAGAAAGAGTGATTGCCGCCAACAGCGCCGAAGGAATTTTTCCTATTTTAGGCTATTCCTATTACCAATATGCTCAGTCCCTCCAGCAAAAAGATAAATTCACCAGTTTAGTTTACTTGGAATACGCCTTAGAGATGAGCGATTTAAGCATTTATTTTCCGGAAGAAAACCTAGCAAGTTCTGTCACCCCTTCCAATTTTTTCCAGGCACCCTATTTCTTGGTACTTGAAGGCATTGTGCTAGGCGTTATTGGAACTCTGCTAGTGTTCTATATCCATAAATCAATTTATAGAAAATCTAAGCCTCCTAGGAAAATACTCATTTAGTTCTCAATGAATATAAAACCCCTGCAAGCCGCCGAAGCAGCTCGCTGGGGAAAAAGAGGTGATAGATGTTTACTACTCTAAAATAAACACCACTATATAAATGTTATGGTACTCTAAAGTAGTCAAAGTATAGGATTATATTCCAGAATAGCTACATAGTAATAGATAAATACTAGATACACTTCTAGTTTATAAAAAGTGTGGAGTGCTGATACCGCAATTGAACACTTAATTTTCATTGAATTGTGGCAGAAACCTTTTAATACTTCCTTCGTAATACCCAAACTTATGAAATCAACTTTCCTGGCCAAAATAAGCTTTGTATTCATACTCTCTTTACTTCTTCCCCTGGCTCTCGCTGAACTTCCCGTTGACTTTAGTGCCATTAATCAGGAACAGGTCGACTTGTTGGCCGAGGAATATCAAAACGTCGAGATGCCCGGATCACTGGGAAAATTGTTTGGCAATGTGCGCATCAACACCTATCTTGCCTTAAACAACGGCCAGCAGCTGGTGCTGGGCATCGCTACTGAAAATAAGATGCTTTCCACCGTTCAACTTCAGGAAATAGATAACCCTTCCTTGCGCATTGATGTAACCGAAGCTACCTTGCGTGAAATTCTCGAATCACAAAACCCCCTGCCCCTACTCAAAAAAGCCTTGGACGATGGAAAAATAAAATATACTGGTGTAGGATTCAAGAACAAGCTTAAATTTGGCGGGCTTGCTGCTTTTCTCACTATTGCCGGCTGGTTCACCAGCGAGGAAACTTCCGAGGATAACGGAATGACCTTTGCAGCTGTCGCCGTGCTTCCACCCGCACCTGAAATTGCTCCAGAACCAGCAGAACCGCCAAACACAACCCTTCCAGCAGAACCAGAACCCCTCCCAGCAGTGAAAGACCATCCTGTCGTCGAATTAATCGATGGTGGATTTTCGGTTGCTGAACTTACCATCAAAGTAGGCGATACCGTCGAATGGAAAAATACCCGAACCGGGCGGTATAAACAAGCCATGGTAATAGGGATGCAGCAATGCGCTAAACTTCGCAGCAGTATGTTTCTCTCTGGCCAATCCTACAACTGGACCTTCAATGAAAAAATGGTATGTATCGTCGCCGACGGCATCTACACCAAACAGACCATGAAAGTCATCGTCAAATGAGTTGCATTTTTGTCTCACTTTTTACCAGAATATATTTAAGCTACTTTTCCTTCCATCCTAAAGACTAGAGAGTAAGGTGACACTATGGATCATGAAGCCCAAGCGCTGATGCAAAGGTATTTTACTTTAGGGAGAGAATACACCGCTAAGCCCTTAACACCCAGAATCAAGCTCGATTACCTCGACCAAGTACATCAATTAACTTCATTCACACCGATGACCTACGGCAGACGTGACCAAAATACCAGTACGTATGCAACAACTTCCTCTTCGTTTTCAGCCTCATATTCCTCCAAACTGCAAGATCTAGTTCAAAGTGCGTCCACTCAGTATAAGTCTTCAACCACCTCGAAACCTTCAGACTATTCCATTAATTAGTTGCTAAACTTTTTTTGTATTATTAAGTTGATATTCTTAAAAAACTTCTCTGCATTATCAAGACTTTCTTTTGCCGGCTCCTGATTTGCCTGTGGAAGTTTTTGGTACGTAAATTCTCCCCTTTTTGCTTTTTCTTTCCTAAAAATTCCCAGCAATTCATCAGCTTTGATTACCACTGATTTGTAAATGGTAAGCAACTCAACATCTATTTCTCCGGAAAAAGTTAATTTTTCAAATTCTTCTAAAGTCTTTCTATGTTCCTCCGGCGCCTCAGTAATAATATTTTTAGAGCACAGTAAGGCCTTTGCTCCATAAAAAACACAATAATAAGAATTACTGATAACATTACTATAAAAAGTAACTTCTTCTCTTAATTCCAATTCTAGCTTAATTTTAGAGTTGGTAGAAAGTTTGAAAATTACTCGCGCCAAATCAAGTTCATTCCTGGCTCGTTCCAGGTACAACACTTCTTTACGGTCGAAATCCATGTTTGTACGCCTCTCTCAGGAGTTGATAATAAATATCTGGATTATAAAAAAGGATATGCTTCCTCATAATTTGTTTCGCTAAATTTTCTTCTTCAAGTAATAGCATCTTTATAAAATCATCGAAGGTGATATAATGTTCATCAATGGATATAGGAAAACGCAGTTTTATTTCGTTAAAGTAGGGGGCTATTTTTTTTCTCTGAACTTCACTTTCAACCAAAAAACAAACATCTAAATCAGAATCCTGGCCTTGTTTCCCATGTGCATAGCTTCCAAAGACTAATAAACAGTAAGTCTTAACGGGAATACGGAAAATAGTTTTTTCTATAACCTGAAGCTGTGAAAAGTCAATGTTTTTTTGTATTTCCAGGTACTGCAAGGTTTGAATGAGAAAAGGGTTATCCCAATTCAAGCGATAAAGATCTAAATTCCCCCTTCTTTTAGATAATAATAAGTGCTGTTTTGTCAGTTGCTTTAAAGTATTAAAAACCCAAGGTTTAGTCTTTTTGCCTAAAATCATCATTATTTCGGCGATGCTCAATTCGTTAAAGAGGTTGTTCTTCCAAGCTTCTATCAATTTAATTTGTGTCCCTGGGAGCATAATTTCTTCTAAATGGTACTTATTTAAATAATTATCGTTATCTTTTTAGATAATTATTGGGTAATAACCATAACTAAAAATAAGCACTCACCCCTCTGGATAAATTTTCACTTTTCACTTTTCAATTTGTGACCGCAAGCTTTATAAAATAACCTCTAAATAGTAGTATCATGAAAGAATTATATGTTGTTGCGGGACCGCATTCATATCCTGATATGCCTGGCTATTATACTCATCTGATTGATGTACAAACCGATTTAATAAAGACTATTGCTCTAGTCCTCGGTTGCACTGGTTATTTTGAAGATGGAATGACCTCTTCAATAGCTGAATCAACCAATGATATTTTAGAAAAACTACTACAAGGTGATACAGCAAAGATAGATCAACTTGCAGCTAACGAACGAGAAACGGGGGAATACGGTTTAATTGCTCGATTTCATGCCTTAGCAGAAGTTCGACGTGCTGATGTTCCAATCACTGCTCTACAAACTGAAGATAATTTGAACTATCATAACTTTCTAAAATCAAAATATGAAGCTGGAGAGATTTCTGGAGCTGTTTGGTTTCAATTTGATAGCGTATGCCGCACTGGTGATGAAAGCAAAGCCCAACGGTATGCATGCAATAACCCTAGACTTCAGTCAATTGTAACCAAAGAGAGGGATAGCCGCATAGTTGCCAACATCTTGAATTATGGGCGTGACCGTAATATCTTGTCTATTGGTCTCAGTCATCCTCTTGTAGATTTTGCACTACATGATGATTTAACCACTTACAGGATTGATATTTTAGATGAGCCTGAGGTGATAGTACAAGGAACGCTTCCTAAAATACTACAAAAACCGATTACTGACATCCTAGAAACCTATCGGGGAAAATGTTCCATTACCTGGCAACCTTCCTCAGCGATTCAACAACCATCTGTAATACCTTAACTACTTTCTCCAGTTCTTCCTTCCTCGTCTCCTTCCCCAGCGAAAAGCGAAGGCTAGAGAGACCTTTTGCTTTAGGCAATCTAATTGCTTTTAAAACCGGGCTCATCTGTATTTCCTGCGCGCTGCAGGCGCTTCCCATCGACACGTATATGCCCTGAGCACTTAGATGGTGAAGCAAAGCTTCCGCATCCACCCCCGCAAACGAAATATGCACATTGTTGGGCAGTCGCTGGGTAGGATGCCCGTTAAGTGTCGTACGGGGTATGCTTTTCAAAATCTTGCCAATAAAATAATCGCCTAATTGCCGCAGCCGTGCATTTTCTTTATCCTTATTTTTCTGCACTAACTCCAAGGCCTTGGCCATCCCCACAATGCCCGGAACATTCACCGTTCCTCCCCGTACTCCAAATTCCTGCCCGCCCCCATGAAACAAAGGAATCAATTCAACCCCTAATTTTCTATAAAGTACCCCAACTCCTTTAGGAGCATGAATCTTGCTTCCATTTAAAGTCAGTAAATCTACTTTGAGCTTTCGCACATCTAATTCCAAACTTCCAGCTTGACAGGCATCAGTGTGAAAAAGTATTCCTCTTGCCCGTGTCAGGCGTCCAAGGGCTGCTATCGGCTCAATTGTCCCAATTTCATTATTGGCATACATGATGGTTATGAGGATGGTATCTCGACGAATAGCTTTCTCCACCGCTTTGGCTGAGACCAATCCATACCTATCCACAGGGATATATGTCACTGAAAATCCCTTGGTTTCCAGATACTTGCAGGTTTCCAGCACCGCCGGATGTTCGATGGAAGAGGTAATAAGATGCCCTCTTCCCTTTGCCATAGCAACTCCTTTAATCGCCAGCGAAACACTTTCCGTCCCGCCGGAGGTAAAGATTATCTCTTCTGGCGCAGCATGAAGGATTCCCGCAATTCGCTTCCGGGCATCTTCCACCACATCGTGAGCTTCCCGTCCCATCGCATGCACGCTCCGGGGATTGCCATACTTGGTCGTAAAGAAAGGCAGCATCGCTTTCAGCACCCATGGATCAACCGGTGTGGAAGCGGCGTGGTCAAGGTAGATGGGCTTCATAGAACCCAGAATTTGAAATATATTTTATAAACCTACGTATGGAAAAATGAATAATCATTATCAAATAACCTAAACAAACTTAACCTATCTCCTCTCGAGAGATAGATTTATCCCTATCAAAATCAGTATCAAAAGAAATAATAGTGGATATGTTGTTTCTCTTCATGGTGGCAATATGAATTCTATCGTTGATGTTAATATCAACCTCATTTCTCATGGCATTAAAAAGATCTTCTTGTGTAAAATCATATATTTTAACCGCACCCATTATGCCTCGGATATATTCAAAGGCCGTTTTAATATTCTTCTTTCGTAATTTGTGGTATACTTCCGTGAGAACCAGTACCGAGCTGCAATGTTCCTCTCGATCTAAAGAATCAGTAAATTCTTTTACTTTAGGATTACTCCATCGTTCGATAAAAATATTGGCATCAATAAACTTACTCATAGAGATCATCCCTAACTGCTTCTTTGAGGCTAAAAGTTACTTTCTTTTTCTGTATTTCCTGGTCTATCCCTTTGAACATTTCGGTTAAGGTGGTTGTACGTAACGCTTCAATAACTATTTTATCCTCAACTTTCTCAATGAGGACTTCTGAATCGAGTTCTATTCCTAATTCCTCCCTCCAGGCTTTAGGAAGAGAAATATTTCCTGCCTGAGTTACATGTCCAATTGCCATTCTGCTCTAAATATTAAATCTAGTATTTAAAATTTATGATTTCAATTTCTTAAAACAAGAGAGTTCCGTTTCTCCATCAGTTATATTATAATCACTATTAAGTAGTAAAAATATCAAAAGATTTATAAACCTCCCCCCTATTCGAGTCCTATGAAAAGCCTAACCAAAATAATTGGGGAATTAACCCTTGCCGGAGCACTCTTATTGGGCTGTGGTGAGTATATCGGAAGAGCTCTGGATGATAGGAACGCCTCTCTTGCAGTTTCTAGCTCTGCCCGGAACCCCATAAGAGAGACAAAGCCTTTTCCGTCTTATACCTCCGTCGATTACACTAATGCGACCATCAATCAAAAAATACAACAGGGAAGGTTTGAGCCGGGATTTCTGGAAGAGGTAGAATCTCTCTGCCAGATTTTAGACATGAACTGCATGGGCTTACTCTCAGTTATAGACTATGAAACAAGAGGAACTTTCCATCCTTACATCAGAAATAAAGGAACCTTCCCTTCCTCCGTCAAAAAAAGTAGTATCAAAACGCGTCGCAGCACTGCCACTGGATTGATCCAATTCACTCAAGCCACTGCTGAAGCCTTGGGAACAACTACCGAATCTCTTGCTTTCATGAGCCAACACCAGCAAATTCCCTATCTTGCGCGATACTTTGCCCAGCATCGAAAAGCCCAGACTGATTATAGCAATCCCGATGATATCGCCTTGACTATTTTCCATCCCGCATCAGTAGGCCAAGGGTCAGATCATGTCATTGCCCGAAGAGGCAGACGCAGCTACCACCAGAATGCCAGGTTAGATAATTCACCCCAAGACGGACGTATTACTGCCCGCGAGTATGTCCAGGAAGCTCTCAATCGTGGGTATCTGTAGATTAACTTTTCTTTTAATCTATCTTCCCGGGCATCCCACACATCGCTGCCCTCGGCTAAACGACCCGCAGCACACCGGATTCTTCTTCATTGTATACACCGTTGGCGTAGAATATATCTTTGCGCCAGAAGAATAGTTAGCCGGAGTAGTGGTTGAATATCCAATATTCCCCGCTGCTGAACTGTAATAGACCATGGTAATCACCATCAAAAGGTCAAAAGTATTTATGTTCATATTGAAAAAAATGCTTTGAAAGCAGCAAAAAATTATTTTTTTCATCGACGAGAAATTTACTTTTTTGCGACTTACAATTTTTTTTCAGTAACGGTTTAAATAGATAGGTGATATACCTTATGCAAAATGGAGGTGCTTTTTTATGGCTAAGAAAAAGAAGAAATAAGCCTTTTACTGGGAGAATTTTTTTTCTTTTCTTTTTTTCTTTTCTCTAGATATCCAGCAGTACCTGGGCTTTCCACCCGCCGTCAACTTGTTCCACTTCAAACAGATGCCTGGTAACCGCTTTCACATCCACTCGCGGGTCATGCCGCGTCAAGTCTAATTTCTCGCCGGCAGCAAAACAAGCCAAATTAAACTTTCCGTTCTTTTCTTCAATAGTAATCTCAAATTTGCTGAATACCAGCTGTTTGTAATCCTTAAAAAACACCAGTTCATCTAAAAAATCAAACAGCAGGCCGTCAATTTTAGCGCTCTCCACCATAATTTTCACTTTTTCTTTTGGTTTTACTTTCTCAACTTCTACCATGGTTTCCTCGGTAGCCAAAGCGCATTGTTCAAACAATGCCGGCAGCGTTTCCGCTTTCGCCACAAAGAAAATATCAGCAGTATGGTCCAAGAACTTATGGAAAGCTTTCATGCTGCCCTGAAAAGCAGAGTCAGGTTAAATACTTTATGGCCGCATAGCCCATAATGACCAGAAGAAACAGCACGACGCTCAGCCAATTAAAATACTTATCCACCAAAGTTCGGACCCGTTCTCCCATGAAATAGGTAAAAGTAGCGACTAAAAAAAACCGTCCCGACCGTCCGACAACTGAAGCGGCGATGAGCGTCGCCAGGGAAATTTTCCACACTCCGGCTGCAATAGTGAAAACTTTATAGGGGATGGGAGTAAAAGCAGCTGCCGTTATAGCCAAGAAAGCATGGCTTTGGTAGAGCAGTCCCACCTGCTGAAACTGTGCCTGGTAGCCGAAAGCCTGAATAATTACCTTTCCCACACTCTCAAAAAGGAAAACACCGATGAAATAACCAAGTATCCCCCCCAAAACTGAAAAAATAGAAGCCAGGAAAGCATACCAGTAGGATCGCTTTGGCTTGGAGATAGAAAGCGCCAGTTGCAGCGTATCCGGAGGTATGGGAAAAAAAGAAGATTCCGTGAAGGCCAGGATACAGAGGGCCAGAGTACTATACTTTGAATCCGCCCAGGAAAGGACCCAGAGATAGAGCCGTTTCATTAAGCCTAGTGAATAGAAATGCATCCCTTGGACAACCCGATGGTTGCGGATGCGCTCGAGAGTTTGTTTCATTTTTCCTTAAATCCATTCCAGTATTCTCGTTTACCTTTCCCCACTACTTTAACCTTTCCATCTTGCACTAAGACTGCTTGCTTATCTGAAAGCGCAACAATCGGATATTTTGTTTTCTGCGCAGCTTGGTCAACAACAGCACGATACTTCTCTTCAAAATGAGCAGTTATCAGAAATGGGACTAAACCTAATGCCGTAAAATCAGTTATTCCCACCCTATTACGGTCTTGATGCTTCCACGCAGCGGCTTCGATGGTCGGGCAGGCGATATAACTCCCCGCACTCACTCCAATATATAAGCCGCCTTTTCTGAGAAAACCAGGAAGCACCTTGTCAAAACTACTTTCCCTTGCCCATTTCAATACATAAAACGTGTTCCCCCCATTTACGAAGATAATATCTTTATCAGATAACATTAGCTCTAGATCGCCTTGCGTCTTGCCTTTGAAATCTAAATTCTCAATATGCCTGATGCCGCATTCATAAAGCCATTGCCGGTCCTTTTCCATCCAAGTGGGATTTTTCGATTCGCCATAGGCTGCTGTTGTTACAAAAGCGACTTTATTATTCTCCGGTCTTTTCTTAGGCAAAACAGAAGTAAAGTAATCTCTAATCTCTGGAACAATGCCTGCCGATGTAAGTAAAAGTGTTTGGGCCATTATTTAATCTGATAATCTGGTAATTCTTTTTATTTCTTGTGGTTTAATTGAGGACTAATCCTTTACCAAGGCAGGTGTAATACTATTCTCTCCCCCTGACTGGTAAACACGATTAATTTATCCTTCTGCAGTCCCTGACAGAGAGACCGCAGCCAATCTTTCTCTAATGCTGAGTAATCTTTTTTTACTGCTTTTCCTAATTCTTCTAAAAGCCATTCCTTATTTTCATTCTTTCTCACCAACTCCACTATTCTTCCCCGGAAAATCCGGTTGGGGATATATCGGCCATTTTCGGATACTCCCTTTTCCACTTTCTTTTCCATTACGAACAATGCTTTCTCTTTTTGTATGGTGTATCGCGGGGCAAACTGGCAGGCCTGCCGTAAGGGGCATCCCCCGCATTGAGGAGTATCCCTGGTGCAGACTGATGAACCAAAATCCATCAGTGCATTATGCAAAGCTGAACTTTGATCTTCAGGAATGGTCGATTTAATCAGCTGATATAACTCCTGCTCTTCCTTCTTGCCCATCGGCGCTCCCTGATCCTTCCCCTCAAAGTAGCGCATATAGATTCGTCGTACATTGACATCAATTGCCGGCTCCGGTTTATTGAACGCAAAACTCGCGATAGAACCCGCAGTATACGGTCCAATCCCCGGAAGTTTGATTAATTCCTCCCGGGTATTGGGAATTATTCCCTGATGTTCTTCTACCACCACTTGTGCAAAACGATGCAATAAGAGTGCCCGTCTATTATAACCCAGACCGCTCCAGGCCCGGATGACCTCGGCTTTAGATGCCCGAGCCAAATCCTGTAAGGTTGGAAACCTTCTGGTAAATTCATAAAATTTCTCAATCACTCTCGAAACTTGGGTTTGCTGCAGCATGATCTCAGAGACAAGAACGTGGTACGGTTCAGGATGGTTGCGCCAGGGAAGGTCACGTTTATGGATGTTGTACCATTCTAAAATTCCTGTGGAGAAAGTGTTTGAAGACATACCGATAGAACTGAGCAGAGACTATAAAATCTTTTCTAAAAAATGGCAGGGTTGTTGCGAAACTAACTTC
>DUFZ01000048.1 GCA_013331635.1 Candidatus Woesearchaeota archaeon | reverse complement strand
TGATGATGCCAATGTTATCTGGGGCGCCCGCGTTTCAGATGACATGAAAGGGAAGTTGACGGTTATGACCATCATAACCGGAGTTAACTCCCCGTGGATCTTAGGCAAGGTTGACCATAAGAAGTCTGAGCAGCGAGCCAGAAGCCTGAGCCGAGAACTGGGCATCGAATTAGTATAAGGGGTTTTTCCCTTATCTTTTACGCTTGAGAGGAATCTTGCCCTACTCGTTCTCTTACACCACCCCCCAAGTAGGTAAGATAATTATGGGCAAGATTTTTTTTTCTTTTTTTCTTTTCCTTGTTTACTACACTTTTAAAGTGAATTTTCCTAAAGGTAATACTTCAGCTTTATGAAGTNNTCGACTTTATGACGGTAACGCTTCGGATTGCTGAAGTATTACTCCCAAAGCGAATATTTATAAAATCTAACTAAATAGTACCTTTCTATGCCAGCTACATCTGTAGATACCAAGGGAATTACCGTAAGCCGGGAGAAGGATTTTTCGGAGTGGTTTACCCAGCTTATCCAGAAAGCGGAACTGATTGAGTATTCTCCGGTGTCGGGCTGTTATATCTTACGCCCAAATGCTTATCATATCTGGGAGAAAGTACAGCAGTATTTTGATGGGTTGATTAAGAAGGATGGAGTGAAGAATGCCTATTTTCCTTTGTTTATCCCGGAAAGCTTGCTGTCCAAGGAGGAAGCGCATGTGCAGGGATTTGCTCCTGAAGTTGCCTGGGTGGAAAAGGGGGGTCATACAGCTTTGGGAGAGCGCTTGGCAGTTCGGCCTACTTCAGAAACGATTATCTGCGATACCTATGCTAAATGGATTCGTTCTTATAAGGACTTACCGCTGCGGTTGAATCAGTGGTGTAATGTGGTGAGATGGGAATTTAAGCATTGTACTCCTTTCCTGCGAAGCCGGGAATTTTTGTGGCAGGAGGGGCATACGGCCTTTGCCACGAAGAAAGAGGCGGAAGATGAAATGTATCGAATATTGGACTTTTATGAAAAAGTCTTTGTTGATCTCTATGCAGTTCCGGTGATGAAAGGACGAAAGTCAGAGGGAGAGAAATTTGCCGGCGCAGAAATAACCACTTCAGTGGAAGCGTTCCTGTCCAATGGGAAAGCCATTCAAGGGGCAACGTCGCATCATCTGGGGCAGAATTTTGCCAAGGCTTTTGGCATTCAATTCAAAGATCAGAATCAGAAAGATCAGTATGCGTATCAAAATTCATGGGGTATTTCGACCAGATCAATCGGGGTGATGATTTTAATGCACTCGGATGATAAAGGGTTAGTTTTGCCTCCCAAGGTGGCGTTAACTCAAGTGGTCATCGTTCCGATCTTGTTTGATGATTCTAAGGACAAGGTGTTAAAGGAAGTGGCTATCTTGGCAGCGAAATTGGAGAAGAAGGGGGTTGCGGTGCATCTTGATAATCGAGTGGAGTATTCCCCCGGATGGAAATTTAATGAATGGGAAATGAAGGGAATTCCGATTCGCATTGAAATCGGTCCGAAAGATTTGGAAAAGAAGCAGGCAATGGTGGTGCGCCGAGATACGGGCGTGAAGCTGGCAGTTCCCTTAGGAAGTCTGGAAAAAGAGATTCCCGCTTTATTGGAGAAAATCCAGCAAGAGATGTATCTGAAAGCTTCTAAACTATTACAAGAGGGTGTGGTCAAAGTTGCTACGACCAAAGATGCGGAAAAACAGTTAGCGTTGGGGAAATTGGTTTTTGCGCCCTGGTGCGGCTCTATCAAGTGTGAGGAACAGTTCAAAGAAAAAACGGGGGCGAAATCATTAAATGCTCCTTTTGACCAGCCCAAGATGAAGGGGGAGAGTTGTTTTTATTGCAGCGAGAAAGCGACCTCTTGGTTTTATTTTGGGAAGAGTTATTGAAATTGATACAGGAGCTACAGTATTTCAATACAAAAGTTAATAAACTTTCTTTGGTGTCTAGGGCTCTATCATGGCTGCTGAAATCAAGCGAAAAGATGTCATCATCATAGGTGACATCGAGATGGGAGGAGGAACGTTCACTGATGATTTTATTAGCGATAAGGCACTTTCTGAACTAATTCTTAGCTTGTTGAAAAGGTCCCATCCCGTTGATTTGGTGTTAAATGGAGATACTTTTGATTTTTTGAAATGTCCTTCACGTATTCATCCAGAAACATTTTTTCCTCGGCATATTACCAAAGAAGTATCACTTGCCAAATTAAAATTGATTTATACTGCCCATTTGCCGGTGTTTAAGGCGTTTACAACCTTTTTGTCAAAGAGAAAGAATCATATTTATTTCATTTTAGGAAATCATGACCATGACCTGCTGCAGGAAGAAGTTCAGGAAGAGATTAAGCGATTGCTGGGAAATCATACTCAGGTTCATTTTCCGGGCTTGTTTTATGAGGAATCGGGAGTCTATGTTGAGCATGGGCACCAGTATGATTTTCTGTTTCAAATCAATTTTGAAAAGCTGTTCTTGAAGCACAAAGGGGAGTCCATTTTAAATTTTCCCTTTGTGTCTTTTGGGCTCATCAGCGCTTTTATGAGAATGAAAGAGCAGTATCCTTTTCTGGAACGTATCTCTCCCCGGCCATCTTTGTTGACTCATCATCGGGTAGTCGCCCGAAAAGTAAACTTTAAAACCATCGGTTATTTCTTAAAGTCGATGGTCTTTTATCCTTTCCGTTTTTATTCTGATCCAACCTATTCTTTCCCTACTAATCTGTTGAGGGAGCTCTATCATCGTATCAGGACGATCCATTTTGATGTGGATAATATTACGACTATTTTCATGAAACAAAACCGAATACACAATGAAATAGTCATACTCGGGCATCTGCATGAGAAAAGGATTGCCAAAAGCAGGAAACGGATTATTATCCACCCCGGGAGCTGGCGGGATGAGTATGATTTTCAGCCTAAAACCAGGGAGCTGATTCCCAGATCGAAGCGGTATGTGGATATCAGCATTATTAATGATAAATCAGAATATAAAATTGTGGATTATCCGGTTAGGCGCAGTATTTTTCACTTTGATGAGGTAATTAAAGATGAGAAAAAACACATTCTGCTCGCTGCAAAGGAAGAGGGGTATAAAAGGTTAGTGGTAGGATAAATTATGAAAAATTTTATTGCAAATCCATCCTGAATTCTTTGCCATAATCTTGGAAACCAAGTTTGGTGTAGAATTCATGCACTTCTTTTCTGGCGTTACGACTGGTGCCAATGATTTTGTAACACCCGGCTTTTTTAGCTTCTTCAATGGCCGATTGCACAATTTTAGCCCCATAGCCCTGGCTGCGAAATTGTTCCTGAACAAAGACATCTTCGAGTAAGGCAAAGGGATGCTCGTGAAGGTCGTTGTGAAGGAAGTATACTCTCGCCCGGGCAATTTCTATCCCCTCTTGGATAAGGATTATTTTTTTTCCTTCTGCCGGGATGGCCTGTATTTCAATGGGCATGCTTTTTGAGAGGGGAGAGTACTTAATAAATTTGTATGGTTTGAATGCATAAGCTTTATATAATACTATTTTCGTGCTTGTTCTGAGGTAATTTTTATGCTTTTAGAAGAAACATTGCAAGAAGTGAGTCACCGCTATTCCTCTTCTCCTGCTGCTGTGGTTCAATCTGATGAGCCGCGAGAGGAAATACAGAAAGATTTAGAGAAAGAAGTGGAAGGGCAGTCTGGCTTTTCTGAGGAAGAAATTCTTTCAGAGATGATACTTTATGGCAATAACCCGGCTTTGGAAGCATATTCTGGTGTTCCGCTGGATTATGATAGCTTGTTTTATGGTCCAGCGAGAAAAGTGACCAGCGGTTTAGAAAAGGAAAATGAGTATCAGGGATTAGCTGTGGATGACACTGAATCAGAGACAATGAGCACCGAAGAAGCGGAAGCGACGCTTAAAGAGATCCAATATGCGCAGGTAACGGGAACGTTCTCGGATGTGGATTATACTGAGCGCCGGCGATTTGCGACCTGGGCTCTTTTTAATTCGGCGGAACGGGAATTAAAGCATTCTATTTATGCGGTGACGAGCAATGTGGATTATTCCAGGACGTTTTGAGACTATTTCCATACTTTAAGCATCTCTTCTTCCAGGAAATGCAGTTTTCCCGGGATGATCAGGCAATGGGGGGGCTTGCCAAAGTCCATGTTCTTTACATCCTTTAGTGCCCCAGCTTTAATCATGAAATCATCTGCTCCCAGTCGGGCACAGCCAATGACCAGCATATTTTCTTTAATGAAATTTTCTTTCTTTCTGGATTCAATTGTTTCTAAAATCTCTAATGCGTTGTGTATGGTCATAAACTTATTCTGGTCTGGTTTCAGGTCCAGTAAAAATAAGGTATGTGACCCCAATAAATTATTTTCTCGAAATATATTATAGGGCGTTTCTACATTTGGATATTCCTCAATGAATGGTATGGAAGTTGTTTTACCAAATTTATATAATTGCAATCCGGTTATGCCAACTGCAGTGAGGATGGAGGCGTTGTGGATGACTTTTACCGGAACTTTATTCTCTTTTGCCAATTTAAATAATTCAATGTGGGTTGTTGCCGAGAAAGGATCTCCGATAATGAGGAAGGCAATATTTTTCTTTTTGGCTTCTTGGACTATTTTTTCTGCTCCCTGCTCACTTAATTCTCGTGGTGCGGGGATTATCTTTTTGCCATAAAATTTTTCTAAATTGGTGTGAGAGCATTGTAATAAGGAAGTATAGTTTTCCACATAGATTTTTTCACATTTTTTGACAATTTCCAGCCCTTTGACTGAAATGTCTTTTTCATCTGCTAGTCCGATGCCGATTACGTAGAGGGTCATTTTTTCGGTTCTTGTTTAAGTCCATTCACTTTTTCTTTTACTTTACAGAGTAATTTTCTGGCCCACACCAGTTCAGTTGCTAAAATTGCCAGCCCCAGAGGAATTATGATGATGGCTGGACCTGGCAAAGCAATCAAAACTAGACCAAAGATAAGGATACTTATCCCTATTATTATGGTAACCCACTGTTTGGTTTTACGAAGTAAGGGGGTTTGATTTGGTGATTCAGGGTTGGGGTTGTTTATTGCTGGTTTCATAGTTGTGGTAGTCCGTATGAAATCAGATAAAACAAGAGAGTATTTAAAAAACTTGTGAGGAAGAATTTTTTGGAGGATAATATCTTTTAAAAGTGGGTACGCTTCCATAACTTTTAAATACTTATCATTCTCTCTTAAAATCTATGGGAAGTCAAACCAATTTAAATTTAATATATTCTAGCGGAACTTATCCCAGAGAAGTTACCATACGAAAGCTCCTGGCTGATGCCAATGTGGTTGAACGCAATTATATTGAAAAAGGAGTTTGGTTAGGTGAAGCCTTAAGTTACTCGGCCTACGGTAGAATTATAGGTTTAGATCGTAAAGTAGATCGTCTGGTACAAGCTGAGAGGGCGTATGCTGATTTAGGGTATCGACCCATGAGTATTGATGCCTTCGTAGAACTAGGAGGCTGGGGAAAAGATATTAGTGATTTGTTTAGACAAAAAAGAGTGGAAGGAGAAGATCCAATTTTTCATGCACGGCAATATCAAGAAGAATTTAAACTTGAACTGAAAGAAAATGGAATAAGAACGGCTTGGGAGTATCTAAAAGCATTTTTGGCGTAGGTCTAAAATTTTGAGAGTGAACTTATTTTTCATATTTCTTTCACCATATACGGTCCTTCTTTCTCATATCCCAATTTGCGATAATACTCTCGTACTCCCACTCCAGATATAACAACCATCTTATTCTTTCCGTTCTGTCGAGCAGTTTCTTCCGCTTTCTCCATCAATAGTTTTCCCCATCCCCGATGCTGCACTAATCCCTCGTCACCAATGGCTGTAGCTGTTCCATAAACATGCAATTCACGAATCAAAGCACTCGTAGATGTAATTTCAGGCCGTAATTGTTGTGATGGAAAACGTAACCGGCAGAATCCAATCAAGATATCCTGCGTGGAATCTTCTGCAGCAATAAAAAACTCTGTTCCTCCTGACGCTTCAAATTCCTGTACTTTTATTGTGACGTGATCCCAATTCACATTTTTTCCTTTCGGCTCCCGGCAGCGGATACAACGGCAGGTAAATGTATAATTTTCATGGATGTACTGGCGCAAGTTGGTTTGATCAACTCCCGCTTCCCAGTATTTGGTAGGTACATCGCGCTGGATGCGCTGAATGCGGCAGTATTCTGGCACTATTTTCTTGATTTCGACCAAGCGTTCTGCAGCTTCCTGAGTGGAGATGGGGGTAAATAATCCCTTTTGGTATTCATAGTAGAGGGCTGTTCCTGGCGCGACCATGCAGGGATAGAATTTGATCATATCAGGTTTGTAGGCAGGATCAGAAAATAATTGTTTCATGCCGGCAATATCGCGTTCTTTGTCGGTTAAGGGCAAGCCGGGCATATAATGAAAATTAATTTTGAATCCCAGATCGCGTAAGATTTGGATTGATTTGGTGGAATCGGCAGTGGTATGCCCGCGATGGGTTTTTGCCAGCACATCATCATAGACTGATTCAATCCCCAGTTCAACCCGAGTGCATCCTTGTCGGAGCATTTCATTGCCATGTTGCAGAAATCCCCAATCGGGCTTAGTTTCAATGCAGAGGGCAACGCACTTAATATACGCAGTTTCATTGCGTCGCTGTTCTTCTGCTAGGCTGGTACCAGTACTTTCTTTAATCTGTAGCAGTTTCTGCTGAATTCGCTGGGTGCGCGGTGCATCATGTATATCTCCGGGCAGTTCGAAGAATTCTTTGAATCGGAGAATATTGAAATTCCCTTCTTTCTCAAAAAACAGGTCGGAAAAGTCATTCATGGCTTTGAAAGTATCATGGATGAAAGTTTCTTGATATTCTTTGGCCGCTGCCGGAAAGGTGCCACCCATGACAATTATTTCTATTTTGTCAAAAGCATGGCCGAGAATGACGTACTGTTCCAGGCGGTTGAAGACTTGCAAGTAGGCGTCATAGTGATTACGCATCCCCCGCATCGTTGCTGGCTCGTGTCCGGTATAGGATTGCGGAACATCACCCCAGGGGCTGTTGATTCCACCAGGACAAAAAGTGCATTTTCCATGGGGGCATTTGCTCGGGGCGGTCATGATAGCAACGGGAGAAACACCGGAGATGGTGCGAATGGGTTTAGTGAGGAGTTTTTTCTTGAGAAAATCTAAATCTTGCTCTGAGGCCTTAAGCAGGATTTGAATGTTGGTGGGGATAGTACCTAATCGATGTTTGAGAGCAAGTTCTCTTTTGAGGGCATTGAACTGTTTTTCTGACAGATGGTGCTGTTTCAGTTCGATAATGGCATCCTGGTAAAAACTATTCATGTATCTACTGATTAAGGGTGCTTTTTATTAAGCTTATGGTGAGAATCATGAGCTGGGCATCTCTAGTTCTTTTTTGGATTTGTACCAAAAGAATCCTAAAATGCTAATGCCTATTTAATAGGTGATAGTCTACAGATTGAAAGCGGTTTGGTTGCTCCAATTGTCTTTTACAAAACTTCATAGAATGAGCAATTTATATTTTCTTTATTTTTAGATAAATCTTTTAAACTATAGTTACTTTCTGTATCTATGCATATCAAAGAATTAGGCCATGTGGTACTGTATGTCATTCATATTGAAAAGTCAGTCCATTTCTATCGTGATGTTCTTGGTTTTCATTTGGTTGCTCAGCAGCCGGGCATGGCGGTGTTTTCTTCAGGAAGAACGCACCATGAGCTGTTGTTAATTGAAATAGGTGGAACTGTCCGAAAGAAAGGAGTTGAACCGGGATTATATCATATTGGATTCAAGATTGGAACGAAAACAGAGGAATTGAAGAAGGCCTATCGAGAATTACAGCGACAGAAAGTAACTATCATCGGTGCATCAGATCACGGGATAACTCATAGTTTGTATGTGCTCGATCCTGATGGGAATGAACTGGAATTATATGTTGATATATCTGATGCCTGGAAGAAGGATTCTAAAGCGATTTTGAGCCCGATACGAAGGCTAGATCTGGAGTGAGTTATTTTTCTTCTAGATTTTTTTGAACAATCGCTATTAATTCCTGGGGCTGGTCGATGAGGTAATCAAAAGTGCATCTTCCGGAGGCAGTCTCTACTCCGCGTTCAAGCACTTCCCAGCCTTCGTATCCATAACAAGCTCCCACGGTGATGACGGTTTCCGGCTTTTGCGGGCGTAGTCGGATAATTTTCTGTGATGCGCGCAAGTCATTCAGTGTATCGCCAATATGAAGAGTTTGGGCGCCGTTGCAATCCATCAGGCCGAGAGCGAGCGCCAGGGATACTTTAGATGGTTTCTTAAGAGCATCTCCATTCCCTGCTCCCTGGTATTCCCGTAGTATTTCTTCAGTCACAAAGCAGTCAAAGTATGGAAGAACTCCGGCTCGTTCTAAATCGCCATAAATTGATCTCCAAGAGTTGGTGGTATTGATTCCCAATCGTAATCTTCGGTTGCGGGTAGTCTGTTGATTTAATTGCCCCATCTCCCAGATTTGGGTAATGGTTTCTTTCATGCCGGAGTAGAGAAAGGAAGGGGTTTGTTGATTAAACGCTTCATAGGCGGGCCAGACGGGATGAGTTTTATCTTTCAGGTTGCAGGACAAGTGTAACTCGTCATAGACATTCTGAACTCCCCCCGTACGGTTGATATGGTTATTATAGAAAGCACGGAACTCAGCTGATGATGAGAAGGGCCAGGCAACGGCATTCTGCGCGGCCCAGGTTTTGAACCAGCTTTCCTGCCGGGCGAAGGTGTCTACCACGGTTCCATCTACGTCAAAGATGACTGCTTCCAGCATCTAGGCGCGGGATAAAAAGCTCTTTTTAAGTTTTGTGAAGTTGAGGGTGATTTTCACAAAGCTTTTTAAATCAGCTGAAAAATTCACTACTTACATGGTAGAATTAATCATCACGGAGAAGCCATCTTCAGCTGAAAAAGTAGCGGGAGCTTTAGCTGATGGTAAGCCAACCAAGAAGAAGAGCAAGCAGAGTTCGTATTATGAATTGACCCATAATAAAAAACCAATTATAGTAACTTCTGCGGTTGGGCATCTCTACGGCTTAGTGGAAGATAAGGCCAATGGCTGGAAGTATCCGGTCTTTGATATCAAATGGCAGTCGTCGGATAAGAGTTCTAAAGAATTGAAGTATGTGAAGGATTATATTGATACCATCTCCATGTTGGCGCAAAAAGCGGATGAATTTACTGTTGCCTGCGATTATGATGTGGAAGGGGAAGTGATTGGTTTTAATGTTATTCGCTTTGTGTGTAAAAAGAAAGATGCCAATAGAATGAAGTTTTCGACGCTTACTAAGCCCGATTTGGTGGAAGCGTATGACCATAAATCACCGCACTTAGACTGGGGCCAGGCCCATGCCGGGGAAACCAGACATAAATTGGATTGGTTCTATGGGATTAATCTGTCGCGAGCCTTGACCAATTCGGTGAAAGCGGCCGGCTCGTTTAAAATTATGTCTGCAGGACGAGTGCAAGGCCCGGCTTTGAAATTATTAGTGGATAGAGAACGGGAAATTGCGGCCTTTAAACCAGAACCATTTTGGCAGATTAAATTGCTGGGCGAATACGCCAAGGCAGTGGTGGAAGCCTGGCACAAAGCGGATAAGATTTTTGATAAGAAAGAAGCAGAGAGAATCATGAAAGTGGTGAAGGGAGAAAAAGAAGCAGTGGTGCAATCGGTGACGAGAACACAGCGGGAACAAGCACCACCCTATCCTTTTGATTTAACGACTTTACAATCTGAATCGTATGCGCAGTTTAAAATTACGCCGAAAGAAACTTTGGAGCTGGCACAAAGTTTATACTTAGCGGGATTGACATCTTATCCCCGTACGTCATCACAGCAGCTTGATCCAAAACTTGGTTTTGTGAAAATCATGACTGACTTAAGCAAGCAGTCAGAGTATACTGCACTGTGTAAAGAGTTGTTGAAAGTATCGCCGTTGAAACCTAACAATGGAAAGAAAACTGATCCGGCCCATCCGGCCATCTATCCCACCGGATTAGTGCCAGGTGATCTTAGGCCTCATGAGAAGAAAGTGTATGATTTGATTGCACGTCGATTTATGGCAACCTTTGCCAAGCCGGCATTACGAGAGACGATGGAAGTTGTACTTGATGTTAAGGGGGAGAACTTTATTGCCAAAGGAACTCGGACCTTGCAGGAAAATTGGCATGTCTTTTACCAGCCTTATCTGAAAATGGAGGAAGTGACTCTTCCTAATATGAAGGAAAAAGAAAAAGTTGCGGTTAAAGAGATTACCGAATTAGATAAGGAAACCCAGCCTCCTAATCGTTTTAATCAGGCTTCGATTATCAAGGAATTGGAAAAGCGCAACCTGGGAACGAAAGCAACCCGGGCCGATATTCTGGACCGTTTATTTCAACGGGGGTACGTGGAGGGAGTTCAGATTACGGTGAGTAAATTGGGGATGGAAACGGTTGCGGTTCTGGAAAAATATGCACCCACAATTGTCGATGAGAAGCTGACGGCTCATTTTGAGGATGATATGGAACTGATACGTGAAGGTAAGGAAAAGCAAGAGAAAGTGCTCGAGGAAGCAAAAAAAGTTCTTACGGCTTTGCTCACGGATTTCAAGAAAAAAGAAAAACTAATTGGAGAAGATCTCATTAAATCAATTCAAGAGACTAGGGATGTGCAAAATTATATTGGAAAGTGTTTACGCTGCGAGGGTGGGAGATTACAGATGAAACGAGGCAAGTTTGGTCAGTTCATTGCTTGTGATAAGTACCCGGAGTGCGCCATTACTTTTAAGCTTCCTTCCAAGGGCTTGATTAAGAATTCAGAAAAGAGTTGTGAGGCTTGCACTTATCCGATGGTGAAGGTGATAACCAAAGGCAGGAGGCCACAGGAAGTATGCATCAATCCGGAGTGCAAAAGCAAAGTGAGTTCTGAGCATCAACAGGAAATTAAAAAGATCGAGATGCAGAAAGTTGCCAAGAAATGCCCCAAGTGCGGGAAGGATTTAGTATTACGGAAATCATTTTACGGCCAATTCATTGGCTGCAGCGGGTATCCGAATTGCAGGCATATTGAGAATCTGGGGATGGAACAGGGGAAGGAGAAGAAGGGAAAGAAGGTCTAAATAAAAATATTTTTTATTACAAAGTATGTCGTATCCTGAAACTATTTC
>DUFZ01000072.1 GCA_013331635.1 Candidatus Woesearchaeota archaeon | reverse complement strand
GTCTTCTTCACCAAACTAATAATCTGGTTTTGGTCCTTGAGCATGTATTTCTTTGGCAGCAATAACCCCATCGCCCGAGTTCCCATACTTCAGAATCGTATAAGTGCTCGCAACACAACTCCCGATATTAGTTCCTGCTGGAAAGGAAACTGCAAGTATGCCCACTAACCCCAATACTTTCCGATGGTTCATAGTAGTTGATGCATCCTTGCTCTTAAAAAATCAGATTTTACTCCTTACTCTCTTCCTCATCCCCTTCCCGGCGGATAACTTTCACCGCATCCATCTTAACCGTAATGGGAATAGGAACGGCTGCATCTAATAACTCCACTACAATTTCTTCCTTCTGCTTATTAACCCTGATGACTTTGGCATTTTCCCGCTTGAAGGGTCCGGCAATGACTTCCACAATATCATTCTTGCGGATATTCATTTCAATCTTAACCTGTTCCAGCATATGCTCAATTTCTGGATAGGGAATCTCATGCGCCAAAATTCCCCGAGCATAGGGCACACCCAGAAGTGCTGCTTCCGCTTCTTCCTTAGACCCTGCTTCCACAAAGATATAGCCCCTCATCCCATGGGGGCGGATAATTGCATATATCCCTAAAGAATCTTTATATAACTTAGACATCAAATAGTCCACGACTTGGTCTTCCCGGTTCGCAGCCGTCCGGACTCCAAAGATATGACTTGCCATTTTATGTAAATAAAAGTTGTTTAATCAGGAACAGCACAAAGCCTATCGCGCCGATAACCGCTGTCCCCAGACCCGTTACCTTAACCAAGCTCTTATACTCCTGGCTATCCGGTTTTTTGGTGATACGGATAACCCGCACTGCCTCTTTTATAAACCTTTTGACCTTATTGGGTTGTTCGAACTCATCTTCATCCATCAGCTAAGATTCAAGAGAACTATTTATAAATGTTTCTTTCAAAAAGGTCGTAGTGAATGAAAAATCAGCTAAATTTGAAGTGATCAAAACCCCTAAATGCTTTAAAAACACCGAAAAGTTTATATATTATTTGTCTTTATATAGTGATAACATGAATAACGCAGAAATTGATACTTTATTTGACAAAGTCGAAACCCAATTGAAAACAATAGCTGCTCTACTTGAAAGTCCCCGATACGCTTCAGATAGAGATTTCATCAACCCCTATTTTGTTGTTGTTCACGAAAACCAGATTCCTATTGAAATGGGTGCAAAAAATGTAGACCCAGATTTAGGTACAAGAGTGTTACAGGAAATTAGTGAAATCAAAACAAGACATCCAAATAGCTGGACTAAAGGCAGCCCTTTTCTTGTTCCTTCAGAAGTTCCAAGGGGTAGACCTGTTTTAGTCTGTGGTGCTTTTGAAGAGGTTTGTGTGGGACAACAATATCATAAACTAATTCAAGCTGGTTACGATGCTTATATTTCTAGAGAGGGTATTTTATCATTTTTTTCTTTAAAATAAAAACCCTCAGAAAGCACTTGGCTCACATAAAATCAATGCCCAGTTCCGACTCGATCGCATTCTGCTTCTTAGAGAAATACTTATTGCCCTCACCTAAAATCTGGTCCGACTTAACCCCAGTAATGATCACCATGGTCCGGATAGTCTTATCTAAATCCTTGTAAATCTGCGCCCCCCAGATAATTTTTGCTTTCGTATCCAAACGCCCCGCCACCGCTTCCACAATGCGCCGGGATTCATCCAAAGTCAAATTTTCCCCGCCAGAAATGTTAATCAAAGCGCCAGTCGCATTGGAAATATCCACATCAATCAGCGGATTCTCCATCGCCCGTTGCACCGACTCATCCGCCCTATTCTCCGCATCAGATTCCCCCACCCCAATGAGGGCTACTCCCCCCTCATTCATAATAGTTTTGACATCAGCAAAATCTAAGTTTACCAACCCGGCTTTCGTCACCAATTCTGCAATTCCTTTCACTGCATTGGTCAGAATCTCATCCGCAACTTTAAATGCTGTCTGCAGAGGAAGATGAGGCGCTAATTCCAACAATTTTTCATTAGGTATGACTATCAGCGTATTGATAGACTGTTCTAATTTTTCCAACCCAATCAACGCATTTTCAAAGCGATGCGAGCCCTCCATGGTAAACGGCATGGTCACAATGCCAACACTGAGCAACCCCATCCTTCGTGCCAGTCCCGCCACAAAAGGCGCGCTTCCCGTTCCCGTTCCGCCGCCTAAACCACAAGTGATAAAAATCATATCTGACCCATCTAACAACTTCTTTAAGTCCGATTCGCTTTCCTTAGCTGCCTCTTCTCCAATCCGGGGATTAGAGCCCGCGCCTAAACCATGAGTTAATTCCCTGCCGATAAGCAGTTTCTTATCCGCCGTGGCATACAATAAATCTTGGGCATCAGTATTAAGAGCGATCGTTTCAATGCCCTTGACCCCTACTTCTGAAATACGATTGATAGTATTATTGCCTGCTCCCCCACAGCCGATTACTTTAATTCTGGTTTTCTGCCCGGCAATAAGTCTTTCCAGCTCCGCATCAATTTCCGCATTGGACTTTCGCTGAGGCGCTTCCTGCGCCTGCATCTCTTTGATAGGACGAACAGATTCTGAAGAAAAATTACCCGGCTGCCTATACTGTTGATTACTATATCCCCCTCTTGCCGTATCACCATACGCATCCATAGACAACGCTCCTCCACCCTTTTTACTGCCCTTTCAGAAAGCCAGCCTCTTTATAAATTTTATTGCGATAGAAAAGCAACAGTAGACTATCTGTATATATTGAGTTAGGAGGGCTGGCTTGGCCAAGAAGTCTTGCTGAAACTGCTTTCTACGAAATCATTGTGCAAAAACAATCGAATAGTAAAGATGATTTTTGCTCAGCAAGACGGCCTGCCAGCGTGAACGTAATACACACGACTATCCTTATTGCTGCTCCGCTTTGCTGAAAGTAATTTCCTTCAGCCCGGTCAATTCTGCCAATTTCTTCCCTAGAACGTCCGTAAATTGCGGTGGCAAGTCCATCGGCAATTCTACCCCTGCTTTCTCCTGGTCTATTTTTACCCTCATTTTTCCTACCGGAATTCGCAGAGTGGTATTCAAAAACGCTGCAATCTGCTCTTGCTTCTGAATAATTTTCCGATGAATGGTAAAAGTATACTGAACTTCCTTTCCCGCTAAGGGATGGTTGAAATTGACCATAACCCTGCCGCCGGCAACCCGGGTGACGATCCCTCGTTCCCCATCCATATCAATCTGCAATCCCGGATGAGGCTGCACTTTATGCTCTTGAAACGTGCTGGAAGGGACAATTTTCATCTTCTTGACTTCCCGCTTGCCAAAGGCAGCTTCCGGCGCCAACACAATAGTATACTCCCGGCCTATTTCCTTCCCCACTAACTGGGCATCCAATCCCGGGAGAATCTGCTGTTCGCCAACACAGATAATAACCGGCCCATAGGCGGCTTTGTCAGAAAAAATGCCATTTTGCTGTGCTACGCTCCGTACAGTCGTATCAAAAACCACTTCTTCCGGCAAGCTTCCGGTGTAATCTAACTCAATAAAATCATGATGTTGAATTTTCTCCGTCATAGTACCCTCATCTTTTTGACCTATTTATAAGCTTTTTCTCTAGGTACGCTAGAACCCGATCTGCTGCCTGCACCGCCGTGATTGCCGTCGTATCAATCACTAAGTCATACTGCGATTCCAGACGATGATCCAGGCGATAATACTTCTTATACCGCTGAGCGTCCCCCTCCTCACGCTCATGAATACCAGCTTTCATCTCCTCAAACGAAGAGATTTTTCCCTCATTCCGTTCTTGCTGAGTTTGAGCCTGCTGTAAATCCTTCCAAATACGTCTGGCTCCTTCTTCCAGATCAACTTTAATATAAATCTTGATTGATTCCGGCAAGAAATGATACTGTGTCCTGCCTTCCACAATCACTACTTTTTTCTTCTTATCTGCTAATCTCGCCCGCACTGCCGCTTCTTTATCCACATCCACATCCGTCTCCGGGTGCGTCTTAGCATACTCGTTTAATTCCGCTAAGGTCATCCCCTTCTGGCGAGCTAATTCCCTACGCATGCCTCCCACATACAATCGCTCCGCCTTCAGCTTCTCAGCCAGTATTTTCGCAACGGTACTCTTTCCGCTCCCGGGAGTCCCGGAAATAGTGATGATCATTCTCTCTTGCTTTTCGGGAGAATTAATAAATATTGCCCTCGCTTCAAGTAAAAATGGAGATATATTCTACAACATACTTATTACAACACACTAAATACTTAAAAACTGCTCTTGATTACTATAATATGATGGATGTCAAAGAACCGCAGAAAGCAAAACGGAAATTAAACTGGTCACTGATTACTGCCTTAGTAGTCATCGTTTCCCTTCTGGGCGTATTCGTCATCCGACCGGGGATTATTGGATATAGCATCTACCAACAAGTAAAGGAATCAAACTCTGACCTGGTCACTTTCACCGGCAACGTCAATCAGTTGCAGGATCAATTAACCTCCATTAAAACCAACCTTTCCCAATACTCAATATCAAATGAGGAATTACAGCAGCAGCTTCTGGATGCCTCCCGGGAAATAAAAATCTGCCTGGCTGATAAAGACACTCTTACTACCTCATCCGAGAAAGAAAAGCTTGATGCTCAAAATACGATAGAAACACTGCGGCAGCAAATTCAGCAGCAGCAAGACGACGTAGAAAAGCAATTAAAAAATAAAGATCTCCAGCTGGAAGATGAACTCACTAAAAAAGACACTGAAGTTGCCGCTTTGCTTGCTGAAAAAGACCAAGAAGCGGAAGAATTCAATGCCAACTGCCTCAGCAATCTCAGCAACATTCAAGATCAGCTCTCCACTCTTCAAAAAAACTGGGATGAATTAGCTTTTAATGCCGCCCGCAACATCTGCTGCAAACAGAAAGTGGATAATCCTAATATCAATTATTATACCGTTGCCAACAATAAAATCAACTGCCTCGAATCAGGCGAGAATAAATTAAACTGTTTCTCGTGAACACTACCTAATTTGCTCATATTCCTTTCCTTGTAAATCACTCTTGAGGTCTTCTTTCGCCCGAGTCCATTGAGAGATCCAGAACCAGGCCATCTTTCCCAGCCCCCACTTCTGGAAACGGCGGGTAGAAGTCGTCACCACCGTATTGATGCAGGCATATTCTCCCAGCGCCATTAATTTCTGCCGCAAGGCCCGATGCTCCCGGATAGTAACTTCCGGGTCATACCCATTCACCTGATGAAACTGCTCCTTACGGCAGATGAGAATCCCGCTAAAGCCCTTGTACCAGCCAAGAGTATGATTCCAGTTCTTAAGCCCCATCACCGCTTTATATTGGAACCGTGAATCGTCCGGCTGAACCCTCGTTGTCGCAACGGCATGAGCATCCGCAAAATCATGCCTTATTTTTTCCAGGCTGTCTGGCGCCAACTGCGTATCCGCATCCAGAAACACCAGCATTTTCCCTTGGGCATTCAACGCTCCGGCATTCCTCGCGACGCTTACATTCGCTTTAGGCAGCGAAAGATGGCGAAAGCGCTCATCCACTTTTTTCTTCACTATTTCTTCCGTTTTATCGGTACAACCATTGGTAACCACAATCACCTCAAAATTCTGATAGGTCTGATTCTTCAGGCTATGCAAGGTCTGCCGGATATATTTTTCTTCATTGTGGGCTGGAATGATAACAGAAATATTCGGAGGCATAAAGCTAATGGGAAGGTATCCCTTTTAAATGATTGTTGTACTAGAATATAGAGATTAAATTTCTAATTTAGATAACACTTGGTATCTCACAAGCTGTTTGAGAATGGCATCGAGAATTCCTTGTTCTTCACCTCGCTTAATGAGGGTAGAAATATACCTCGGAAATTCTTCGGGATGTTTTTGCATAATGCTATGCAGGTTCGGCGCCTCAGTGAATTCTTTGAATAACTCAGCAGAAGGATAATCCATGTACGCCGCGGTGGTTTTAACCCCTTCAGAAACAAGAGTCCCATATTCAGCACAGGCTGATAACGCAGCAAAGAAGAGAATTTCTTTATTATTGGATCTATTTGGGAGATCGAGGTTTAATTCCGTTTTGAACAGAGAGCTGATTTCGTAGAGCATTTGAGATGCCTCACCCATACCACATAGTACCATGGAAGCAAAAGGGTGAAACAAATATTTTCTCTCTTGGAAAATTTGATTAACACCAAGGCCTTCTGATGCCATAGCATACGCTACTAATAGTTGAGTACCATACATCGGAAATTCTTCCTGAAGAACTTGCACATTCTCTGGTGAACTAGGAGAAGTTCGTTCTAAATCACCCCAGAGGTGAAATAATAAAATTTGTTGTTCTAATTCGGATGGTGTGAGCATTTGAAAGGCTAGGATATGTAGAGATATTTAAATGTTTTTAATTTTTTACAGCGTCACATAATTCGCCGCCCAGAGCATCCCCCGATCACAGCGATAGAACGGTGTGCCAAAGGGCTTCCCGCTGGCAGAAAACACTTCAAGATAATTCCTGTGCTTTTCAATCAATTCTGTATATTTTACTTTACATTCCGCCGCTTTCTCCTTATCCACCTGCTGCAATACTTTGACATACAATGGACCTAGATGCATCCAGATGCTGTTGCTTTCATAATTGCGCAGAAAGATTTCCTGCTCCACAAAATGGACTGCGCCCCGCTCGGCAGTATATTTCAAAGGGAATGGTTGATCCAGCCCGGCGAAGGAAATAGCCTGCATCGCTTTGCTCAGGATTTCCTTATCTCCGCACATCCCGGTAATAAACGGAAAAATTTGCGCATCCCCGGCAATGTAGTTTGGCCGGCTTAAATCATCATAAAAATAGTTCCCGCTCCAAAAATGCCGCAGCAACAGATCCGGATAGTCAAAAGAAGCAAACGGATTATCCAGCTTCAAATCTGCTAAATCCCTGGCCAGCATCCCCACCAGGCAATTATCATAGCAGGAACTCTTGCGAATCGCCAGATCCTTAATCGAAGATACTTTCAATTCCGGTTTAACCAGCCCGGTCTGAGGATTGATAAAACGAACATAAAACTTTTGAATTTCCTTGTTCAAAAAACCCTTAAAGGCATAATAATCAAATTTAGACACTTTAATGCTATGAATCAGCCAAGGTAATGAATCAACTGCCGGAGTGGGAAAGTCATACGGTTTGCCACTAGGAGTAATAGTCGTTGTAATTTTCCCCTGAATCTTAAAGTTATTGAGCGCATAGCGCAAGGTATGATGAACTTTTTCCTCATATTTCAACTTCATCAACGACTGCGTACAGAACCCAAAATCACGCGTCCAGAACTGCGGAAAATTACCGGTTGAAGTCCTAAAATACCTCCCATTCCAGCACTCCTCCACAATCTGCTCACAAATTTCCTTGGCGTTCCCCGCATACTTTTTTGGCAGCAGCCGATGCTTCCAGCTGTTCAGAAAAATCCGGCTTCCTTCCGTAAGATAGATGAGCGGGCTGGGCATGAAAGTAGCTCAAGGTCGAAGTTATATAAAAAGATGTTGGGGTTTGGGAGTATATTCTTACTGGGAAAGAAGAGTTATTGAAAATATACTTTCCTAATCCGCTCTCATAGACCACTTGAGTACTATTAAATCTGTGGTTGTTCTGTAGGCAGTTCTCAAGCTTCCATACGCCCAAGTACTTAGCTGCGCTAGGGATTCGATACTTTCTTGTAACTTCTCTTCCTGCTGCCAGCGAAGATCAAAAATATCATAGCGATTCCCATCACCCTTGGGCCAGGTAAGGTAAAAATGAGCAACGCTTCCCGTATCTTGAACCGAGAACTGATTTCCCACTACATTCCAGGTATGATATTCATGAGCAACAATATCATTCAAGAGGCGTTGCAGTTTTGGTTTCGCGGGCAGAGATCCTAACTCTGTTTGAAATAGCGGTTCGTTATTCCATACAATCGTTCCCTTTGCTTCCAAGTTAATTTTTCGATTCAAGCCACATAGTTTTTTGATACGTTCGGTTTGTTCATCAAAAGAAAGCGTGGCTGGTTTTCTTTTTTTATGATGAAGTTGATAATCATAATACACTACTTTTGTTTCCGTTTCGTAACGCTTTCCAGCTCTCTTTTCTTTTATAGATTCTTCTAATTCTTTTTTCCGCTGTTCTAGAGTTTGTAGTTCTCTTACTTCTTCAGCAGTACCATAATAATCCACCGATGATTGCATATTTTAAGGCTAAGGAATCATTATTTAAAAGATTTTGGTGGTTCTATACTATAGATTGTACTCTCTTTCTCTTATTGAATATAGGAATAGATCATCACTCCTCATCGAATCCTGAGGCTAAATAAAAAAACGAGCCAGCGAGGATTTGAACCCCGAACAAACAGCTTAGGGGGCTGTTGCCCTATGTTCCCCCCAGGATAGCCTAAAAATAGGCGATTTCCCAGGTCCAGGTTAGGCGACTGGCTCGTAAGGAGAGAAAAGAAAGACTTGCTTTAAGAATTTTGTTGTTGGAAACATCTACTTCCCATGTATCACAATCATCGACTGCGTTTTCTCTATCCCCTCAATAAGCTGTAATTTTCCTAAAAGAACTTTATCAAACTCTTCCACATTTTTCACACGCACAATAGCCACGATATCCGTTCCACCCGAAACAATATCCGCCCACTCCACAAATTCAAAACCACGCAATTCTTTGGCCAAATCATATTGAGTTTTCTTTTTCTGTCGTAATAACAGCAAATTTGCAGAAATCAATACATACGCAACAAATCCTTTTCCTACTTTATCCCAATCCAATCGAACGGTATATTTTCGAATGATCCCTTCCTGACGTAATTTTCGGATACGATGGTGTATAGTAGTTACAGGCAGTAGGGTCTTCTTCGCAATCTGCCGAGTCGTATATTCCGCATGATCTTGAAGCACTTCCAGTATTTTAAGATCCTTCTCGTCTATTGTATAAGTCATAATGGAACAAATGTTCCACTTTTATATAAATTTATCGTATTTTAGGTATATTATACCATAAATTATGAAATATCTATTTAAATGAGCACACCTAATAAAATAGCAGCTGAGGAAATAACATGTGCGGCATAATTGGAATATTTAACTTGAAAGACCAACCAGAACAGTATCGACAGCGAGCCTTAGCCATGGCCTCACTTATTCGCCATCGAGGACCAGATGCAAGTGGTGTGTACAGTGATAAGTATGCCGTGCTGGCGCATGAACGCCTGGCCATCGTTGATCCACTTTCAGGGGCACAGCCGTTGATTGATACCAAAACCGGTTCCGTTCTCGCTGTCAACGGTGAAATATACAATCATCTGGAACTGCGAAAGAAACTGAAAAATGCACATGACTGGAAGACCAAATCGGATTGTGAGATAATTCTCTATCTCTATGATGAGTATGGACCAGAATGTGTCGAGATGTTCAGCGGCATCTTTGCCTTTGTACTGTATGATAAAAAGAGAGGCGATTTTTTCATCGCTCGTGATCATATGGGTATTTGTCCTTTGTACTGGGGATGGGATGAGCAGGGCACACTGCACGTGGCCAGCGAGATGAAAGCACTGGATAAATATTGCCCGAAGATAGAAGAATTTCCACCAGGAAGCTATTATCATCAGGGAAAACTAGTGAAATGGTATGAACCAGAGTGGACCAAGACTATTCCCACTCAAAAAGTTTTTCTTACCAAGCTACGTGAAGAATTAGAAAAAGCAGTAAGGCAGCAACTCATGGCTGATGTTCCCTATGGTGTTCTTATTTCAGGTGGACTTGATTCATCCATCATCGCTGCCATTGCCTCCAAAATACACCAAGACAAAAAACTTCCACCACTTCATTCCTTCGCCATCGGCCTCAAAGACTCAACCGATTTAATCTACGCCAAAAAGGTAGCCCAGTACCTAGGAACCATTCATCACGAAATAATCTTTACCATTGAGCAAGCCATGGACGCACTGCGTGATGTCATCTACCATATTGAAACCTTTGATGTCACCACCATACGCGCATCCACGCCCATGTACCTAATGGCCAGGAAAATAAAATCATTGGGAATAAAGATGGTTCTCTCCGGAGAAGGCTCTGATGAAATATTCGGTGGCTATCTGTACTTCCACATGGCGCCGGATGCAAGAGAATTTCATGAAGAGTGTGTGCGCAAATTATCACTGCTCAGCAAATATGACTGTCTGCGCGCCAACAAATCCATGGCTGCTTGGGGCGTGGAAGTGCGCGTTCCCTTCTTGGACAAAGAATTCATTGACTATGCCATGAGCATCGATCCTCAGGATAAGATGTGCCCTGGCAAAATTATAGAAAAATCCATTTTGCGGGAAGCATTCATAGGCTATCTCCCCGATGAAATTCTCTGGCGCCAGAAAGAACAATTTTCCGATGGAGTTGGCTACAGCTGGATTGACCATTTGAAAAAACATACACAGGAAATAGTCACTGATGAAATGATGACCGCAGCAAAAGATCGTTTTGGCCTCCAAACGCCGCTGACTAAAGAAGAATACTACTACCGGGAAATTTTTGATAGCCTCTTCCATAGCCCATCTGCTGCCCTCACCGTCCCCATAGGGCCCTCCATCGCCTGTTCCACCCCCACCGCACTGCGCTGGAGCAAGGAATTTCAAGGAAAAGCCGATCCCTCAGGAAGAGCGATTTTCAGTATCCATCAGAATGAGAAAGAAATCCCCATTACGTAAAAGAAAGATTTTTATACTCACAAGAAGAGTAAAGAAAAACATGGCTACAAACTATATTTCCATTCAGGATGCAATCAATCAAGCAAGCAAAACTGTCTCCATCCACGGCTGGGTCCATCGAGAACGAGGCAGCAATAAACTTAAATTTGTCACTTTGCGTGATTCCAGCAACCTGATTCAATGCGTCTTTGATCGCGCTGTATTTGAAAAGCGCTGGGATGAAATTGATAAGCTGCAGGTAGAAGCTTCTTTACGTATTACCGGTGAAATCAAAAAAGATGAAAGAGCTTTAACCGGCTATGAAATTCAGGTTAAAGATTTTGAAGTCATTGGCAAATCTGAAAATTTTCCCATTGCCAAAGACCTTTCCATCGAATTTTTAGCCGATAATCGCCACTTATGGCTGCGCAGCCGAAAAATGACTGCCATTCTCAAAATACGCAGCACAGTTTTTGGAGCCATTGATGAGTTCTTCCGCCAGAACGGATTTTATGAATATCATTCCCCCATCTTCCAGGCGGTGCAATGCGAGGGTGGCAGTGATTTATTTTCGGTGAACTACTTTGACCAGAAAGATGTCTTTCTATCCCAGAGCTGGCAGTTGTATGCTGAGCCGGCCATTTTCTCGCTGGAGAAAATTTATACCATTGCTCCCAGCTTTCGAGCCGAGCCCAGCAAGACATCACGGCACTTAACTGAATACTGGCATGCTGAAATGGAAGTTGCCTGGTGTGAATTTAAAGATATCCAGGACTGCGGTGAAAAATTATTGAAGCATGTCGTAAAAAAAGTTTTGGAGAAAAATAAAGAAGAACTCAAGATCCTCGAGCGAGATATTTCCAAGTTAGAACCTATCGTAAAAAAACCATTTGTACGCATGACCTATACCGAAGCATTAAAAATACTGAAAGACAAATGCAAAATGCCGGTAGAATGGGGCAAGGACTTGCGCACCATTGAAGAAGAGAAATTAACCATGCTCTACGATGTTCCCATCATCTGCACTAACTATCCTAAGAAAGTCAAAGCTTTTTACATGATGGAAGATCCCCAGAATCCTGATACGGTGCAAGGCTGTGACTTTTTGGCTCCCGAGGGGCATGGTGAGATTATCGGCGGCTCACAACGGGAACATGACTTAGAAAAAATAAAAAATCGATTGCGAGCTCAGGGAGAAAATCCTAAGCATTATGAATTTTATTTAGATACACGAAGATACGGCAGTGTCCCTCATGGTGGATTTGGATTGGGTGTAGAGCGGGTAGTTAAATGGATTTGCGGTTTAGAAAGCATTAAAGATGCGATACCTTTTCCCAGGACTATGGAAAGGTATAAGCCGTAGAATTAGTCTGGAATAAACATGTGGGGAGAAAGCATGGAAGAAAAGCTGAAAAAAGCAAGAGTAAAATCTAATCAAATTGATGTGGAAATATGCCCCTTGGTATTTTAAAGCAATAATCATTTTAGGAATTCTTTTAATAATAAGATTTTTATATCGATTAGGTTCTTATATTGGAACATTAATTTGGATAAATTGACATTCTTTTATCAGAGAAAACTATTTAATTGCACCTATCAAAAGCATTCTCACTTCAACCACTCGCACCCTTCCACATTCTTAATATCATACAATTCAATCAATTTCTGTTTCCCATTAGGCTGCTGTAATAACCGCTGTATGACTTCAGCATTCTTTTGAAATAAAGCATTGATAAATTTAGTATGAATCTTTTTCCACTGAGTAGGATTATCTCTCACAAAGTTTGCCCATCGCTCCACTTGCTCCATATGACTTTGGTCTCTCATAGTCGTAATTCTCTAATCATTTTTTTAACTTCTTTAATCTCATGTTCATCAACCATTTCTTTAAACACGATTCGCAGATGTCTTGCATCTTCCATATCTTTTGGACTTTTTAAAAGTTCCTCCTTAAATGCAATATTGATGTTGACATTGCTAAACCAGACCTTGAGGCCAGTGAGAGGTAATTTTATTCTTTGACGCAGTTGGTAGGTATCCAAGAGATCTTTGGCAAATTTTACCTCCATTTCGGGTACAGGTTTATCTTTCTTAGTGAATCGCAGAGAAAGATTTTCTGTAAGATAGTCATACGCTTCAACAAAAGAAGCCGACTGCATACACAAAAAATTATGATATTCCAATTCTCTAAACAAAGCTTCAAATTTATCTCTGGAAATTCTTTCAATAATCATATCAATATCTTCAGTTCCTCTGGTTCTTCCGGAGGCTATCGCCAGAAAACCAGATACCACAATATACTGACAATATTTATCAATGATTGCACAAAATTCTTCACAAAAAGCATCCAGAATATTTCTATCGCTAATTTGTCTATCCATAGACAATCACATCATTAAATCTATATAAACTTTGCTTGGTAAAATAGGACATTTTTCAGAACCATGGAAAGGTATAAGCCTTAATCAAAATATTCCACATCATCGGTACTGATGGTCGTTTCTCTGGGAGAGTGCACTTCTTTTTTCTCAGGTGCAGAAATTGCCTTAGGTATCGTAGTTTCTTTCCCTTTCTGCAATGCTTTCATCTCCATCCCCCTCTTAAAGTTAATATTCCCGCAATTGAGGCAGTTGAAGTAAGGCCCGAACTTCCCGCTTCGCTGCTCCAGCCAGCTCCCGCAGGTGCATTTAATCTCCTGTAAAACTTCTTTGGTATGCTGAAAACAAACATCGATTCCCTGCGCATTCTTCTGCGTCGCTACTCTCACACAAAATGGACAGGATAATTCTTTAGATTGTCCGTAACGTTTAGGGATGCGCATGATCCCCAGAGAAACAGGTGCTATATAAAAAGATATTTTATTTTATCAGATTAAATCAAAAACTTAATATAAGATTACGATTTAAGTATCATTAATGGATTCAGAAGTCAAAGTTTGGAACAAAATTGCCAAAAAATATGCCGAAGAGATTATCAGCCCCTTCTCTGAGGGCGTTACTAATCCCATTTTTTGGTATTTAGAGAATAAAATAGGAACAGCGACCAAAGAGATGAGCGTCATCGACATCGGCTGCGGCATCGGCAACTTCCTGCCCACGCTGGCCCAAAAATTCTCTAAAGTCGTGGGCATTGATTTCTCACCTAAGATGATTGAAACTGCTACTGCACAAGCGAAGGACTTCCCCAATGTAAGCCTATTCGTACGAGACGGCAGAGATTTACATGAATTCCATAACCAATTTGATGTTGCCGTTACCGTAAACTCCATCCTGCTGCCAAAAGTAAAAGACTGCGAGAAGATGATCCAGGAAGCCTATAACCTCCTAAAAGATGGCGGTATTATCCTGGGCATCTTCCCAGCGATGGAAAGCCACCTTTACCGAGCTTTATTGATACAGGAAAAAACTTTGGATGACGGTGAAACGGAAGAAATTGCCATCCAAAAAGCCAAAGAGGACGTCGGAGATTCTGATTTGGTAACCGGCCTGGTTCCTTATGAAGACACCTCCATCCAAAAAAATTATTACCTGTTTGAGATAAAACACCGTCTCTGGAAAGCTGGATTCACCAATATCAGCGTCCGTAAAGTATATTACCCTTGGGAGATACATGATGAGGAAAGCCTGCTCGCGTTTAAGAAGAAGAAAAAGCTCTGGGACTGGTTCGTCTACGCCACCAAGCAGGACAAAGCGACTAATCATAAAGAAGAAGTAAAAGAAGAAGTAAAAAAAGAGGGGGAATGAAAACTTTTTTCTTTTCGATTTTTGGGCGAATAAAGAGCAAAGATTTATATTTCAGGGACTATCCCAGTCAAATACGGGCTCGTAGCTCAGCCTGGTTAGAGCGGATGGCTCTTAGTGGTTCAATTCCAATCGAAACCATCAGGCCGGGGGTTCGAATGCACCTTGTAGAAAGCTGCACCAAAGAGCGGGCATGAAGCCCACCTAGACGAAACAGCTTCCTGGCACGAAAGTCCCCTCGGGCCCGTTCAATTTTATTTTCCTTCAATAAATTTCCCAACCACCTTCAGCAACTTCTTTCCATGTTTTGGCTGGGTAAAACTATGATCTGCTCCAGTAATGACTACCATCTTTTTTGGTTGATTGGCCAGAGAAAATAATTCCTCAGCAGCTTTCAGCTCAACATCCTCGTCTTTCTCCCCATGCACTATCAGTAATGGCTTCTTAAATTTTGCAATCGCTGTAGGAATATCTAGCGTAAAAAATTCATCATAAAAAGATTTTTTCAGTTTCTTATGATGATACCATTTTTCCGGCGCATCATAGATAATGTGGCCATTCTTCCAGAAATCTCGCACTTGCACATCAGTAAAATCAAAACGAACGGAGGTCTTAAGATTACCAACCGCACCGGTTAAAATCAACTTGGTAATTCGAGAATCAGTATGAGCATATAATGCCCCATCAATTGCCCCGGTAGAATGGCCGATGAGAATAAGCTTCTTGAATCCATAGTTCTTGTCGAGAAAATCAATTGCAGATCGAATATCCTTAACCTCATTGCTCATTAACTTGTCCTCAAATTTTCCATCCGACGTATCAGTATGGCTAAAGTCAAAAGTAAGAAAAAGATAATTTGTCCTTTCAAGTAGTTTCGCATATCTGCTTGCACTAAATCCAGCACAATGACTTGGGAAGCCATGAAGAAAAACAATAACGGTATCATATTGTTGTGGTACGTGAATAAAGCCACGCAAGGTCTGTCCCCTACCGTTCTTGAATTGGATTGGTTTCATAGGTATAAGAAGAACTATTTTCTTTGTTTATAAAAGTGGTGGTCAATCAAAGCAAGATTTAGGAGAGCTGGTCAAGGGGGAGAAAACAATGAAAGTTTTAAAAATACACGACCAATATCTCTCTGTATGAGCCTGTGGTCCAGCGGCTATGACATCGCCTTCACACGGCGGAGATCGCCGGTTCGAATCCGGCCAGGCTCATTTTACTATGGGAACACTTCCATTTGTAGTTCGGCAGCATGATGTCATTCGCACTGTCCATACACCAACCCAAGAAACTATTGATGTTTTAGTTACCGGAATTGCTGCGAAAACAGGTTTGCGAGTCCAAGTGATGAGAGATTTGAAGCGAGAACCAGAGCAGATGATCTGTATTGGACAAACCATTTCTCTTCATGATGAGCTAGAAATACAAGCATATCGCCGAGCAGGAGATTCATGGGCAAGTTGGGGACGATTAGTATACAAAGCACCAATGGAATATAAAATTTGTAGAGGAATGTACAATTCACAGGGAGAATTCCAATCTAGTAGGCATGTTGATCAGTGAAAAACATATAAAAAAATTTACGAGAAGCATGGTCCTTCATTTCCAATTATCCTTGCCGCAAGCTTTAGAATTAATTGACGTAGATAAAAATATTCAATTTCCCATTCAAATTCAATTAGAGAAACGCACCATCCATAATTCCAATATACTCCTGAGCAAATACGGAGAAATAAAATGGAAAATAGTAGACTCATTAAACCAAAAGTATAGTGCCTTACTCCCATCGCCTTTTGATCTTTATAATTGGCTCAATAAAAACACCAAAGATGAAGTTGCCTATTTTCTCAATGAAGCTGGCTCCAATGCCCTCAGTTATGCACAGCATCAAATCCCTTCACAGTTCCATCTCTATCTAGGTAAGAAAGGATTCATTATTGCCATCGAACAACAAGGGCAAAGCTTTAATCCTATAGAAATAGATGAAAAGAACATTAAAGAAAATGAAGGAGCTGGATTTACTTTTTTTCGCAACTCCAAATCAACCATTTTCTTTGATAATCCACTGCAAGCAAGCATTATCTATTTTCTCTATCTTCTCCCACGCTGAGGTAAAACTCGTCCATACAGCTCTTCCACTTGCTCCATGAAATCATTGGCAATATAACTCTTTTTCTTATCCATATACCGCAGTGCTGCATAACTGTTGTACTCTGCAGTCATCATCCCCACAGCACGCAACGCTGACGCCGCTATAAAACTGACCACAAAAGAAGCTTTCTCATACCACGATGCCGGCACCTCGCTGGCTTTGGTATACCCTTCCAAGAGAGAACTGCAAAATCCATGAATTCCAGCTGCATCATACAGCGAGAGCGTGCCGCTGACAGCAAAAGCTGGCTCTGCCTGCAGGGGATACCTCTTGCCGTCAACCTGAACGCTTTGCTCTACTTTTCCCGAATAAAAAAGTGCTTCACGCAGCGTATTCCTTAAAGGAAGATCAACCGTCGCAAAAGTAGGATTGCTCTGCTCCAGTTCACGCAGCCGAGGCTCAACTTCAAGCAGTTCCTGGACCGCTTTCTGTTCCAAGGAAGTTAAGTACTTCTTTTCAGGATAAGGAAGATGGGATGACCTGGCTCTGATAAATGGACTTTGAGCAATGGCATACGATTGTTTAACTCTTTCCTCCCATTCAGCCGATGGTGCTGCATTTTGCACCATCTCCACCATCTCTTCCAGCTCTTTTACTAATGACGAAGAATACAATCCAAAAGAAGCTAATTTATTCCACTGCGGACTACGCTTCATCCAAAGCTGGTTTCGTCCATACAAAGCATCAAGCCGGGTACTGCACTCTTGAACTGATATCCGATGTTCCTTCACAAAATTCTCCTGAAGACCATACCCCTGCCCGCGGGGCATGACACTCTTAAGCTCATCAGCCGCTTCCTGCGCATCTTCCGGATTGGAAACAGTTTTTTTTCTCTGCGCTAATTCCTGACCCAGATATTCTATCTTTCTGCCGCAGAGCGTTACCTCGTCAATCAATTGCTTGAAATCAGAGAGAGACAATGCCTGAAAGACTGCCTCTTTTTTCACTGCAATAGTATGCAACGCCAAATAATCCCGAACGGAAGTAAGATCCTTGGACGTAAGCGTGGCAAAATAGATGCTTTTTTTAAGCCGGCTGACCGGGATGGAACTTCCATAGGCATCATCCCGCCAGGTTCCCTGCTGGATAAAAAGAGGAGCAAGGTGCTGCTCTACCCTTCCCAGCTCCGCTGCAAACTGCGCTGCATAGTGCCGATTGATTTCCTTCCGTACCTGATCAACCGGATAGGCATCAAACACCTTGGTAATATCAATCAAAGTAATTTCCGTTGCGTTCAGGATGCCCCTCACTGATGCAAGATTTGGTATTCCATATTTCGCAACTATCGGATGAGTTTCCGGCAAACCTAAGATAACATCTAAATCTTTTTGATATCCACCCAATGCTGCTTCCCTGTTGATAGGCATTTTCGTTGCCGCATAGGCAATTAATGCCCCCACCATGAACGTTCGTTCCTCCTCGGCAATTTCCACCGGACCAGTAATGGTCGTATAGATATCCCGAATCGCAGTGGGCAACTGCAGAAGCTGTTTTTTATACCAGCCAAAGAACATCCCCCCTGGATCAGCTGCTGCTAAGAACGCCTTTTCGGTAGGCTTAGCGAAAGCAATATTTCCATAGTCAACCCTATCCAGCATCAGGATACGTTTTTGCAGCTCCTCATCCAATCCCAGCAACGTATGAACTTTGAGGCGGTCATTCCTGCTTTGAACATCTTTTACTCTGGAATAGTCAGCCAAAAGCTCCTCCAACGTTTCCACCAGATTTTCCAATGACTTTTTGACCCCTTGCTTCTTTTTTTCTTTAATTTTTTCCTGTCCTTCCAGAGTATAGCGAACCAGCTGTTCTTCAGATCCAAAAGCTTCCATTATCTTAACGATAGCCTGTGAACCGGAACGCCAGGTGCGAGTAGGATTATAGGAATGAGTTAACACAAAAATTTGCTCGGTCAATTTATGCCCGCTGACAGAAATCCCCAACACTTCTTTTTCCTGCCTCAATTCCTGAGGGGTACGAAAAATTGCCTGGCGTAAATGAGCCTGCTGTGCCGCCAGATAGGGATTATCGTTGCCAAAGAGAGTAAGAAAATGATCTAAGATGCGCGCATCACCGGAATAAGCTTCCAATTTCTGATTCAGATTCCCTATCAATTGCGGTGTCGTTTCTGCCACCGCCGTTTTAATTCTTCGGTACAACTGTTGATGTTTAGCAATATCCATAGTAACGTCCTCCCTATTTTAGTCTTAATAAGCCTAATGAAACAAAAGCTATAAGAAATATGGTGGTGATGTACATCACCCTCCTATGAAAAAATGCTGCTGAAAAGGGAGCTATGGCCAAAAACTCCCGTTAAACTTAAATAAAAACCCATTTCTACCGGCTAGATGAAAACATATCACCTCGCCAAAGACATCTTTTTCCGCGCTGATTCCCTTAATTTCAAGAACCGGGGGAGCCAAATATTGTGCTCCTTGCAGGGAGAATTTCTCTATCAGCAACAGCCCTACCAGCCGCCAGCGGTATATTCCATGGTTGACACCCCGGTCATGACCCAGAATGTGGAAGATATCCTTTATCCGGTTTATATCAACTTAATCCGAGACCAACATAGCGCTAGAAAAACATGAACCTCATAACCATTGATGATTTGACCAGATTTAAGGCAGAAAAAGTAGAATGGGAGTACGACCCAGAGCAGGGAAAAATTTACTGTTCAGTCAAAGGTGAATTTCTCGATAGCACCAGCAACAAGCTTGATCCACCGCTCCGGTGCACCCTTGACCATCAGAAAGTCCATACTGACAACCTGCCAGAAATACTCGCGCCAGTTTACTATTCCTTGCAGGAAAAGAGAAAGAGAATGAATGGTGTGCAAGAGCCTAGTTACTTTTTTCCAGTACCTTTTTAAAAACGCCATTGTTCCAGATACTATGTACATCCTCAAACAAATTCCCGAAGACTTTATTGTCAAAGAAATCAGCAACGTTGAGATAAAGACATCCGGCAGATACCTCTATCTCAAACTCACCAAAAAGAACTGGAACACCCTCGATGCCATCAAGAAAATTGCTGATGCCCTGCATCTCAAAGAGAAACAGATTGGTTTTGCCGGTTCTAAAGACAAGCTGGCAATAACCGAGCAAGTTATCTCCATCAGCGGCAGCAGCAAGGAAAGAATTCAAAGTCTCGCCATCCCCAATGCCTCTCTTCAGTTTCTCGGTTATGGTGATACTCCTATCAGTTTAGGGGATTTAGAGGGAAATCAGTTTGAAATCACCATCCGTAACCTAGAACCACGCACCAAAATCGATCCCATCACTTTCATAGAAAATTATTTTGATGAACAGCGTTTTAGTTCCCACAATACTGCCATTGGAAAAGCCCTGATACAGAAAGACTTTGCCACCGCACTGCAACTGATTGATAATCCCTATGCCAATATCCATCTTCAGGCTTCCCCGCAGGACTATATCAGCGCACTCAAAAAGCTTCCCCTTCGCTTGCTTCGTCTCTATATCAACTCCTATCAAAGTTATCTCTGGAATGAAACCCTGGCAGAATATAGTCGGCAGCACTGTTCAGGCCTGCATGAAGTTCCCTACTCACAGGGTAAACTCATCTTCTCTGATGATCCAACCCAGCTCCAGAAAGTAGAGCTTCCCATCATTGGATTCGGATATCAAGAAACCATCGCTCCGGATATCATTGCCGACATTCTGAAAAAAGAAAATCTCGCACCCCAAGACTTCATCATCCGCCAAATTCCTGAATTAACACTGGAAGGGGAACTTAGGGAAGCGATAGTAGAAGTTAAAGAAATGAAAATATCTCCTCCACAGCCTGATGAATTAAATCCAAAAAAAAATAAAGTGCTTATTTCATTCATTCTCCCTAAAGGAAGCTATGCTACTATGGTCATAAAGAAAGTGATGAGTTACTTATAAATTGGTTCGGGCTTAGGCAATTCTTTTTCTGATGCAAAAATGAGTCCAAAAGGATGATAGGCAAATGCTTCTAGTCCCTGTTTCTTCAATGCCTGATAAAAATCTCGGTATCGCTGCTCGCTAAAAACATCAGAATTAATTTGGAAAGAACGGGCAGTTAAGGTGCCTTTATCTATATCCCTACGCAGATATCCTAAGTCCTTATCTGTCTGTTGTTCGTTTCTTTTTGATGGAATATCATACTTCTTTTCCCGAACTACTCCATTGGTAAACCAACTGCTTACTAAATTACGATCCCATTCCCGTACAACAACTTCCTCAATGCCAATCCTGCGCGCTGCGTCTTGAATCATCTGATACAATAATGAAGGAGTAAGAGCAGGCGCGTTTTTCCTTTCTCATTCTATACGATCAAGACGTAAAGAAAATAATTCCTCCATTGAAACTCCAACCAATACCATCTAATAAGTAAGCATAATCAAGTTAATAAGCTTTTCCATCATCAAAAATAAGTTCTTTAACAAAATATAAAAACCCTTCCTTTTCCAGAGCTTATCATGCTCAATTATCACTTGGAACAAGAAAACCTGTTTGAACCCCATAATCTTGATTATATAGCGCGAACACCCCATCGCCCATTAGATACTATCAGCAATTACGTGGTAGAAGCCCTGCCTAAAAAATTAGCTGCCATCCGGGCTGATGGAAAGCCTACTGCCTTAGTCTCCCAGCTGGTAGAAGAGACCAATGCCCTTACTAAACCCTTCACACTTTCTGCCTACCGCGAATTGGGTGAGGAAGAGCAGCAAATCGCCAGCTTGGATGTTCAGATGCTGCAAAGTGCGGTTATCCACTCCCACGGCTTTCCCGGAAATAACCTTCGCCACGCTGCGGAGGTTATTTCAGCCTACCTCGGCCGGCCTAATATCCTTACCTATGGAGAGATTATTGTCTCCAATCCCTTACGGGATATCAGAACTTTTACCAGAAATGCGGTTGGGCATTCTGAATCCAGTTTCTATGCCCTTCACCAGCTGATAGAAAACGAATTCATCGCGCTGAATGAGCGATTGGAAAGCGCCCAAAGCTACCTGCAAAACTGCTCTTCCACCAGTGCTGTTGAAGAGCTCATAGATGCAACCGACATACTGAAAGGATGCAGAACCATGATGGGCCTGCTCCAGAAAATGCCCTGGGATCATTATGAAACCTTTCGAACTTATTTACATGCCCATACCGGGCTTCAGGGCCCCAGTGGGTACTTTAGTCACGGAGTAGCGATTATGGATCTCCGTTTTGCCGGAAAAAGATTAACCAAAGAATTCTTCACCTCACTCGATGCTGATATTAAACAAGGGTATTATCCCGATGATGAAAAAGTAAAGGTAGCCCTCGAACTCGCCAGAAGAGATAAGTCCTTGGTTGACTTGGCTCTGAAAAAAGATGACCCGCTCCTGAGCCGGTCCATCAGAAATTTTGCCCAGGCCGTGCTCGAGTTTCGTGGAGCACATCATGCTGTTGTAAAAACAGTCGTCCCCGATTTACTCCAAGACAAGCGTGCCAGTACCAGGGGAGAAACCATGCCCAGCAGAATATTAAACGGAAGAATTCAGGTCTATCAGAAAATTCTAGAAAACTTAGTCCCTCTTTCCACCTAAGCAATCCTTGCACACCCCGGTCACATCAATTTGAACATGGCATACCTCCCCCGCAATGCTTTTAGATAAAAAATCAAGATTTTTAGCAGGGATATGTTGAACTATCCCACATTTCTCACAGACAAAGTGGCAATGATTATTTTTATTAGTTGAATAGATTGTCTTGCGATTGCAGATAAAAGAATGCAATTCCCCTTGATCTTCCCTGGTTTTAAGAAAGCGATACACCGTGGCAATGCCAATGTTGGGATTTTTTTTCTGAACGTGACGATACAACTCTTCAGCATTAAAAAATGAAGTAAACTGGGTAAGCTGCTGCTGCAACACTTCTTTTTGTTTGGTGCTTCTCATCTTATTGATACTGAGAATCAGTAAACTATATAAATACTTCTAAAATCAAAAGTGCTATGCTCAATGTCTTGCTCTATACTTTCATAAGTGTTATAATTGTATCACTGGTTTCCTTTGTAGGAGTACTTTCCCTCACTCTAGGACAAAAAAGTTTAGATAAAATTCTCTTGATCTTAGTAAGCCTTTCCGCAGGAGCACTTTTTGGAGATGCTTTAATCCATCTGCTCCCCGAAGCTGCTCAAGAGGGATTTACGCTCTCTATTTCCCTGCTCGCCATTTTGGGAATCCTCACTTTTTTTGTACTTGAAAAAATCATTCATTGGCAGCACTGCCATCTCCCCATCCAAAAACACAAGGGAATGCAGCACGTCCACCGCTTGGGAATTATCAATCTAGTCGGTGACGGCTTGCATAATTTCATTGATGGCTTAATCATCGCCGGCAGCTACCTCGTTAGTATCCCGGTGGGAATTGCCACCACTATTGCCGTTATTTTTCATGAGATCCCCCAGGAGATCGCTGACTTTGGGGTATTGCTCTATGCCGGTTTTTCCAAAGGAAAAGCCTTGCTCTTCAACTTTTTGTCTGCAACTATCGCTGTAGTAGGAGCATTGATCGGATATTTCATAGGAGCTGGCTCCCAAGGGTTTCTCCAAGGGCTTCTTCCCTTTACCGCCGGAGGATTCCTGTACATCGCCGGATCAAACCTCATTCCCGAACTTCATAAAGAATGCGACACCCAGGATTCAGTGCTGCACTTCTTATCCCTCATAGCAGGAATAGGATTGATGGCAGCGCTAAAGTTTTTAGAATAAGCCCTTATTTCAACTGCTCAATTACTTTTTTCACCCGTTGATAGACCTCCTCCGGCGTCCCGCGGGCATTCACGGTCGCTAATAATTTTCTCCTGCGATAATAATTGATAACTTCAGCCGTTTCCTTCCGGTACACTTGAAATCGTTGTCGGATGACAGCAGGAGTATCATCAGTGCGCCGGATAAGCTTGGTTCCATCATGGTCACAAATGCCCACTTGCTTGGGAAGAAGAACCTTCAGATGATAGCTATGCAGTCCCTTGGAACAGATTCTTCTCCCGGCAAAACGCTCAATGACCTCTTTTTCAGAAATCTTCAAAAAAATAACCTGCTCCACTAGATGCGGATTATCCAGCAAGGTAATTTGATCCATCGAACGGGGAAAGCCATCCAGAAGGTAATGAGTTTTGCCTTTGATTTTTTTAGCTACCAGTCCAACGACGATGGGAGTTGGAACCAATTTTCCCTTCCCTAAGAATTGGGCAACCTTCTTACCCAGCGCTGTTTTCTTTCCCATCTCTTCCCTTAGCATCCCACCTGGATAAACATACAGAAACTTAAAATCCCTAAGTAACCGCTCTGCCACCGTACCCTTCCCGCTTCCCGGCGGGCCCAATAACACCACTTTCATAAGAATAAGGAATAATTCAATGCATATAAACATTTCGAGAAAATGGGCTAATATGAAACCCTCGCCATCAAAGGCGACCTATAAGCCCGATATTTAGCGATTTCAGGAGCTGTAGCAGAGCCCGTAGACACATAACTGTTATGCCACAATTCCATAGGAAACTAACTTTTCATTAAACTCAGAAAAGCCACTCCCCACTAGACAACTCCACACAATTCTTATAAAGAAGCCCATCAAATATCCTTTAATATAGATGTTTCTCTACCATGATAACCCGCCTTACTGAACCATATAACCAGATCCAAGTAAAGTCCACCCTCCATCCCTTAATCAACCAATGGTTTTTTTCCAAATTCAAAGAATTCTCCCTTCCCCAATTATTTGGCATTATGGAAATCCACAACCGCAAAAACGTGCTCATCTCCGCCCCCACGGGAGCAACTAAGAGCCTAACCGGCTTTCTCGCCATCCTCAACGAATTAGTTGATTCTGCCCAAAAAATTGCCTTGGAAGACAAAGTCTACTGCATCTACATCTCCCCGCTCAAAGCCTTAAACAACGACATCGAAAAGAACCTCAAAGAACCCTTGCAGCAGCTGGAGGAAATTGCCGGCAAGAAACTCGGCATTCGCGTCGCCGTGCGCACCGGTGATACGACTGCCAGCGAAAAGTCAAAGATGCTCACCCATACTCCCCACATTCTTATCACCACTCCCGAAAGTCTCGCCATCATCCTCAACTCTCCAAAATTCAAAGAAAAATTGACTGATGTTCAGTGGTTCATCATTGATGAAATTCACGCTTTGGCTGACAACAAGCGCGGTGTGCACCTCAATCTCTCCGTTGAACGCCTGCAGAGACTATCACCCGGCATGACCAGAGTCGGATTGAGCGCCACCATCGCCCCCCTAGACGAAATTGCCCGCTACCTCGTCGGCTATCAAGGAGACGAAGAAAGAAATTGCGGTGTTATTGATGTCCAATTCATCAAATCCATGGACCTGAAAGTCCTCAGCCCGGTACGCGCCTTGGTCGAAGAAGATTACCTTATCAAGCACAGCAAGATGTATGAACTCATCCACCAGCTGATCCAAGAACATAAAACGACGCTCATTTTCACCAACACCCGAAGCGCGACTGAACGAGTCATCCATAATCTCAAAGAGTTCTATCCCCAGTCGTACACCAGTGATAACATCGCTGCCCATCACGGAAGCCTAGGAAAGCAAGCCCGGTTTACCACTGAACAAAATCTACGGGAAGGAAAACTCAAAGTAGCCGTCTCCTCAACCTCCCTAGAACTCGGCATTGATATCGGCTACGTTGATCTGGTCCTCTGCCTGGGCAGCCCCAAGTCCGTTGCCCGTTTCCTTCAGCGCGCCGGTCGTGCCGGCCATCAGCTTCACTCCACCGTTAAAGCCCGCATCATCGTCATGGATAGGGATGATTTGGTAGAATGCGCGATCCTCCTCAAAGCTGCGGTGGAACGAAAGATCGACCAAGTGCATATCCCCCGCAATTCCCTCGACGTCCTCGCACAACAGATTTACGGCATCGCTATCAATGAAACCATTAACATCCACCAGCTCTATCATCTTATTAAGAATACCTACTGCTACCACACCTTAGAATGGAATGACTTCTCCGAAATAATCAAATACTTAGCTGGAGAATACGTCAGCCTGGAAGAGCGCCATGTCTATGCCCGCATCTGGCATGATAAAGAGACCAATATGATCGGTCGCCGGGGAAAGATGGCCAGAATCATTTATATGACTAACATTGGCACCATACCCGAAGAAACCTACATCACCGTCAAAATTGGCGAACAAATCGTCGGCATGATTGACGAAGGCTTTTTAGAAAAATTAAAGCCCGGTGATGTGTTTGTCCTCGGCGGAAATGTCTACATGTTCAAATTCACCCGGGGCATGACCGCGCAAGTTTCTACCTCCGTCAATCGCCCTCCCACAGTGCCCAGCTGGTTCAGCGAAATGCTGCCCCTGAGTTTTGATTTAGCCATGGAAATCAACCGCTTTCGCCGGCTGATGGAAGATTATCTTCTGCACAAAAAAGGCCAGGAAGAAATCATCCATTTTATCAACCATTACCTCTACGTCGATGAAAAAGCAGCGGAAAGCATCTATAATTATTTCTATGACCAGTACCATTTCAGCCAGATTCCCTCCGACAAAAAAATTGTCATGGAGAGTTATACTGATAGGGGAAGAAATTACACCATCTTTCATACTTTATATGGAAGACGGGTCAACGACAGCTTATCAAGAGCTTTAGCCTTCATCATCGGGCGCTCCCAGCACCGCGATGTAGAGATAGCCATGAACGACAATGGGTTCTACTTATCAGCAGAAAAGCCCTTTAATGCCCTACGCGCCTTTGAACTGCTTAAAACAGAAAACTTCCGGACCTTAGCAGAACAAGCCATTGAACGCAGTGAAATATTAAGCCGTCGTTTCCGCCATTGCGCTGCCCGCTCGCTGATGATCCTTCGGGAATATATGGGGCGAAAAAAACAAGTAGGCCGGATGCAGATAGGCAGTAAAATTCTCTTCAACGCCGTCAAACGCATTAGCAATGACTTTCCCATCCTCAAAGAAGCCCGCCGGGAAGTGCTGGAAGACCTGATGGATTACGAGCACGCCCAACAGATTGTCAATGAAATAGCCCAGGGTGATATTGCTCTTCAAGAAGTAAACACCGGTATTCCCAGCCCCTTTGCCTTTGGGCTCATCATCGCCGGGTACAGTGATGTCATCAAGATCGAAGACAAGCAGGAATTCTTAAGAAGGATGCATCAGCAGGTGCAGGCCAGGATAGCCTTAAAGCAGGGGAAAACAAAAATAAAAGAAGAGATAGAAAAAAGCTTTTCCTATGCTGCTTTCTGGGATGATCTTCAGCAGAAGCAGCATGATGCCAAAGACCTCACCCAGGAAAAACTCAAATTACAGGTCTGGAGTTTAAAGCACGTCCCAGTCTATGTCAAAGAAGAGCTGGTAAAATTAATTGAAACTGGCAATATGCGCCAGGAGGTCTGGAGCGAGATGAAACAATATCGGGCTGAGATAGAGACTAACTGGCCGCAGGAGCTGAAAGAATTGGTGTTGGGAAAGATGGGGAATACAGTATAATAAGATTAATATATTCTTCAAAATCTCCGAATTCCATGACCGAAAAACCGATTGCCATCAAACCCGTTTCCTTGCAAGCCAATACCAAATACAGCTTCTGCACCTGTGGGCAGAGTAAAACACTGCCTTTTTGTGATGAGTCGCATAAACAACTCAACGAAGAAAAAGGAACCTGTTATAAATCACTCAAAATCTGGCCCAAGAAGGACGTAGAAATAGAAGTTTATTCTGGAAATTGGGAACAGAAGTAAGATTATTTTATGTATGTCAAGAATTCTTCCCGGCTTAACAGAAGATCGTGCTTAACAATTTTGTTTAGTAACCCGCGATCGATATGATCAGTAGGGTGATTAGGGATTACTGTTGTTCTTCCATCCACGTGCTCAAAGAACATATGGCTTCCTTTTTGACGCTTAAACTCAAACCTGCTGTGTTGCATAAATAGTTAG
>DUFZ01000049.1 GCA_013331635.1 Candidatus Woesearchaeota archaeon | reverse complement strand
TCACGCTTTCAGCAAATACTTTTTGGATTTTGATGGCAATGCCTTTATCTTTAGTATTGATTTCAACGGCGGACATCACCGCTTCACCGATAGCAATGAGTTCTTCTTTCAGGCTCAGCACGGCGACAATATCTCCCTTGCGAAAGTTTTCCAACTTGCTTATGCCTGGAATTGCCAACGCCCGACCGTTGGTTATACTCGGAATGGAATTGTCTAAAATCCAGCAGCGGTGAAGGTAGATAATCGCTTTTTCAACCGGCTGGATGCAATGCAACAATAATTTGGCATTGCCTTCTTCCCGATAAATAGTAATGGCATCCTGCAAATCATGCAGAGTTACTAAATTATCTTCTTCCCGAAAAGGACCGGCTTGAGTTCGGCGAAGTTCCGCCATGTGAGCTCCTATTCCTAGCGCTTGGCCAAGATCAAACACTAATTTTCGTATATACGTCCCCGCCTGGCATTTTACCCGAAACAAAACATCTTGCTCAGCGATTTCCAGAAGTTCAAATTCATAAATTTCCCGTTCCCGCCATTGGCGTTTCACCGCGCTTTTGATGGGAGGCAATTGTTTGATTTTGCCGATAAACTGCAGCACCATTTCCTGCAGCACGCTGTCTTCAATGGGTTTATGCAGGTGCATAATCCCAACATATTCTTTAGGCGCAGTAAGTAAAAATTGCGTGATGCGCGTTGCCCTTCCTAAAGCCACCGGCTGCACCCCAGTGACATTGGGATCAAGCGTACCTGAATGCCCGGCTTTGGCAATACCTACGATTTTTTTCACCAGATCAGATGTTTGGTGGGACGTCGGCCCTTTAGGCTTATCCAGGTTGACGATGCCATACTGCAGAAGTTCATCGGGAGTTCTTTCTGAGAGCAGCTTTCCATAGACCCCCGTGGCGGGCTTCTTGATGAAAATTTGAGTATCAGTTGGTTGATTTTTCATGGGAAATAGACCAAAATCAGAGAAGATATAAAAAACTACTCCTTACCAAAGTGAATTACGCTTCCTTCTGAGCTTCTTCTTTCTTCGCCGCTGGTTTAGATTCTTTGGTTTCTTTGGAAGCTTCTTTCTTCAACCCAAAAAGTTCCGTTCGCACTACCCCCTTATCATCCTTGGTGGCAGTGACTTTAATATGATGAGGTGGTTGCCTGATTCCCTTTTCCCACAGGGTCTTATTGATGGCACTGCTTAGCCGAATGTCTTTTGATTTCATATGCTTGCCTAAAAACTCCTGCAAGGCAGCCACCGCCTTTTTAGTGCGTTTCCAGTTAGGCACTTTCAAAAATTCTTTTCGCAAGGGAACGTTATACGTTCTTTCCAGAGTGATTGCTGCTTCTTTTTTTGCCATGGTTTATGCCTTCGTTTTGGTTCTTCGCCAGTTTCGTTTGACATCAGTGTGGCGCGAGGGATGAACTTTTCTGCCCTTGCCGTAAATTTTAAAGACTGTCCAAAAAGGGGCCCATTTGGTTTGCCCCGCTAATTTGATCAAACGTTTCTTTTTAGCGGGATGCTTGTGGGTTGCCATATTTATTTCTCGGCCTTGATTTGCGTCGCGATTTTATTCATAAAAGCCACTCCTTGCGGTGTAAGTACTCTTCCCTTATGGTCACCGCGCGCAACTTGCTTGATTAATAGTGATTTTTCTAATTGCTGGAGAATTTTGCGGATAATCGATCCCGAAGCTTTATATCGGTGTTCCGGCTGATGCCCCCGGTTTTTCTTCCCCCCATACTTAGTTCGTAATTTTTCAGTTCCCACCGGTCCTAATTTCGCGATGCTGCGAAGAATAGCCCCAGCACGCACATACCACCAGTCGGGACTGTCAGGAAGGCGCTCCTGATGATGCCCGGTTTTGACAAAAATAGACCAAGAGGTGGGCTGAACTAACTTTTGTTTTTTCAGCTCATCGCCAGCCCTATAAATGAGCTTATTGGCATTCACGGTTAAAATATCAGTCATAGGGGCTTTGAGAAGGTGGGTTATTTATAAAGTTTTCTTCGGGAAGGGCATAGTAGAAAAAGTTGTCGCCTAGGCCAAAAGGTGAGTTTAGCTACGCCAGTCAGACAGGAACAGGCCCGATTTTCTACGATAGCCTCATCTGAAAATCGGCTAAACTCACGACCAAGATGACTTTTTCTACAGGGCCTTCGGGAAGGTGATTATTGGCTGGACCAGGTCTTTCGGTTTAGAACTTGTTTTTCTTCTTCAGGTAGGCAATTAATTCTGGGCTTACCAATGGTTTCCCCTCTCGGAGCAGGTAGCGATATGGAAACAAGACCGACTCATTTTTTTGCAAGGGAATTTCAATCTCATCCTGGAAGTGTAACTCAGAGAATTTTGCACCTTTCACAATTTCCTGCACCACGGCAACAGCGTTGTCCGTACTCATCTGGACTTTCCCGATATTCCGCGATTCCACTAGAAAGGGAAACTGCTGGGTGAGCTCCTTCTTAGTCCGTTTCTGCGCGGGATGATCCCCTAGAATCCCTCCAAAGACAAAATAATCAAACTTTTTAGCTTCTAGGGGAGTTAACATTTTGGGCGCCTCAGGATCCAGAACACAGACTTTGGACAACCCCAGCTTGGTAACTGATTGAGGGATAACTTTGGCCTGCTGCCGCAGTTTGGGATTGGTGGTTTTGAGATGCGTAATCCAGCAGTTCGACTTACCGACCAACTGGGCGATGTGTTTGTATTCGATGATGGACCATTCCCACAGCTTTGGTTCAAGATGCTCGATGATGTAGATGGGCATTATCATTCAAGTTAAGAGGGAGAAAAGTTTATATAGGTTATTGTTTTTGTAGTACTCTTATATTAATTTAAAATGAGGTGGATGGTATGAAATTTAAAAAGTCCTTATTCGCTATTTTTTTGTTAGTTATGTTAGTAGTGGCTGGCTGTGGAACCAGCAGTAGCGGAAGTTCAACACCACCATCTCAAATTTTTCAGAATGTTGTTACTCTAAGTTTTCTCAAAGATCTAGGAATTTTAACCAATCCCATTGACCCCATTGAAGGCTTTACTAGGTTTTTGCTGTTGATTCTCTTGTTTGCAATTTTATTCAAAGGAGCGGAACTATTGCGTTTGGGAACGAATATTTCTATCGTGATTGCCTTGGCAATCTCTCTCATTACGGTTATTTTCATACCAGGAACAGTCTTGCTTGCCGTGGGAACGAGTTACGGAACGTTGTTTTCACTTATTATACTCGCCGTTCCCATAGGATTAATTTTATTGGGCTATTTTTTACTCAAAGAACATCCCTGGTTAAGAGTTATTATGATGGGTTTAGTGTGGTACTTATTAAGTCAAATGTGGAGATATATCCAAACGTGGACAGGATCTGCGACTGCCGCCTATGCAACCGTTATTCATACCATAGCTAATTTGATTGGATGGGTTGAAATTGTTGTTGCCGTCTTCTTTTTCATCAATCTGCTTCAGGCCTTGTTCAGTTTTACCACTGGTCATACCGGTGACCGCACCGATGTGAAAGGAGTTGCAAATTGGGTTGCTAATAAAGTAGGAAACCGTGCCCGACGAAAGAAAACTGCCCTGCTCAATTCCTACATTGAAGAAGAGAGGGAATTAAAATTACTTGATAGCGCAGTGGAAGCCAAAGAACTAGCTTTAGACGAAGTTAATAAAATCATTCGAGCAGGAGAAGTTACTGATGTAGCACAGAAAGATGCTTTAGTTGCTGCGGTGAAACAAGTTCAAACCAAGTTAGATGATGCCAGGCGGGAATTTAGACTGGTGAAAGGAAGAACCTGGAGATCCCAAACTAAGTTTACAAATTTAGTCAAGGAATTCAAAGATAAAGAAAAAGATGTTAAGCAATTAGATGTGCTGGAAAAAGAAGTTCTTAAGAAGCATGAAGAAGCAATTACCGCTCTGGATGGGGCTTTAGGCAAGGTGAGCGATTTAGTAAGAAATGTAGAACTGGTAGGTAAAAGTGTCACTGCCTATCCTTTCCCGCTCAATGGACCTATAGCCAACCAACGAGTTAAAATTAAATTAGTGGGGTTAAAAACGGGGCTGGTTGCTTTAGATGTCAAAACTGCTGAAGATGCCCAGAAAGAAGCTATCCAAGCGGTGCAAGGTATTGTCACCGAAGCCCGAGAATTGATGAAAGTCAATTGGTAGTTCTCTTATTTTATTTTTTTCACTTGGCGAAACATTTATAAGATTGTTTCATATTCTTGAAGTATGCATAAAAAGTGGCTGGTAGTCATCGTAAGTTTATTGCTTATCCCTTTTGTATTAGCTGACTTATCTTCAACTATGAGCAGTGTCTGGAATCAAATTCTTTCTATTGGTAATTTAAGCAGCCTGGGCCTTTCAGCTGGTTCTGCGGTGGTAGCAATCACCCGCATTTTAATTTGGATTTTGATGTTTACTATATTCTTCGCTTTAATTGTATCTTTTGCACAGGCAAGGGATAATCGAGCTGGGGCACTGAGTTTCCTTAACCGCAATCAAGCTTTAGTAGTCGCGGCGGTTATTGCCACTATCAGCGCAATTTTTATCCCTCCAGAGGTTCTGCTGGCAACGGGAGCGGGCTGGGCCACTTTAATTGCCTTAATACTCCTTGGTCTTCCCATATTTGGCTTGTGGTGGGCAGCCTGGAATTATCCGGAAGGAGAAGAAACCCGAGGCACTATTTTGCTCAAATTAATCCTGAGCTTCGTTTTATTTTGGATCCTGAGTGCAATGAAATATTATGTAGGGAGGATGGCGTAGTGGTATTTGAACCCGTACTAGGAACAGTAAACGAATTCATTGATTATGCACTTATTATCGCTGGCATTATGATTATTTACTATATTGTTCGCTTCTTCACCGTAGGCGGACCAAGTAAGGAGACAAAACAAGAAGAGGAACGTCAGCGCGTCGAACAATTTAAAGGCTGGGTTGGTAAAAAGACCGAAGAGCACAAAAATAAAAAAGCAGCAGCTGGGCGCACTGCCTTGCTCAAGCCAGCGTCAGGATTTATTATTCGCGTCCATGATAATGCTGATAAAGCCACCGATGCGCTGGATGATAATTCAGTTGCGGGAGCCAGCCGGGCAGTGGGTAGAATTAAAGATGATCTCAAATCAGCTCGTCGCTTGTTACGGGTTGTTCGTGGAAAAGTAAAAGCAGATAAAAAAGTTCATGTAAAAGAATTAATTGCCTTAGTAGAAAAGATGGAAAAAGATGTTCATGATAAAATCACTTTACCTACAGATTTTAAAGCTCCAAACTGGAAAAACTTAGTTGTTGAACCTAAGGAGAATCTTGAAGCACTCAAAACCAGCTGCGGTACAGTTTTAAAAATGATTGATGAATTTGTAGAAACAGAAAAAGTAACTCCTTAATTTTCTCACTCTACCTTAACCTTCTTCCCCAACGCCTGCCCAGGAAGCCCTTTCTCCGCAAAAATAACCCGGACATTGCCGTTTCGCCCATGCAACGCTGATATCGTGCCTTTAATGACTTTCCCCGCAGGAGAGGTCCATACCGCAGTCTTGCCTACTGCTTTCTTAGCTTCTTCCACCGAATCAGCGACTTTCAGAACCATCTGCTTGGGATGCTGATGATGCCGTCCTTGGCGAAAATGTACGACGCTTGCTTCCATGAAAGGGTAAAACAGGGTTTTATTTATAAATATTTCCAGAAGTAATCATATAATCTATGATATAAATCCTTAAAAGAACAGAAAGCGCATCCCAGATAATGCTCAAAGGCCAAGTAGTTTCCGGTGATTTTAGCAAAATTGCCATGCGCATCAAATCTGACCAAAAGGTAGAATTGGGCGAACTGGTCGTTATCGAAGACCACAGCGACAAGTTCATCCTTCAGGTGTATGATCTCCTTTACGCCAGTCAGATTTCCCCCCAGAACTTAGAGATGGTCGCCGGCATGAATTTGGAAGAAGGAAGTTTTCCCCTGATGGATGAACGATTGCGCAACTATCAGCTAGCTTTGCTCAAGCCCGTCCTCACCATCGGGTCAGAGAGCAAAACCTGCAAAAAGTTACCTGCCTTTTTCGCCCAAGTGCGGGCTATTGAAAAAGAAGATTTAACTTTTATTACTAAACCTACCTTCCCTTTTTTCCTGGGAAAATTACGCAGCGGCAGCCGGGAGATGGATTTTGATATTTTTCTGCCGGGAAAAGAAACGCTGAGCCATCATGTATTAATCCCAGCGTCTACCGGAAAAGGAAAAAGTAATCTCATGTCCTGTATGCTCTGGGACTTGGCATCTCAGGATTACGCCGGTGTGCTGGTCTTAGACCCCCATGATGAATATTACGGCCGGACCGGACTGGGCTTAAAAGATCATCCTCAAAAAGAAAAGATACGTTACTTCACTCCCAGCCAGCCCCCCGTAGGTGCAAGCTCCTTAAAAATCAACCTTAAAAAACTGAAGCCAGACCATTTCCAAGGCGCGATTCCTTTAACTGACCCCCAGCGCCAATGCTTGTATGTCTACTACCGCAAATTTAGGGAAGAATGGATTAAAAGCATCATCGAAGAACGTAAGGTGGAAGGAGTTTCCTTCCATGAAGATACTATTGCGGTCGTAAAACGAAAACTGATTTCCCTCCTGGGGCTAGAGCTAGAAAACGGCCGGATTATCTGCCAAGGAATTTTTGATGAGATTGCCGGTGAACACACCATTGCCGAAATCTGCCAAAATCTCGAGCAGGGAAAAATTGTCATTATTGATACCAGCTACTTCGCCGGTGCCATTGAAATTTTAGTGGGCAGCATGATTACCACCGATATCTTTGAACGATATAAATATTATAAGAAGAACGGTCAATTAGAGGATAAGCCCGTTGTTTCCGTCGTGCTGGAAGAAGCACCAAGAGTACTAGGTACTAAAGTATTAGAACAAGGAAGCAATATCTTTGAAAGCCTTGCCCGGGAAGGGCGCAAATTTAAAGTTGGGCTGATTGCCATTACCCAATTACCTTCCGAAATACCCAAGAACATTCTGGCCAACATGAATACCAAGATTATTTTAGGCCTGGAAATGAATTCGGAACGTGTAGCAGTGATGGAATCATCACCCCAGGATTTGACTCAGGACAACCGCAATATTGCGGCATTAGATAAAGGAGAAGCCTTAGTAACATCAACTTTCACTCGATTTGCCGTGCCCATTAAAGTTCCTCTCTTTTCTGACTTTGTCAGAACCTCACGGCAGGAACAGAAAAAAATAGCAACCAATTTTATTGGATTCTCCTAGGATTCTTCCTCTGTCCCGCGATAAGCAGTGACGAATCCTTCCAATCCTAGACTAAGCTGGTGAATAGCCTCCCTGGTACGCTGTACATTCCTATTAACTATTAATAAATCACCCTGCAACAGCGAAACTTCCGACATCGTTTCAAGATAATGTTCCGGGGACGCATCAGAAGTAATTCGCTCATAGGCTTTTAATCGATCAGCAGTCCGCAGATGGGCTTGAACCAACTGTCCATGATTTCTCCTTACTTCCTGAAGTTCTTCCTCAGTACGGTGCCGGTTACTATCAGCCGTCTCCACCTCCCCTCGAAGCTGTGCAACTAATCGCTCTGCTTCCTGTGCTTTTTGCTGTTCTTCCTTGAGTTCCCCGATGCGCCACTGAGAAACTTTTTTAACCACCGGTATATCACGAAGGAATTCATCCAGCTCTGACTTAAAGGTAGGGACTTTATGGTAATGATTTTGCCTCGACAGGCTAAGGACATACACCACCATCAGAGAAGCCGAGACATTAAATTCAGGAAAGTATCTCGTTTGGAAATTATCATCGGAAAGGAGATCTTCTCTTATTCTTCCTAGCTCTATCATCAGGCGTCTTCCGGTCTCTTGATACTCATCAGGAATTCCCCCCAGACTGCCAGGGTGAAGATTCCGAAGATACTCTTTATATTTCAGTTCCACCCGTTGGCTCAAACGAACATCCTCACCCTCTATTTTTCGCCGCTGCAGCCTTTCATCAGAAGCAAGAGGAGGAAAAGGGTAATAATCCTGCCTCGGCGAGTAAAAAGAAGACAAATCTACTTTGAACACACTGAATAAATCAACTTGCTCCTTCCACGCCTTTTCTAATCCCGAGCCCATGTTTCTAAAGAAAAAAATTAAGAGGAGGCTGAACCGGCTTGATGTAATGCTGTTAACCGGTCAATTACTTTCCCTAGTTCCCTGCTCAGAACAAACGCCGCCTCACGGCTTTGCTCTTCCCGTGCCCCCAGCTGAGCAACCCTCAATTCAGAATCGGCACGCGCCCGCTGTTCTTGTTCAAATTTCTGAACCTCCTGGTCATACATCTCTTGCAGCTGTCTAGCATCTATTCCTAATTGAATATAGTGCTGTGGAGAACTTTGATCCCCCTGCGCGCCATCATATTCAGCTAAACGATCGAGCTTGGGAGCAGTTTCCTTTTTATAGCTCACCAAAGCCTGTTCAGTAGCTCGTTGAGCAGCAAGAGTATCTTCGTAGGTACGCTGAAGTTCTGTTTTCCCACTTTCTAATTCTCCCACTTTCCGTTCCAGACCTTCCACTAAACCTTCTAATTCTTTTGCTCGCACTACCATATCTCGATAATGCCCCGGTGAAGCGCTTTCAACGTTAAGAAATTCCTGAAGAAGCGCTAACTGTGGTTCCGCAGCAGCTTTGTACTGCCTATATTCACCATCAACTTGATTGAAATTTTCAACAGCAATAGTTCGTCCTCCTTCCGCATCTCCTAACTTCCACTGTAAAGATTCATTTTCCCTTTGGAGTGCTTGATAGCTCTCCGCTCGGGAGCGCACTTCTTCAGGCGAAGGAAGAGCTTCACAAACTTGCCGTAAACGCGTCACGGTATCGCTTAATTCACCCAAAGAGTTAGAAACACTAGGTTGTTCATCTGTCATAATTTCACCACCGGTTATATTTATTCCCTTCTGGAGAGGTACTCACTTTATAAATGTTTCTTAACTTTGTTCTTTTAAAGTAGTTAAACCTATTTATAAAGAAATGCTTCTTCCTCCACCTATGAAACATACGGCATCCATCACCTTACTTCTCTTAGGCATTTTCCTGCTGGCACAGTTTATTGGAATCGCCATCATCTACCAGTATATTGACCTTGAAAAAAGCACTGCTACTGGAAAAACCACGTTCAAAGCTCTTCCCATCGGCGAGCGCCCCCCGGTGCAGGAAAAGACTTCTTATATTCCCATCATGGCTGCCCTGCTCATCGGAACCGCTATGTTGTGGATGCTGCTCAAATACAATCTGCAATGGATTTGGAAACTGTGGTTCTTGATTGCCGTTACCGTCTCGCTGACCGTCGCCGGAAGTGTGCTGATGCCAACAGCAATCGCCCTCGCCGTGGCTTTAGTATTAGGTATATGGAAAATATTTCGCCCAAATTTCTGGGTGCAGAATATAACCGAATTATTCATCTATGGGGGGCTGGCAGCAATATTTGTGCCCATCTTTAATCTTCTTTCAGTGGGCATCTTAATAGTGCTGATTGCAGTATACGATGCCTACGCGGTGTGGAAATCAAAACATATGGTGACCATAGCTACAGCACAGGTCAAAGCCGGCATATTTGCCGGGCTGTTAATTCCTTACCAAAATCATAAACTCATCGCACCAAAAGCGCACCCGCCGGAAGCGAAGGGAAAATTACAGAAAATAAGAACTGCAGTTCTCGGAGGAGGAGATATTGGCTTTCCATTGATTTTTGCCGGCGTAGTCCTCAAAGAAATAGGCTTATGGCAGAGTTTAGTAATACCCTTCTTCTCCGCGTTAGGACTGGCTTTTTTATTGTGGTGGGGAAAGGATAAACAATTTTATCCCGCGATGCCTTTTATTGGCGCTGGATGTTTTATTGGATTGGGAGTAGTGTGGTTGATTGGGTTAGTGATGTAGGAGAAAACAAAATGATTTTATAGTGCGGGACAAAAATAATTTAACAAATTTACCCCACACTATATATGAAAGACACAACAATTTTGATTAATTAATTGTGTCTTTCAGTATAGGGAGTAACCAACCACCCATTTTCCCATTTGCCAGAACGCAACTTTTGTACTTGTTGAACTACATTCTCCAAAGAAGTAACTTTTGCCAGTCTGCTTTCCAGATCATCTCTCACGGCTGGGGAGAGGTCAGCGATTACCGCATGATACATAATAATGGTATCTTCATTGTAAGCAAAAATAGGGGTTTGCGTCCCAGGTGCTACATACGAAACCTGCCAAGGTCTTTCAGCTTCAGGTGTTTCTCTGACAGAAAATGGGGTGTCATCAAACAATCTATTTAATTCCTGCACTCCTTCTTCATTTATATCAGCATCATACCAAGTCATGATTTAACTATATCCCCGGACATTCGATTTCAACTGCCCGAACCCCTCCGTCGCAATCTTCAATCCATCATAGGCAGCGATGGTTTGCACATTAGTTATCCGCTGCACTTCCCGCGCTTCCATCAAAGGGTCGGCTTTCAGCATCTCCAATCCAAAATGAGTCATGATTGCCAGTTTTGGTTTGACCTGGGAAATTATTTTGATAGCCGCATCGGTATCCAAATTTAACCCCGCACTTTTATTCCCCGGGTAAGGAACGTTTAAAATCAGAATGTCGCTTCCGGCCATTTCAGTTACCAATTGCGACGTAAGCGCAGTATCTCCAGAATAGCTTAAAGTAAATTTAGGGCAGAAGAACTTAAAGCCCAGCGCATAGGGATCAGTGTGCTCGGCAGAAAGAGTATTAATCTCCACTAATTCAATTCCCACTTTATGATCCTTTTCTAAGGGAATAATGCGTTCCAATAATCCCTGGTGATAGGTCGTCAGGAAAGGATGATGATGGTCGACAGAATGAACTACCGGCTTGCTGGCTAACAATATGCCCCGCTGTTCGATTCCCGAATGAGTCATCGCCTCGATGACCGCATTCAGGTCATTGCAATGATTCAGATGATGAGAAGTCACTAAAACTGCCGTATTATGATGCAGGTTAACGCCATATTCTTTCGCTTTGTTCAACGCCCCCGGCCCAGGATCAAGATGGAACTGTAGATCATCTACCTGCAGAATAATGCCACCGGAAGAACGCAGTTGCTTGGTCGTCACGGCGCTGCTCCCAGCGGTGCCCAAGAAAATCAGCGAGGCCATGAAAACCAGTATGCCTTCAGGAGTTAATAAAGATTGTGATGGTAAAAGAGAGATATTTAGAATAGCCGATACTGGTATATCTCAGGCTTTTCAACACGCTGGTAATCGGTAATGGCAAGGAGTGACAATCTCAACGGACGGCTCAGTGAAGGTGCATCTCCAGGAGCAAGATAGAGAGAAGTTTGAGAAACCCGCAGCGGTGTTCCTTCTATCACCCGTTCACCAGCTTGAATATCCCAGTATTCACAGCGAATTCCTGCCCTAGAATTGCCTTGATAGAGCACATCTCTAAATTCTTCCCGCAGCTGTGCTGCTAAGCACTTTACCGGCTTCAAAGTGACTTTCATTTTGGGGGTTGTTGCCGGGTAATATATAAAATAATAGGTTGTTTTCCACAATCTTTATAAAATAAGCTGGAAATTTGTTATTACTTGAGGGGGTATAAACCATGTCAAACACTATCCAACCAATATTCATCATGCCTGAAGATACTAAACGCACCACCGGGAGGGATGCCCAACGCAACAATATTGCCGCTGCCAAAGCCGTCGCGCAGGCCGTGCGCACCACTCTCGGCCCTAAAGGGATGGATAAGATGATCGTTGATTCCGTGGGTGATGTCATCGTTACCAATGACGGGGTAACCATCCTCAAAGAAATGCAGATTGAGCATCCGGCTGCCAAGATGGTAGTAGAAGTGGCCAAAACCCAGGAAGATGCCGTCGGCGATGGAACCACGACAGCAGTGATCATTGCCGGAGAATTGCTCAAAAAAGCAGAAGACCTTTTAGACCAGGAGATCCATCCTACCGTAATTGCCAAAGGATATCGGCTAGCCGAAATACAGGCGCAGAAAATACTGAAAGACTTTGCAGTTTCTGTTTCATTCCAAGACACGCTGATACTTCAGAACATTGCCATAACCGCCATGACCGGCAAAGGCGCCGAAGCCAATAAAGAACACCTGGCGGGATTAATCTTGACCGCGGTACGGAAAGTCGCGGAAACCAAGGATGGAAAGATTAAAATCAACCTTGACGATATCAAAGTAGAAAAACAAGTCGGAGAAAGCACTGACCACAGCGAACTCATCGAGGGATTAGTGCTGGATAAAGAACGGGTCCATCCCTCCATGCCCGAACAGGTCCATAACGCCCGAGTAGCCCTGCTGGACGATTCGCTGGAAATCAAGAATACTGAAATTGATGCAAAAATTCAAATTACAGATCCGGCCCAGTTAAACTCCTTCTTGGAGCAAGAAGAACGAACCCTGCGGGAGATGGTCAACAAAATAAAAGCGAGTGGTACAACAGTTTTATTCTGCCAGAAAGGAATCGATGACCTGGCCCAGCACTTTCTCGCCAAAGCTGGAATACTCGCCTTGCGCCGGGTCAAGAAAAGTGATATGGAAAAACTGGCTCGGGCAACGGGAGCGCGAGTATGCAGCAGCTGGAAAGAACTAACTGCTGATGACCTGGGACATGCAGGAGTAGTGCGCCAACAGAAAATAAGAGATGAAGAAATGACTTTCGTGGAAAAATGCCCCAATCCCAAAGCCGTCACCTTACTTATCCATGGTGGAACTGAACATGTTGCCGAAGAAGTAAAACGGGCTGTGATTGATGCCATCGGCGACTTAAATGCCGCACTTCGGGAAGGGACAGTCGTCGCTGGAGCCGGAGCAGGTGAAATGGAACTCGCCAAGGGGTTGCGCTCCTATGCCCAGAGTTTGCAGGGAAGGGAACAGTTAGCAGTCCAAGCCTTCGCCGAGGCAACAGAAATTATCCCCCGCACTTTGGCCGAGAATGCCGGACTTGATCCCATTGATGTACTCACCAATTTACGGGTTGCCCATGACCAGGGAAAGAAATGGGCGGGAATTAATGTCTTTTCTGGACAGGTGATGGATGCCTGGGAAGCAGGAGTCATTGAGCCATTAAAAATTAAGACTCAGGCGCTCAGCAGTGCTACTGAAGTAGCCGAAATGATTTTACGCATTGATGATGTTATTGTCGGGCGCTCAGCCCAGAAGCAAACTCCGGGGCCAAGTCAATATGGGATGAATATGGACGGGATGTGAAGTTAGCAAAACCTTTTAAACTTCTTCTCTTTACCTGATACCAATGGTTGTACGAAATTATCTGACCTTGGTACGAGTACTCCTGACGCTAGTACTAACCTACCTTCTTGCTATACATACAGCCACTGGATTAAGAATCAGCATGGCTTTGATTGTTCTTATAATTCTCATTGATATCATTGATGAAAAAGTAATGGAGCACCTTCAGCCCAGGACTAAAGTCTTTTCCTTCCTTCATCCCTTTGCCGATAAAATGATAGCGATGTGGCTACTGTTTTTATTTTCACTGCAGGGGATATTCTCATTCTGGGTACTAGGATTTTTTATTATCAGGGACATGGTCGTTGGAATAGTGCGCTGGCTGGCATCCCAGGAAGATGTCCTGATCAAAGAAGAAACCTATCGGAAAATGATGATTTATGTCCAGTATGGGATTATTATAACCCTCCTGACGCAGGAATTGCTGCTCTACCAAGAATCAGGCAGCTTGCTCCAAATTGACTCAGTGCTGGTAATTCTCTTTACTGTCCTTGCTATAATCCTCGCCTTCGGATCTATTCTCCATCACGGTGTGGTCTATGCCCGAAGCCTGCGGCAGCGAAGGAAATTAGGCAAAACCATTCAACACGAAAAGATAATCTTGTTGGCAAATAAACAGTCCAGTGGATATAAAGATGCCTATAGAAGGCACCTGCTCCGATTATTTTCCAAAAGAAGGAAAGCTACCATCATGTATCTCCCCTTGAAGAAAAATATGTATGAAAACATAGAACAAAAAATCAAAGATGACCAGCAGATTATTATTGCCGGTGGTGACGGGTCATTTGAAAGTGCTTTGAACTATAAGCCCTTCTGGAAGAAGCGCCTGGGATTTTTTCCGCTCGGAGCGGGAAATGCTTTCTACTCCTATTTCTACAAAGGAAAACGATTTGAATACCTCCGCTCATGGTTTCAGTTCCGGGAAATAAAGTTAGATATATTAGAGCTGGAATGGAATTCCGGAAAAATTCAGACTACTTTTTTATCGCTGGGACTGGACGCTGAAGTCATGCGTCAGAGCAAGGAACGAACGAGGATAGGTTTTGCCAATTATTTTGTTGCCGGAGCGAAAGTCATCTTTGGCTCCCGAGCCAGTTACTCCTGGCAGTGCCTGATTGATGGAAAAAAATATGAGTGGAAGAACTGTGTAAACCTCACCTTAGGAAAAGTTCCTTATTACGGATATACCCTGCGCTCTTTAATCGGCAAGATAAAGCCTGATGACGGAAAAGTCCATGGGCTGGCCTTGGTTAACACTCATTCCTCCCTGCTCAACAAAACCATCAGGGTATGGGGCCTGCTGTTAGCCGCTTTAGCGATTGATAAATCGCCTCTGCTGGTGCTTCAGGGAAAGGAATTTAAGATACAGAGTGAAACGCCCTTCCCGCTGCAAGCTGGTGGAGATTTTTTAGGATACACCAGACAGATACGGGTTCGAGTAGTACGGCAGCAAAAAGTGCTGATGATTTAGTTGAAAGGTGCAGTCAAGTTCATTATGCTCAGCGTCGTCTAGGCCACTATGCGAGTGAGGAACTACTTTGTATGAGGAGTTATTGTCTGATTTCTCTCGAAAAACAGGTATTTCTGGAAATCAGCCGAACTCGCGGCCAAGACGCTGAGCACGCTAACACCAACTAGTTGACTGCACCCAGTTGAAGGCACAATCCAAAAAGTGAGTGATGGCAGGCCGTTCACCTCGTGCTTTCCTTGTTGATGTATCGTCCAAAGAAAGTTAGTTTTGTAGGCGAGAAAGCACCAATCAATTCTCATAAACAATAGCAGTTCTCGGCTCACCTCTTGGCCAAGCCATCACTCACAAAACATATTGTGCCCAGTTGAAGAAAAGTTTAAATATAATTCCCTATTCTCTCTTAATATGAAAAGAGTGATATTATTAATTGCACTGATGCTTACTCTGGCGCTGCTGGTATCCTGTCTGCCTTCTCAGGAAACCGTTTCCCAAGAACAATCTTCTCAAAATAATGCCCAAGAACAAGAAAACAGCCGCCGGTCAACCAGCCCTGAACCCTCGGAAACGGAAAGTGCTCCTAGAATTATTATCCCTAAACCACGAATGAATACAGTGATGGAAGAGCTGGTAAATAAAAATAAGCAAGCTACTAATTATAACTATGCCTTTGATGCCCAGGATGCCCGCGGCTATGAAGTGTATAGAATCGGAAACAAAATCAAAAAAGTGTATACCGATACGGTACAGTTGCGCAACGAAGTGTATTATAACAAAGTCTACCTGGACCTTGACGCCCAAAAAGCTATTGGCATCTGCGATAAATCAGGGATAACCTGCAGCGATATCTGGAATCAAGCGTTTGAGATCGATATTGAGAAAGAGAATATATATCCCAGCCCGGTAGAAATAATGAATCAGGTAAACTATGCGGAAAGCGTGGGAAGCGAGACCTTTGATGACCGGGCCTTAACCATCATCGAGTACACCAACCCTGCCGGCAATAAAGAACGCTTATCAGTCGACAAGTATTATGGGTTGCCTTTACGGCAGGTAATATATGATGCCGATGGTATAATCAAAGAAAAGCATACCTTTACCAAGATAGCGGTAGGACAGCTCCAGGAAGAAGATGTAACACTTCCTCCACAATATAAAGTTGTTGGGTAAAGATTTTTAAAGAGGCAGGTTTCTTAGGTTTTTAATGGCGGCCGTCGTATAACGGCTAGTATTTGGGACTGTGGATCCCGAGACGGGAGTTCGATTCGCATCTTTGACAAAGCTGCACCAAAGGGCGGACGTAAAGCCCACCAAGACGAAACAGCTTTTGTGCTCGAAAGTCTCCCCGGCCGCCCTTTTTATTTGGATGTTCTAGAGCATTCCCTGTGCTCACTAAAGGGATTGATTTGCACTGTTATCCCCAACTGTTTCGCCTCCAGCAAATTCCTGCGAGGCACCACTAAGCCTTTGGTATGGTACTGCACTATTCCCTCCATGCTCGTAGAGGTTACCTTTTCTGGAAATTTTCGCACCAGCACCCACTGCCTCGTTTTCGGCATGGGCAGGTAATGAAACAATTCTTCAGTAAGGGAATAGTAAAGGTAATAATTGGCATGAGTATACAGGAAAGAGCCTGGAGTTCCTTTTTCCACGTTGCTCATCGTTTCAAGAAAGAAGTTTCCCGTTCTGCCAATGACCGAGCAGCTCTTGATCTCAAAAGTATACCGCCGGCAGCGAGAATCCTGCACGTCTTCATATCTGATTTTTTCCTGTACCAGCCGCTCCAGTTCGCTTTCATCTGCTATGGCTTTGTTTGGCTGCATCGTACGATAAAATACAATATCAATACCCTTTAGCCGAAAAGAAGGTAGAGCAGAAACATCACAGACGTGGACTCCATCCTGCCGTGCGGCAAGATAATTGATGAAATCCTGTTCTCCCCGCCGTCCCTGTATAAATGAGTCGGTTATGTCTGGCATACGGGATTAAGAGTAGTATACTTTATAATATTTACTATGAAGTTACACTAAAATAGCAATATTTATATACTGGCTCTGTTTTCTAGGTATTATGGATATCAAAAGTGATTATCTTCATTGTCAGTCAAGATTTTACTAGTTGTATCTATACTTCTCTTTTTGAACCAACAATCAGGCTAGGTATTTCTACCTCGATTCACCACCATCCGCTTTGCTAGATAACTTCATGCTTGCGGTGGTGCAGTGGCAGCATCTCAGACTGTGGATCTGAGGATGAGAGTTCAATTCTCTCCCGCAGGCCTTAGCCGACCGGGCTCTAAGCGGGGAGAAAAAATGAACATGAATCAGAAAAAACCATTAACAATAGAAGAAAGAATACGATTAGCCGATGAAGGACTGGATATCTTCGGAAAAGACTGTCGGATATTTCCACCGCCAATTATGGTAGATAAAGAGAAACAACCCACTGAGTATAGAGGGTCATTTGATGAAAAAGCATATAAACGAGAAGATAAAGGTGAATAGAATGGAACTCCAAACTGCTAAAGGCGTGCGTGACATCTCGCCGCAAGAGAAGATTGCTCAAAATAAAGTGAAAAATATCCTGCAAGAGGTCTTTGAACTGTACGGCTTCCTGCCCTTAGAAACACCCATCCTGGAACGCTATGAAACTCTCGCAGCTAAATTTGCCGCAGGAGAAGCGTCAGATGCTCTCAAAGAAACTTTCAAATTGAAAGATCAAGGTAATCGTGACTTAGGATTACGGTTTGATTTAACCGTTCCTTTAGCAAGATACGTAGCCATGAATCCCACCTTGAAAATGCCCTTCAAGCGCTATGAGATGGGCATCGTCTTTCGCGATGGACCTATTAAAGCCGGACGAGTTCGCCAATTTTGGCAGTGTGATGTGGATATCATTGGCAGTTCTTCGATGATAGCCGACGCTGAAATCATCGCCGTTGCGCAAACTGCCTTTCGTAAACTGAATCTGGATGTAATCGTCAAAGTCAATAATCGGAAACTCCTCAACGGGATTTTAGAACAGGCCAAAATAGAGCAGAAAGAGGATGCGATTATCGCCATTGACAAGCTCGATAAAATTGGCAAAGAAGGAGTGGAGAAAGAACTGGCAGAACGACAGTTTACCACCGCTCAGATAAAAGACCTATTTTCATTGATTAAACCCGGAATGACCATCGCTGAGATCAAAAAGAAAGTAGCCAGTCCCGAAGGGCAAGAAGGGATCAAAGAATTAGAAGAACTATTTAGCTATCTGCAAGCCCTCGGTGTAAACATCGCTCAATTTGACGTTTCCCTCGCCCGCGGATTAGCCTACTACACCGGAACGGTGTTTGAAGCCTATTTGAAAAAATCAAAAGTCACCTCTTCCTTAGCTGCCGGGGGAAGATGGGATAGCATGATCGGAAAATTCATGGCTGGCAACCGCCAAGTTCCTGCCGTTGGAGTTGCCTTTGGCTTAGAGCCAATCATGGAAGTGCTGAAAGAACAGAACCAAGAGCCGGAAATGACTACCAAAGTGCTGGTTATACCCATTAAAACTGAGAAAGAATCGTTAAAAATAGTACAGCAATTACGCGAGAAATGGATTCCTGCCAGCATTGATTTAAATCAACGAGGAGTGGGCAAGAATTTAGAATATGCCAGTACTTTAGGAATTCCCTTCGCCCTTATTATCGGAGACAACGAATTGAAAGCAGGAAAATTACTGCTGCGGAACATGAAGAGTGGAGAACAGCAAGCCTTAAAATTGACGGACGTAGTGAAAAAGTTGACATGAACAAAATGCAGTTGCTTGGAATCCTGGGGGCTCTTTTACTGATAGCTAATATAGTATTATTCGCCTTCAAGCTCATCTCCTGGATATTATTCTGGGCAATTATTATTGCCGCAGCACTCTTTACCTATAAAATATTGCCGAAGATGAAGAAAGATTAAAGTTCATTTCTAGCAATCCGAAGAAAGAGGTGAACTTCTCCGTTAAGTCCAGTATATGGCTCAGTAAGGCTTACCTGCTCGCTAAGGTATTCCAAGGTTCCTCCTCCCCCCATACTTAACGGAATGGCCGTCCATCGCACCGGCAGATGAAAAGCTGCTTCTCCCTGCAAACCCCCACCAAGGAGAAAGTCCAAAGTCATATTCCCGGGGATTCTTTGGCTCTGTCCATCACTCATTCTTCCCTCAAAGTAATTTGTGTCCAGAAGCATCCCTCCGATGATTTGCCCGGCAAGAGAAAGGTTAAGAAAATTATTTGATATGCGGTACAATTCATACCCAAACATAATGTCTGCTTCATAGGTCCGAAAGGTTCGTGTTCCTTCCAGTTCCAACCCTATAACAGAAATTTTTTCTGGGGCAGTCCGTTCTGGGTTTTCTTCCAGAAAGCGAATGCCTACCAAGTAACCGTTAATGCCTAACGATGATCCTTTGACCGTGTAGCGAAGCAGAGAAGGATTTTCCCCCTTCCGCCACAGAAAGCCATATCGTAAGGTAAGGCTTAATTTTTCCTCTTGAGGAACATTTACTTGTTCAGGAGTATTATCCTGATAGACTTGCACCGTCGTTTGTGGCTCTTCATGGGCAGAGGCAGGAGAAGCAAAGGCAGAAGAAGAAAGCACCTTGAGCAAAGCAGCAAATGCCACCGAATGGATATTCATGCAGTAAGCGGAATATATAATATATATAAGTATTTGGTTGATGAAGTGTATAAATAGAAATACTACCACCCATCCTCTTCATGCCTTGTATACACCACCGGCTTATCTTTCACAACCATTGAATGTTCAAACTGTGAAACCATTCCCCCCGATACTTCCGCCAGCGGAGGGTAGGCATGAATGATTCCCGATTGCTGCAATTCCCGCAATCCTAAGACCGCCGACCCCTTCCCTAGCTTTCTTGTAAGCCATCGCGTCGTAAAAGGCAGACCCTGTTGCGGTTTCACTTGCTCCAGAATTTTCTTGGCATACAGTGAACGTACCCCCTTCTCTGCTTCCACCATAAAAACCGTCGCTTTCCCTTTTTCCCGTATCATCCCCTGTCCATTGGTCACAAATGGCTCAATGGCGACCTGCCAGCCTTCCTGAAGTTCAGTCTTATCTTTGTTGTTAAATGCCGGAATAGAAACACCACCGTGAACAGTATAAGGAGTAATAGTGTGCCCGGATAAATTTTTGACAGTAGTAAAACCAAGCGCTTCAGCCTCAGAATACTGTGCCTCACCCAATTCCCAGAGCTGGCAGCCGGGACGAACCAGTTTGATAGCCGATTTCAAGGCATTCTGCGCTGCCTTAATCAGGTCAGTATATTCCTTGGTCGCCACTTCCACCGCCATGGCATTATCGGCGATATATCCATCGATATGCACCCCGATATCAACTTTGATTAAATCGCCTTCCTGAGATACCTGCGTATCATCTTCTTCCGGACAGAAATGGGCCGCAACGTCATTGAGAGCCATCTGCGCCCAGGCAATCTGCCCGCCTAATTTCAGGATGCGTCCCTCAGCAAAGTCCAGCGACTCTAAGAAAGAAGCGCCCGGCTTTTCCAGCCTGGCTGCCGTTTCCCGACGAACCTGGGCAGCAATCTTGCCTGCTTTGATGCATTTTTGCAGTATTTCTGAATCCATACCTACTAGAAATCGCAGTGACTTTTAAAACCTTCTTTTTTGTTAAGTAAAGTTTCCACGTACCCAGCACGGCGGTGGCGCCAATGTGGCCAGCCTTATTTTTGTAAACGAACCTCTGGGTTGCGGTAATGATACACCTTAACCAGATAAAACTCCTTGGATACCACCAGCTGGTAGCGTGAATCCAGCAGATTTTTGTAATAATCATCCGTCTTAGAATTACGAGAAAGGACCAGCCAGAAATCAGGACGATAGGCCAGCTGCCGAGAAAGCACTTCTTCATCGATCTGGCGGAATTTCCTCCCCTCTTCTGACCAGGTTAATTTGATGAAAGGTTGTTCCTGACGCGCATAGTACCGCGCTATAAATTCATTGGAAAATCCCCCATTATCTAACAAAATAAGCGGAGCTGACGGAGTGTGCTCAGAGATGAATCCCATTGCTTCTTTCCATTCCGGCTTGGTGCTGTGAGTATAATAAGCGCTCAGAGCTATAACATTGGTAAGCAGTATCATCCCTACACAGAACCAAGCCAACACCCTAAAATTAAATTTATGGATACGCCAAGCTGTATACAGGTATACCAAAGGAACCAAAAAATAAGAATGCCGGATGAGAAAATAAGAGGTAGTGATGGGATAACGGGTGATAGGTATGTTGAAGAGGGTTAACGAACGAAAGGAGAGATAGAGATAGACAACACTAAAAATGAGGACACCAACCACAATAAAAATATCAGGGATTTTGTAAGTAGCGCTCTTTCTGATTTTTTCCTTAAAGATTATGCCCAGCAGGACTAATACCATAAGAGCAAGTAAAGGGAGAGCAAACATAACCAATCCAAGATTTGCCAAAAAGACCGGCACTTTTTTAGCCACTAAAGAAGCAACTAGACCCGCACTCTTAGAAAAAAATTGAGCATACATAATTGGAATCAGCGGAATTGACATCACCAATACCACAAGATGAATTAAGAGCCACTTTTTCCAGACTTCTTTCTTAGAATTATTCCACAGCAGCACAAAAGTATAGCCGACAACTAGAAAAACCACCATATGATTAGTATAAAGTGAAGCGAGAAGCGTGATGGCATATTTGGTATAATCCAAAAACCTAGCTTTCTGTTCCCTTAATTGGAGATAGAGTTGAATGAAAAAATAAGTGGTGCTGAGAGAAAGAAAAGTAAACAAACTATACATCCGCGCATCCTGAGCGAACAGAACTTGCAGCATTGAAGTTGCCATGAACAAAGATGAAAGGAGAGCTATTCTATATTCAAAGAATAAGCGTATAATTATAAAGAAAATGATAATAGATAAAACTCCAAAGAGAAAAGAAGGAAAACGAACTGCTACTTCTGAACTTCCTGCCCAAGATACCCAGTAATGGAGAATAATATAATAGAGGGGTGGAGCTGCTTCCGTTTCAGACACTTTAGTAATAACTTCTGAAACATGCTCCTCCTGGGCATGATGCACGGAAAAAGCCTCATCCGTCCAGAAGCTCTCTTTCCCGAGATCATACCAGCGCAGTATACCTCCCAGTAAGAGAATGAGCAAGAAAGCATAGAGAATGCTCCGTGACAGGCTGCGCCGCGGGGGTAATTCCATAGCCGTTTTGGATAAAAAGAGCTATATAAAGATTGTTAAACTTAGAAAAGAAATAAAATTGGCATCCCTCAAAATCCACAACCTATATAAAATCAAACTTCACAGTAAGAAGATAACTTACTGTAAGAAGATAATGGAAACCAGCAAAATTATACAGCGTGGGCTTTTATTGTTAGGTATAGCTGTGCTGATCTTTTTTATTGCTACCTTAGATACCAAGGGGATACAAGACAGTTTAATGGCTATTCCAATTTCTCAGTTAGCCCTATTAGTGATAGTAGCTTTATCGATGACCTTTCTAAATATCTTCTTTAAAGCCTGGCGATGGAAAGTGTTGGTGCACTCAATTTCTCAGGCTTCTATCCCCCTAGGATTTTCATTTACTTCTATTATTGCGGGAGTAGCTGCGGGAAGCATTCTCCCTGGGAGAGTAGAGTTAGCTAAGCCGCTGGTACTAAAAAATGCTTACCAAGTGCCTTTGTCGCAATCTTTATCAGCACTAGTTCTGGAAAGAGTGCTGGATCTCCTTACTTTAGTATTGTTTCTGGCATTGTCATTGTTCTTCCTTCCACCTCTGGGGCTAGTAAGTATCAATATCATTTTCATATTAGCTGTGGTATTATTAGGGGGAATAATGATGGTAGCCTTATTTCCCACATTATTATTATTTCTTACCCGGAAAATAGTAAGCATCCTGCCTCTTTCTGAACAACTCAAATTAAAAGGAATAACCTTTACTGAACAAGCATTGCTCAGTTTTGGCATACTAAAATCAAAAAAATCAATGATATACCTAGGATTACTCTCCATAATTGGAAACGTCTTTGAAGTAGCAAGATTTTATGCCGTGCTCTATTACTTAGGTATACACCCCTCAGTCGCAGTAGTAGCCTTTACCTTTATCTCTTCCCTGCTGATTGGTGTTATTTCTACTATCCCTGGAGGGGTAGGAGTAACGGAATTGTCGGGAGCTTCTTTACTGTCCCAATTTGAATCCTCCGTGCCAGCCAGTCTGGTTAAAAGTGCGGTGCTGTTGGATAGGATTATTTCCTACTATCTTATCATTGTTTCTGGTTCTTTGATTCTTATTTTTATCAGACAATATAAATCCATCCTGAAAAGAAAAGAAAAAGAAGAAATAAAGTTAGAAAATAATGGGAAAGTCAATTATCTTTAAAGAAAAAAACATACTAAACTTTAGTTAAAAAATATAAGCTTATTAATTAGCTCATATAAATTAACATACCTCCATAATTAGAAAAATCATAAACCTTTTAAAGTCAAACGTAGAAAAATAGCTCTATGTCAAAGCCTAGCCTCTCTATTATCATCCCGTGCTATAACGAAGAAGAGGGGATTCCTCAGCTAGTTCAGCAATTGCGTCCGGTTGCCAAAGAGCTTTGCAAAACCTATAAATTAGAGGTCATTTTTGTGGATGATGGTAGCAATGACCGTACTAATGAATTGCTACATCAATATTTTGGAAATTGGTCTAGCGTGAAAATTATTAAGCATGAAGTCAATAAAAATTTGGGTGCTGCTTTAAAAACAGGATTCACGCATGCAAGCGGAGATCTCGTTGCTGCTCTAGATAGTGATTGTACTTATCCTCCTTCTCTCATTCTAGAAATGCTCCAGCTGCTTGATGAGCACACCGATATCGTCACTGTATCTCCTTATCACCCACTTGGGAAAGTCAACAACGTTCCTGCTTACCGTATCCTTCTCAGCAAAAGCGCTTCGTTGATCTATAAATATCTATTAAGTTCTGGTATTTATACTCATAGTGCCATGGTGCGGGTCTATAAACGAAAGGTGCTACAGAATGTACATAGCCAAGCTAATAACTTCTTATATGTCTCCGAAATTTTGATTAAAGCTGTGTTGAAAGGATATACAGTAAAAGAACTCCCAGCATCGTTACAAGTGCGACAATATGGTGTTTCCAAAATAAAATTGCTAAGCACAATTAAAAGCCATTTAAATTTGATGGGGAGGATTGTCATCTATAAAACAGTTGGAAGAGAGCTATGAAAATTACAACCATACTTGGCACCCGGCCAGAAATTACCAAACTTTCACCACTGATACCTCTTCTGGAAGGAATTTCTGAACATATACTCATTCATACTGGCCAGCATTATGATTATGCTATGGACCAAGTTTTTTTTAAAGAGCTACAGCTGCGCACACCAACGTATAATCTTCACATTGGCTCTCAGGCTCAGGGAAAGCAAACTGCCATGATTTTAGAAAAAGTTGAAGAAATTCTACAGAAAGAAAAACCGAGCTTGGTTATTGTTGAAGGAGACACCAATACTGCACCTGCTGCATCCCTAGCTGCTGCGAAATTACATCTGCCTTTAATGCATATCGAAGCCGGCTGCCGGTCATTTAACCGGAACATGCCTGAGGAAATCAATAGGATTATCGCTGACCACTTAGCAACCTATTTAATTGCCCCCGATGAGGTAAGTGTAGAAAATTTACGGCAGGAGGGTATAACCAAGAATGTTTTTATGCTTGGAAGCACTATGTTTGATGCTATCGTGAGAAATAAACAGTTCATAAATGAAACTGAGATTAGCCGACAATTTGGATTAGAAAAAGATAAATTTGTCTTAGTTACTCTTCATCGTGCAGAAAATACTGATAGAGTAGAGAATCTACAGCAAATTACCGCCTCCTTGAATCAACTGGCAGAAGAAACCACCCTCATTTTTCCCATTCATCCCCGAACCAAAAAAGCGCTTCAAGAGTATAAAATAACCTTAAATCCAAAAATAAGAGTACTAGAGCCGCAGCCCTACCTTACCTTTTTGGGCCTGTTATCAAGCTGCCTTTTCTGTATGAGTGACAGTGGTGGCATTCAGGAAGAAGCACTGGTATGCAATAAGCCCTGTTTGATTGTACGCAATGAAACGGAATGGATAAGGATAGTAAAAGCAGGTAAAAATATCTTAGTGGGTACCCAAGAAGAGAAAATAGTTTCAACTGCTTTAAGTCTTCTCCAACAGGAGAGTGAACTGCAAAGAATCCAGAGAATAAAATATCCTTACGAAACGGGAGTGGCACAAAAGATTATCCAAGTAATAAAAAATATAAAATAAGACCATGGTAGACAATTTATCAAATAAAAAATTTGCTGAATGGTTAAAAGTAAGATATAGTTCTCCCTCTCAATTTGATCACACCATTTCGATTCTTTCAGAATTAAAATTGAACACTATCTGTCAAGAGGGACTTTGTCCCAATCGCGCAGAGTGTTTCAGCCACGGCGTAGCCACTTTTATGATTTTAGGTAACAAATGTACTCGAAATTGTCACTATTGTCATGTCGCACCAGGAAAGCCTGTAACCATTGATAAAACCGAACCAGAACGTGTAGCTAAAGCTGTTCAGCAGTTGGGTTTAAGTTATGTCGTAATAACATCAGTAAATCGGGATGATCTTCCTGACGGCGGGGCATGCATGTTTGTCGAAACGGTGGATAAAATAAGAGAATTAAATCCAAAATGTGCAGTAGAACTACTCATTCCCGACTTCAAGGGCAATTTTGAATCCTTAAGATCAATTGTACAAATACAACCAGAAGTCTTGAGTCATAATATCGAAACGGTAGAAGAAATATTTTCTAAAGTTCGACCACAAGGTAATTACCTTTTGTCTCTGCAGCTCATTGGCAAGATTAAACAGGTAAATCTACTCCAGAAAACAAAATCTAGTCTGATGCTTGGCTTAGGAGAAGAAGAGATACAAATAGAAAAAACTTTGAGAGACCTCATACATAGAGGATGTGATTTTCTTACCCTAGGACAATATCTACAACCAACAGAAATGCATTGGCCAGTTAAAAAATATTACACCCCCAACCAATTTGAAAAGTGGAGATTAATAGCATTAGGATTGGGATTTAAACATGTAGAAAGCGGTCCGCTGGTAAGAAGTTCGTATCGGGCAGACAAACTACAATTTCATCTTACTCAAAAAATGAATCGAAGCATCCAAGATAACTCTACCTTACCAATATTTGATAACACTTTAATTACAATTACGTAAACCATGAATCAACTAAAAATTAATGAAACGGAATTTGACGCTGTTATTATTGGTGGTGGTCCGGCAGGATATAACGCCGCTATTCATATCGCTGAACTTGGGGGAAAAGCTTGCTTAATTGAAAAAGAGACACTTGGAGGGGTATGTGCAAAATTAGGATGTATACCTACAAAAACTCTTCTTGCTAAGGCTGCACTTTTTGAGACAGTGCAAGAGGAGGCAAAGAAAGGAATTTTTTTGACCATACCATTAGTGGATACTTTCTCTTTATGGAAATCAGCTGAAGAAGCAGCTCAAAAAGTCCAACAAGGAGTTTCATTTTTGCTCTCAAAGCAAGGAGTTTCATTACTCCTAGGGAAAGCAGTAATAAAATCTATTTCTGAGGTAATAGTTCATTTTAAAAATAACGAATCAGAAATTATTAAAACAAAAAATATTATTATTGCCACTGGTTCTCGTCCAAGATTATTGCCTGGAACATGCCTTTCTTCCCAAGTAATTACCAGTGACCAAATTTCGCAAATTTTTAAGAGAAAAGTCTTTCCAAGAAGCATAGTCATTGTTGGCGCGGGATATATCGGTTTGGAATATGCCTCACTGTTCAATACTTTGGGGGTAAATATCACTATCATAGAAAACTTGCCTTCGCTTCTTCCTCAGGAAGATCAGGAAGTAAGATCATTCTTGATAAAAAGTCTCACCAAGAAAAATATTAAATTACTTTGCAACAGAGAAGTACTTTTAGTTGAGGAAAAAGAAAGTAAAGTAAAAATAAATGTAAAAAATCTTCAAAGTGGTTGCTCTGAAAATATTGAGACTGAAATCTTGTTAGTCGCTATCGGTAGAGAAGCCAATTTCGAGGCAGAAGAATTACAGAAAATAGGTCTTTCTTTTAGTAGACAAGGAATTTTTACAGATAAGCACATGAGAACAAATCTTTCTTCAATATATGCTATTGGTGATGTAGCTGGGAAATACCAGCTTGCTCACATTGCAACTTGGGAAGGCCTTATTGCTGCCAAGAACATTATGGGACAAAGAGGAGTAATGGATTATTCCAAAGTTCCAAAGTGCATTTTTACGTATCCTGAAATTGCCTCAGTTGGAGTGCAAACTAAACTGCAAGGAAAAGCATTCTTCCTTGCCAATGGAAAAGCAATAGCTTCTGGGAACATAAATGGTTTTGTAAAAGTATACTTGGAAGAAAACAGAATAGTTGGGGCATCTATCATTGGAAACCATGCTTCTGAACTTATTGGGGTCGCTATTCCTCTATTAGGAAAGGACGCTTTAGAGGTAAAAGAATTTATTTTTCCCCATCCCACCCTTTCGGAAGCTATTCTTGAAGCCGTCCATAATGCTCTAGAACAACGAACAAAGATTCATAGTCAATAAAAAGCAGAGATATAGCAATTAAAAAGAACCAATGCTAGATCAAAACAACCTTGAAAGCAAATTGAAAAGAATGGATACACTAACCACACTTCCAAAAAAAGAAAGGAGTACCGATTTAGAAATCAAAGATCTTGGAAAAATGGAATATAGCGAATCACTAACGCTACAAGAAACGCTGCGATTGCAAAGAATTAATGAACAAATTCCAAATATGGTACTAATGGTAGAACACTTTCCAGTATATACTTTGGGTAAAGATTTAGTAGATAAAAGCAAATTAATAAAATATCCTCTGCTTGCACCAATTTTTAATGTGAATAGGGGTGGAAAAATTACCTTCCATGGGCCTGGTCAATTAGTGTGTTATTTTATCTTTAAAATCCCCCTTCCAGCTATCGGTCGTTTTGTAGATGCAATAGAAGAACTTACCTTATCTTTGGCCAATGAGCAGGGCATTGCTGCGTATTCGCGACAAAATGAAGTTGATATTTACGGAAAAAATATCCGAGGAGCATGGTACCGTTTAGAAGGAGAACATAAAAAAATAGCTGCTCAAGGTATTGAAACAAAAAGTGCCGGCTCTGATGCCCAAGGGAATAAATATATTGTGACCATGCACGGCTTTGCGTTTAATGTTTCAACTGACCTTAATTACTTTACACCTATAAATGCCTGCGGATTTAGGTATGATGTCATGACGAGCGTGGAAGAAGTTCTCGGTCAAGGAAAAGTAAGCTTCGACAAAATGAAGGAACAATGTCAAGCAAAAATTCCCCACTTCTTCAATTCATTTTCATAATCAAAAAAGTTTAGAATATCCACATGGCACTCCCACTTGAAGAAGCTTTGGAATTGTACCGACGAATGTTGCGTATTCGTTTTTTTGAAAAGAAAATGGATTTTTTATTTACTCACGGACAAGTGCATGGAACTTGTCATTTCTCTATCGGACAAGAAGCTTCTGCAGTTGGTGCCTGTGCAGCCATTCAAGAAGATGATGTAGTGATGAGCACCCATCGGGGTCATGGTCACGCTTTAGCTAGAGGACTTCCTTTAAATAACTTAATGGCTGAACTGATGGGCAGGGTCGACGGTTTCTGTTCGGGAAGAGGCGGAACGCAACATGTCATGTCTTGGAAACATCACTTCATTGCTAATGGAATTACCGGAGGGACTGCGGTCACTGGGACGGGGATAGCCCTGGCTTTTGCACTAAAAAAAGAGCCCAGAGTAGTACTTTCATTTTCAGGAGATGGAGCTATCAATGAGGGGCATTATCATGAAACCCTGAATCTTGCGGCGGTGTGGAAACTTCCTATAATTTTTCTTTGTGAGAACAATCTTTATGCAATGTCAACTCACACCAAAGAAAGCATGGTCCTTCAAGATATCTCAAAAAGAGTAGAGTCATACGGAATGAAATCAATAACTATTGATGGGAATGATATAGAGATGGTAAAAGAAACAGTGAGCTCTGCAGTACAAAATGCACGTACAGGTTTAGGGCCTGTTTTCATAGAATGCAAAACGTATCGCTTTAGCGGACACTCAAAGAATGATTTATTTCTTTACCGAACTAGAGAAGAGGAAGCACAGTGGCTTAAAAAAGATCCAATTGAAAAATACGAAAAAATTATCAAAGAAAGATATGGTGAAAGTAATGAAACTTTTAAGCGTATACACCAAGAAGTGGAACAGGAATTAGATGCTGCGGCAATTTTTGCACAAAATTCGCCTTTTCCTCCTGAAGCGTCTCTTTTAGATCATTGCTGGTGTTCTGAAGGTGGACTACCATGAGAGAAATAACCTACATAGAAGCAATACGAGAAGCCCTTACTGAAGAACTAGAAAGAGATTCTAAAGTATTTATGCTTGGTGAGGATATTGGAACTTATGGGGGAGCTTTTGGAGTGTCAAAAGGTTTTGTTCAAAAATTTGGATTAGATAGAATTAGAAATACACCTATGTCTGAAGCAGCCTTGGTAGGGGTATCAGCTGGTTGTGCTATCGGTGGAATGAGACCAATTGTTGAAATAATGTTTATGGATTTTCTTACTTTATGTATGGATCAATTATTAAACCATGCGGTAAAATATCATCATGTTTCTAATGGTCAATTGAAAGTTCCCTTAGTTATCAGAACTGCTGCTGGTGGAGGAAGAGGATATGGTGCAACTCACTCACAAAGTCTAGAACCATTGCTCATAAGCATTCCTGGGTTAAAAATAGTCTACCCCTCAACTCCTTATGATGCAAAAGGATTACTTAAAGCTTCAATTCGCGATAACAATATTGTGATATTTATTGAGAATAAATTATTGTATGCAACAAGAGGGATAGTCCCAGAGGAAGAGTACCTTTTGCCTATTGGAAAAGCAAAAGTAATTCAATTGGGAGATGATGTTACTATCATAACTTATTCTCGCTATCTGCAAGAGAGTATAGCCGCAGCAAAAGAAAGCAATTTAAGTGTGGAAATAGTTGATTTAAGAAGCCTAGCTCCTTTGGACATGGAAACTATTTCTACTTCTGTGAAGAAAACTGGGAAAGTAATTATCATTGAAGAGGGATGTTTGACGGGGGGTATAGGGGCTGAGATAGCAAGTAAAGTTATGGAAAATTGTTTTGATTATCTAGATTTCCCTATTCAACGTGTAGCAGCGAAAGATATCCCCATCCCTTGCAGCCCAACTTTAGAGAAAGCTACGCTTCCATCAAAACAAGATATTGTAGAAGCATTATCAAAAATTAAAAATAGATAACACCATGCATATTATTATCCTTCCAAAAATTGAACCAAACATGGAACAAGCTTCAGTAGCTGCTTGGCTAAAATTAGAAGGGGAAGAAATTAAAAAAGGAGAGCCTTTATTTGAAATTGAAACCGCAAAAGCTCTTATTGAGATAGAAGCAGAGTATTCTGGCTTTTTAAGAAAAATTTTGATCCAGTCGGGAAAAACAGTTCCGATTCTAACTCCACTGGCTTTAATAGGTGAAGCTCAAGAACCACTTCCAGATTTGAGCAAGATACAAATACAACCACTATCAAAAAAAAACCTAGAAATTAATTTCCTCCAAAATAAGACTGCTGAAACACCAACCTCTTCTGTAGAGATAGAAAGAATTAAGTCCTCTCCTGCAGCTAAAAGATTGGCAAAGGAAAAAAATGTTGATTTAAAAAGAATTAATGGTTCTGGTCCAGAGGGTAGGATTATAGAGGAGGATATAAAAAAGTTCTTAGAAAAGAATATTAAATTAAGCACACAGACTAATTCATATCAACCAAAACGAATCTTGATTATTGGTGCTGGCAATGGTGGAGAAGTTGTTGCTGATATCTTGAGCAGTGATACAGCAAATGAGATTATTGGCTTTCTTGATGATAATCAGCTTCTTTGGGGAAAATATATTTGGAACAAACCGATATTTGGAGGAATAAAAATTTTAGAAAAAATTTTTAAAGAAAAAAATTGTACTCACCTTTGTCTTTCCATAACTTCCAACATGAAAATAAGAAAAAAAATCTACAATCTGCTAAAAACTGAAGGCTATTTATTTCTGAACGCGATCCATCCCACGGCGTATCTCAACCAAACCTCAAAAATTGGCGAGGGTAATATAATTGGCGCTTTCGTACACCTAGGTTACGGAACTGAAGTGGGAGATAATAACCTAATCAGCGCCCATTGTGATATTGAACACCATAATCATATTGGTAGTCACATTCTTTTCGGTCCAGGAGTAATGACTAGTGGAGATGTAAAAATTGGAGATCTCTGTTCGTTAGGAGCAGGAGTAAATATTGAGCCCCATGTTATCATTGGAAGTGATACTGCAATTGCCAGCGGCTCTACAATTATTTTTAGTATTCCTTCAAATACAATTATAAAGAGTGAGTTTAAGAAAAACAGGTAATACATGGAAAAATCTACAGAAGAATATAGAAATTATTGGGATGAAAAAGTCCAACAGGATGGTGATTATCCGGAATATTTAAGTCCTGGTGGAAACCACCATCTCTTTAAAGCTTTTACACCCATCATTCAGCATCTTCCAAAAAATAAAAAAGTACTAGATATTGGATGTGGTTCTGGCTTTTCAACTTACTTTTACTATCCTTTCTGTACCCAGTTAGTGGGTGTTGATTATTCTGCAGAGGCGATTAAAAAAGCCACAGAGAAATATCCACATATCACTTTTGTTCAGTCTGATGTCACCGCTCTTCCTTTTAAAGATAGAGAATTTGATGTTATTATCTGTCAAGGTGTTCTTCACCACTTAATTAAGAGTACCAATAGGTTATCATCTAATCTTGTTTATAATGCTATACAAGAAATTGATCGTGTGGGAAAAGGACTTATTCTTGTTGATGAGGCCAATGCTCTCAATCCTTTGAGGAGATATAAGGAAAGAATTTATTATCCTACCATACACCGTAATGAACAAAGTTACATGTTTCGCACCTGGAAGAAAATTTTCCATGAATTTGGATACTCGATTACACACCTGGAGTATCATACTTTTATACCTACATCTTTTTCACAGAAGATGATAACTATAGCTAAGCCCCTGGAAGGAATATTGGAAAGTTTTCCAATCATAAACAAACTTGCAGGGGGGATTTTCTTTGTTTGTGAAAAGAACAAATAAAAATCCCAATCACCGCAAGCAGTGAGGTAGTCTGTGCCTGTGGAAAGAAGCTGGAGGAAGGAAAGAAAGCAGGAGAAAAATGCCCTGAATGTCGGTTAGTTACCGAAACTTTATAAACCAAAATTAAGCCTTTCTTCGTATGATTCCTATTGCAAAGCCTCAGCTTGGTGAGGAGGAGAAGAGGGCAGTTTTAGAAGTTCTTGAATCCGGTATGTTAGCCCAAGGAACAAGAGTAGCTGCTTTTGAAAAAGCCTTTGCCTATTTCATTGGTGTCAAACACGCCATTGCCACTTCCAACGGGACTACCGCCCTGCATATTGCTCTTCTTGCTTTAGGAATCGGCCCAAGTGATGAAGTCATTACCAGCCCTTTCTCTTTCATCGCTACTGCTAATGCCATTAAGATGGTTGGCGCAACTCCTATTTTTGTAGACGTTAATCACAACACCTTCAATATTGACTACCACCAAATTGAACCAGCCATTACCCCCAAAACAAAAGCCATTCTGCCTGTCCACCTCTACGGACAATCCGCAGAGATGGATGTGATTAGTGCCATCGCCAGGAAGCATAATCTCTCCATCATCGAAGATGCCTGCCAGGCCCATGGTGCTGAATGTGACGGCAAAAAAGTGGGTTCATTTGGAACCGGCTGTTTTTCTTTTTACCCGACCAAAAACATGACCACTGGAGAAGGGGGCATGATCACTACGAATGATGACCATATCGCCGCCCTGGCCCGTAAACTCATTACTCACGGCTCAGAAAAAAAGTACTATCATGATTTTATAGGCTACAACTACCGCATGACTGATATTGCTGCTGCCATTGGCATCGAACAGCTGAAAAAACTGCCCTTTTTTAATGAACAACGTCGCAAAAACGCGCTGTACCTTACCAAAAGGCTACGTCTGATCCAGGGCCTGGTCGTACCACCAATAAATCCTAAACACGTATTTCATCAATACACCATCCGGGTAACCACAGAATTTGGTAAAACTAGGGATGAACTTGTTCAGTATCTCACAGACAAAGGAATAGGAACTGCCATTTTTTACCCTCTCCCGATACACAAACAGAAAGCGTATTCAGAATATAACCAAATGACTTTCCCCCACACTGAAAAAATTGCCTTGGAAGTGCTGTCCCTGCCGGTTCATCCATTTATCACCGAAAAAGATATGGATTATATTATAACCACAATAGAAAAATACCAAGAAATGTAAATGATAAAAATGGAGATAAAGAAACGAATTCGTGTCGCCGTTATCGGAGTTGGCTCAATGGGCCAGAACCACGCCCGAGTATTCTTTAACAGTGAGAATGCTGAACTTGTGGCAGTAGCTGACAGTTACCTGGAACAGGCTGAAAACATCGCCAAAAAATACCATGCTAAACCATATGCTGATTATAAAGAGATGCTTGACCAAGAAGATATTGATGCCGTTTCCATTGCTGTTCCTACCTGCCTGCATAAAGAAGTCGCTCTCTACGCCTTAACTAAGGGCAAGCACATCTTGCTGGAAAAGCCTATTGCTTCCACCGAACCAGAAGCGAAGGAGATTATCGCCTGCGCCGTCAATCATAAGTGCTTGCTCATGATCGGGCACATTGAACGGTTCAATGCTGCGGTCATCGAATTAAAAAAAAGAATCAATGATTTAGGGGACATCTATAAAATTGACGTGCAGCGCATCGGCCCTTTTCCCAGCCGTATTACTGATGTTGGTGTTATCACCGACCTTTCTGTGCACGATTTAGATATTATCAATTATCTTATTGAATCTGAACCAAGCCATATTTATGCTGAAACTCAACAGCGCCTTCATCCCCACTGCGAGGATTCCGTAACTGCCATTATCCAGTACAAAAATGGGGTCTCAGCAATATTAAACATAAATTATCTCTCTCCTACCAAAATCAGGCAGTTAAAAGTCTTTGGAAAAAAAGGCATGTTTGAAGTGAACTATCTGAACCAGGAATTATTTTTTTATGAGAACAAATCTTTCAGCAGCGATAACTGGGAAAGCGTCACGGAAGGGGACATGAAAAAAATAATTATTCCTAAGAAAGAGCCCCTACAGGTAGAACTGGAGTCCTTCCTGGAGTGCATTCGTTTAGGCCTGCCAGCATCAGTTCCGGGTGAACACGGGCTCAAGGTACTCTCCACCGCCAATCAGCTACTTACCTCAGCGCAAACCAAACAGGTAATTATTCTACCATGAAAGTCATCATTACCATACCCGCGTACAACGAAGAAAAAACCCTGCCTTTGGTACTAGAAGAAATAAAACAAGTGATGCAGAACACCAAGTATAAATACAAAATTCTGGTGCTGGATGATGGTTCAAGGGATAGAACAGCAGAGATAGCTGAGAAGCAGGGAGCGATAGTCGTATCTCATCCCCGAAATAGGGGACTAGCAGAAACGTTTCGGGAAGAGATGAAAGAATGCCTTAAACTTGGTGCGGATATTATTGTACACACCGATGCCGATGGGCAATATCATCCCCAGCACATCCCAGAACTCATCCAAAAAGTAGAAAGCGGATATGACTTAGTATTAGGCAGCCGTTTTCGGGGAAAAATTGAACAAATGCCGCTGCTCAAAAAGATAGGAAATATTGCTTTTTCCATCGTACTTACTTCTTTAACCAACGTGAGAATCACTGATTCTACTACCGGTTTCAGGGCTTTTACCGCAGAAGTAGCCAGTGAGATTAATTACATCAATACCTTTACCTACACCCAGGAACAGATTATTAAGGCGACTAAGCAAGGATTTAGGATTGCGGAAGTACCAATCCAAACACGGCGAACTAGGTCTAGCCGCCTCTTTAAGAATCCACTTCAATACGCCCTCAAGGCCTGGATTAACATTTTCCGGATTTATCGAGATTACGAGCCATTAATGTTCTTTGGAAGGATTGGATTATTAGGACTTTCTTTTGGAGGAATAATTGGCTTTTACTTTGTCTTCCTTCATTTTACATCGGGAATAAAAGGGCATTTAGGGTTACTTTTTTTAATGATGATTCTATTAGTTTTTGGCCTGCAAACCGTGCTGTTTGGATTCTTGGCAGACATGATGAGGAAAGATTAATATTTAAAAAAACGATAAATTAAAGAGACAAATTAATAAATAACAATCAAAAACATTGAAACTATGAAAAAATCCTTGGTCTTGCTCTATCAACAAGGACATCAATTTTGCATAAACAATCACCTCCACTTTTCCTGGATTCGTAAAGCAAATTCGTGGCTGATTCAGTTTCTTCGTTCTGACAAAGCGATAATTGAGGGAAATACTATCTATTTAGATAAGAATGATTCCCTTCGCCTGTCAACTCGTGGAAGCTATGAGCCTTTCATAACCAAATTAATGAAATCCCAGATAAAGCCGGGGGATGTTGTTATCGATGTTGGAGCAAATATTGGATATTATACTCTCCTTTTTGCTAAATTGGTCGGACCACAAGGAAAGGTCTATGCTTTTGAGCCGCATCCCGATAATTTCTTCCTCCTTAAAAAGAATGTTGATGTAAATAAATATAAAAATATAATTATCGAACAAAAAGCTGTATCCAATCGGGCCGGGAAAATTAAGCTTTTTATTGATAACCAGGAAAAGAACACCAAGCACTCTATAATCCAAAGTGAACAGACCACTAAAAATTCTGTAGTGGTGGAAAGTGTACCACTAGATGATTATTTTAAAAAAGAAAAGGTTAATTTTGTAAAGATAGATGTTGAAGGGGCAGAGTATTTTGTTTTACAGGGGATGAACCGGTTGCTACGCCGTTCCAACACTGCATCAATAGTGGTTGAATTTACACCCTCTTTTTTAGAAAAGACCGGTGTTACACCAGAAGAATTCATTGATTATCTTAAAAATCTAGGTTTTTATCTTAATAACCTTAATGAACGAAAACATCGTGTTGAACCTTTTGATTCCCAAGAATTACATCACTACATCACCCAACGATTTGAGGGGTCACTTAATAGTAATATTCTCTGCACCAGAACAGCACCAGATTAATAGTGGGGTTAAACTTTTCAAAGATATAAAAATGGATTAATAGTTCCCAATTTCAAAAGATATATAAATGCTTTAAGTACTGAAAAGCACTATGAGAGCAGTAATACTTGCGGCGGGAAAAGGAACTCGTATTAATACTGGATCCATAACTGTCCCTAAACCATTGTATGCTGTCGGACGGAAAGCCTTGATTGAGCATGTTATCTTAAACCTAAAGTCTGCCGGCATCCTAAACTTTGTAGTCATAGTTGGTTTCATGTCAGAGCATATCAAAGACTATCTCAAAGATGGCTCTGAATTAGGTGTGCATATAACCTATGTTTACAATCCCGACTTTCATCGCGAATTAGGTGTCTCAGCATTAGCGGCTAGGAAAGTAATAACAGATGAAAATTTTATTTTAACTATGGCGGATCATGTTATTGATCCTGAAATAATCAAAGGTCTTATCAAAAGGATGGATGCAACTGATAAATGTATATTATGTGTTGATAAGAAAATAGACCATGTTAATGATATTGATAGTGCCACAAAAGTTTTAGAAGTAGACAACTTCATTAACAATCTTGGCTGGAGCATCAAAGAATACAATTGCATTGATTGTGGTTTGTTTGGGCTTACACCAAAGATTTTTAAAGCTCTGGAAAAAGCACAAAATTTAGGGAGATATACATTAAGCGATGGTGTTTTGGAGTTAGTATCAGATAAAGAATTTATAGTTATGGACATAGAAGATAAAATCTGGACTGGAGTCAATACTCGCTCTGATTTAATAATATGTGAGGAGTTAATCGAAAAAATGGGCTGGCGGAGAGATGGCAAATAATTTATTAGATTTATCTGGAAAAACAGCTTTAATTACTGGTGGAAGTAGTGGTATCGGAAAAGCTATTGCCGCCTTGTTTGTGAAATGGGGAGCTCAGGTTATAATAATCGGGCAAAATAAAGAGAAATTACAGCAAGCTCAAAAGGAAATCTCCATTACCCAATGCAGCCATTTTTTATGTGATCTCTCAAAATTTGATCAGATAAATATTGCCTTTTCGCAAATAATAAGAAAATTTCCTACAATTGATATCTTGGTTAATTGTGCTGGTATTTACAAAGAGAACAAAAGCACACACACGATACAAGACAATGATAATATAAGCCTGAATATGGATACAATTCAAGAATTGATAAAAGTAAATTTACTTTCCTACTGGTATCTCGGTTTGAAAATTAGCACGCTGATGAAAAAAAATAATTATGGAGCAATCATTAATATTTCTTCAGTGAATGGTATCTGCGGCAAAGCGGTGTGTGATATTTATGATATAACCAAAGCGGGGATAAATAATCTTACCTTGAATCAGGCAATGCAGCTTGCTAAATTCAACATCCGCGTTAATGCTATTTGTCCTAGCTCGACCATTACACCTATGAGAGATAAAGCCATGGCTGAGTATCCGCCACCAATAAGTACGAATGGCTACAATCAATTAGAAGCATCTTCAATTCCTTTGCAGAGGTTGGGAAATCCAGAAGATATTGCTTCTCTAGCTTTATTATTGTCAAGTAAGGGGGGCGAGTACATCACCGGACAAATAATATCCATTGATGGTGGATTCCTACTCACTAGAAAAGTTCCACTTTCTTTCCAAGAAACATGAACTCCGCGCAATGTCTGAGTCCATAGGATATGTCACCACCCCTGTTTATCCTGTGGTTCTGTTACTTTTAATCTTTGTTGTAAATCAAAATAGACTTCTACTGGTGTTTTCATAAACAAGCTTCTGTGAGGGCGGATATGGTTGTACCGATAATTTCGAACTTTGTTATGATTCCACTTATTTTCTAGGTAGAATTTACGTAATTCCTTTATAATCATTGGATTTTTCAGTTTCATACACCCCGCTTAACCACACAGGGTTAAAAGGGGGTGACAAATCCAATGAACCTAGACACATGAACTCCGCGCAAAGGATCGTTATTTCTTGTTCACCTCTTGACCATGCTTTCGTTCATTAAGGGGCAGTATCTGCCAAAAGGATCCATCTTAAATCTCACTTTTGTTCTGGTTAGCAACTTCTCACCTTCGCTTGTAATGATTGGAAACTGACGTTCTCCGTCAAATGTCACGCCATTTGAGAGACGGAGCGGGCTAAAGCCCACTGATTGGACAAAGTCCTTTGTTTTGATTAAACTTTTTTAAAAAGTTTGGGAGGCAACCCTCTTGTCAGTTCGCTTATACCTTCGCAGAGGCTCGACCTTATGCTGCTAACCTACATTTGGAACAGGACCATAAGAATAGAAAACGGCTTCGAACACTGGTTCACATGCATAATACATCCAGAAGTTGAACCAACCAATAATCGTGCAGAAAGAATGCTCAGAGAAGAAGTAATCCTAAGGAAAATAACAGGAACGCTCAGAAACGAGAAAGGAACAACAGCAAATGAAGTCATAATGAGCCTGATAACAACGTGGAAACAACAAAACAAGAACCCATTCCTAGAGCTTAGAGCCCTTCTCTAAGCTTTCCACGTACAGACAGTAGATTCGATTCTGAAGAACA
>DUFZ01000075.1 GCA_013331635.1 Candidatus Woesearchaeota archaeon | reverse complement strand
AATATTAAATACTAGTAATGCCTACTAAAAATGTGTTTATCAGAACAAAAAAGTTTAACAATAGGGTTTATTACTATATTGTTGAGGCGTTTAAAGACGGAAAAAATCCAAAGCAAAGAGTGATAAAATACCTTGGAAAAATGAATGATTTATTGAAAAAGATGGAAATTGCAGAGAACTGTTTAAAGAAACACAACAAATTCTAAATTAGGTAAAGAGGATTAATATCCACGCAAAGCCGTGATAAACAGAATATTTATAAAAAAACAGCTTATTTTATAATTATGGATAAAGAACATACCAATTCACAACGAATTCTTTTATTAGTATTATACGGTTTAATCGCGCTGATGATTTTTTTCTCAGTATTATCTATAAAAGATAAAAGCCTAGATGGCTATAATAACTGTATCCAGGAAAAATGTGAACGTAAAAGCCAAGCCTTCTGCCAGAAGCCAAGAGAAATAATGAGTTGCTGTCAGGGAGCTGGCGGCCAGCTAACTCAAAATGGTGCTCAATTAACCTGTGTATTCTCCTAACCTCTATTATTGGTTCAGGCTATCAGTATTTCACTTTCAGCACTAAAAACATATTTTCTTTATAATAGACTGGTGCAAACAAGCCAGATTTCTGAATTTCTTCATAGCGCTTGGGCAGAAGTTCATTAGTCTTGTTTTCACTAAAAGTACTTGTAAAAAATTTTCGATCCATTGCTCCATTCAAAATAAGATACTCATATTGGTGGGACGTAAGAAAGCTATGAAGTTCCGATACATCTCTCTCCAGAATTGTTCCCCTAAAGACTGCGATATCCTCACACCAGGCACAAGAATAGGCGTTATAACCGATAACTAATTTATCTCGGGGAGCGTAGAGAAAGACTAGCGTATTTGGAGGAATCGTGGCAAACCATTGTCCATATTCAAACGGTTCTGCTGATTGCACAAATGAACCAGAAGTTGGCCAGATGATGGTGTTATACTTATACTTCTGAATTCCTGATGTAAACAATACTCCTACTACAACCAAGATAAGAACGATCATCGTGGGTACTTTAATCTTTTTTCCTATTCTCATTAGGAGGTAAGTAGCTTCCGCGGCTAAAATTGCCACGGGAATGGCTAATAGCATCCAGCTTCGAAAAGGGCCACGAGCAACAGAAACAGGAAAAGTTGCTCCATTCACAGCCCAGAAAGTAAAGATTAACCAGAATAAGGTAATGGCGAGCCAAGAATTCTTTTCTTCAACAATGCTGGAACGATATTTCCATAGCACATAAAGTAACCCAAAAAGGACTAAGAGGGATACAACTAATCCTATCCCAATAGGAGCGTTAATCATATTGCTTTCCTTGGCAATAAGAAAATCATTGACAGAATAAGCCCGGGATGCTGACCCACCTGCTGATGTAAAAGATTTCCATAAAGTTAATAACTTCTGCAAAATTTCTGGATTTTTAACTGAAACTGATGACACGACAGATTCAGTTCCTGCAGAGAAGACCCTATCACCAGTATAATATCGCACAAAATTACGCAAGCCGTATTTCTGCACCATTGTTCCCCACCAAATCATGGAAAAGAGAATTCCGCTGCCTACAGCAGTCAGTTCCCATTTGACGGAACGGCGGAGCGTAATGCCGGCAACAATAATAAAAATCAATATAATCGTCGTTAATTTTAATGGCTGTTCGACGTTCTGCGAAACCCAGATGCTGGCGATCAGGATGGCCGCAACATAGACCCAGTTTCGCTCTTCCTGGATTTTCAGCAGTGCATATAGTGCCGGAAAAAGCAGCGCAATGGCCAGTGAATGCGCCCAGATGAAATGGCTCATGTACGCCGGGACAGCTGCCAGAAAAAAGGTGGCCAGCAGGGCTTTCCCGCTGCTTTGGGTAAATTCCTTTGCGAAGAGGAAGAAAAATAATATCCCCAACGAAATAATCAACGCATTAAAAAATTTTATTGTCCATTGCATCTCCGACGAGGTCTGGTGTAATATGCCAATCATGACATCATAAGCAGGAGGATAGGGGTCGATGTAGGACAATGATGTATCAACATCGCCCACGCGGCTGGTCGGCGGATCATAAGCATTTTTCTCTAAAGCCACATATTTCACGCCGACAGCATGCCCCCAAGGATCTTCATCTTCCAGATAAGGATAGGCAAAGGCCCCTTTGGCGTACATAAAGAGAGACGCAGCAAAAATCAACAGCACTGCGATAATGACCAGATCAGATTTCCGCAGAGTAGGACTGAACGTAGGATGAAATGAAAAATGATATTCTTTCTTATAGATTTTTCTGCCGACGATATAAACCGGAAAAGCCAGACTCAGCAGCAGGAAGATTTTCCAGTCTAAAGGAATATGAAGAAAGTTAAGTGTGATCGAAAGAATGGGAAAAACACCCAACCCTATAGCTGCGTACATAATAAGCCGTTCCAAAAAATGCTCTGGCTTGCGTAGGAAGTACGTAGCAGTAAAACCAAGTCCGAAAAGATAGATAAAAAAGAGAACAATGGTAATAAATGAGATCATACTAACACAAAAAGCAACGCGTTTAAAAGATTATCGGCACAGGCTCTGTCCTAAATCTCGCTTTGCTCGACCGCCACGAGCTTCTCGCCTCTCGCTTAGGCAATCGCAGGCGCTCATTCCCGTAGGGAGCTTCCCCTTTTCGCGCTTGATGATGCTCTCGAAGAGGCTCAACTTTATGCTCATGGCGGACTTTTAGGACAGAGCCATCGGCACAGAAAGATATAAAAAGCTGGTTACACAAAAAGTAGTATCTCTATGAAAATTACCAAAGGTGCGTTGTACTTATTACTGATTGTTCTTCTTGGTCTGGCTCTCCGGACTATTTCAGCTCACTATGTTGACATTGGGTCTGATGAGATAATTTATTCGCTTATTCCCTATAACATTATCTCTGCTGGACGCTTATCAACAGTTGAGCAGGCCCCTTTGTATTTTTATCTTGTTGATATGGGATATAAACTCAGTGAAGGCATTACTCTGATTTCCACCAGATGGCCATCCATTGTTTTTGGTGCTTTCGGTAGCCTAATTATATTTCTTATTTCTATGGAATTATTTAAGCACAAAAAAGCAGCGTATGTATCGGCGTTTCTTTTTGCAATGTCGGGCTTTTCAATACGTTGGAACCAGGAAATGGACATGACAGCTTATTTTTTCGCCCTGCTCAGCCTCTACTTTTTCATTCGAACAATAAAAGGAGAACAAAAGCAACTTTATCTTACAGCACTCTTTCTGGCGCTGGGAGTGATGGCCAAGCCAATTGTGCTGCTCTTCGTCCCGGCATATTTGATTATTTTAATTTGGCAGGGCTGGAATACGAAATCAGGATTGCTCCATCGCCATGAAAGAAAAATAGTATATAACAAGAAAACAGGAAAAGTGCTCCTTATCGCAGGTATTATCATGATTTTGGTGGTCATGCCCGTACTGGTTTATAATTACCTATTATACCAAGAAAAGGGGATAACTGATTATTATTTCACCGTGCTGGCGGGAGTAGGAAATAATAAAATTTATGCTGGCCAGGAAGCGGAACTCTGGACTTTTACTAGGTTCATCGGAGTTTCAAAGCAAATACTTTTTTCCTGGATGTGGAAATACAATGCAGTGATTCTTATCTTTGGATTTTTGGGTATAGGATTTGCCTGGAAAAAAGATAAATATGGAACTGCCTTGCTGGTACTGACCATTGCCTTCCTTTTATTATACCTTGCAGGAAAGATGGGAAGCCCCACTCATTATGTCTGGATCCCCATAGTACTCAGTATTTCTGCGGGGTATGGTCTAGTCCGAATTCATGAACAGACTATCCCTAGAATCAACTTTAAGTATGTTATGGCTCTACTGATCATCCTCATCTCAATAAATACCCTTTTTGTCTTGAAAGAAATTATTCCTCTGCGAAAAAATTCCATCCAGAATGTCTTACATGACTATGCCACAGAAAACATCCCCGCTGATGCCATCGTTGTTCTTGACCCTAGAATCTATCGCGGCATTTATGCTTGGGCATTCTACAATAGGCATTATCTAGAAGGCACTTATTTCCCAGAATTGGCAAAAAAATTGGATAACTTCCCGGGAGAGAAGCAAAACCTTCCACTTTATTACATCGAATGCGGCCCCGGCAAGAATTGCGGTTGGAAACCAGAAGATTTTCAACGCATTTATGATTATGGAAAGCAACTAAGTGCAACCATCACCCCGCAAATGAAAAAAATTCAAGAACTCCGAACAGTTGATACATTTATCATTTACCAAGGAATGATTAATGCTCCCACATCTATTTATGAACCCATCGACCGCACTCACACCCATTGGTACACTCCCGTCGGCTGGAAATATCCCGAAAACGCTGTTGATACCTATACGCCGAGAACCATTTTGGATAAACTTCTCAACAGCTTCGGCTTCTTCATCCTTTACCTAGATGTCTTAGTAGCTTTGCTATCCCCGGCACTGGTGGTTTACCTTCTCTGGAAACGGTCCGACTAAGGATATCAATCTCGCTGGAATAACTGGGCGCATCCCAGGGGAAGATCTCTCCTTGAAGATATTTCTGCCAGCGCTCGACATCAGCTTTGACCATGATATCAACTATTTTCTTAAAAGTAACCCGGGGCTTCCAGCCCAATTCCTGTTCGGCTTTGGCGGGATTGCCGCATAGATGACTTACATCCAAAGGACGCAGTAACCGCCTGTCGGCTTGCACATGTTCCTTCCAGTTTAATCCTGCAACTGCAAAGGCTTCTTCAGCAAACTCGCCGACACTATGGGTTTCTCCGGTCGCTATCACAAAATCATCTGGCTGTTTTTTCTTCATCATCATCCACATGGCTTGAACATATTCGGGTGCGTAGCCCCAGTCCCGCCTGGTTTCCAGGTTACCTAAGTGCAAGGGTTCTTTCTGCAGCCCTAACTTTATTTTTGCGACGGAATTACTGATTTTCCGGGTAACAAATTCCAGCCCCCGCAAGGGGCTTTCGTGGTTAAACAGGATCCCATTGGAGGCAAAAATGCCGTAGGCTTTCCGGTAGACCCGGGTCATATGAAATGAATATAATTTTGCTGCAGCATAAGGAGAATTGGGCATAAATGGAGTGTTCTCATCCTGCGGTGTTTTACGCACTGCGCCGTACAACTCGCTGGTAGAGGCTTGATAAAACTTGATATCGGTATTAAGATGGCGAATTATCTCTAAGAAACGAGTGGCGCCGCTCCCATCAATCTCGGTGGTAAGCAGGGGCTGGTCAAAGGATGAGCCCACAAAGCTTTGCGCCGCTAAATTGTAAATCTCATGGGGATTAGTAACGGTTACCGCTTCCAGCAGGGAAGCCATATCACCTAGATCAGCAGGAATGAGAGTGACTTTGCGGATAAGACCGAGCTGCTGTAAACGCCAGAAGTTGGGAGTGGAGGTGCGCCGATAGGTTCCGTAGACTTTGTAGCCTTTGTCGAGGAGAAGTCGGGCTAAGTAAGGACCATCCTGCCCGGTGATTCCGGTAACGAGTGCTCTTTTGACCAATTTTAACCCCAAAAGCACCTAACCCCTCTTAGAAACGTTCTTCTGGAACTCGTATATTCTAGTATACTGGCAAAGCTATTGATTTAAAAGCATTTGTATGGTGGAGTAGGGAAATAGCATTTTATTACTGGGGGAGAAGATGAGATAATCAACAATGAGATGCAATTGGCTTTGCATTTACCAACCATTAATCTCGTTTATCATGTCTTCTTCTGAGTCTTCTTCAATCTCAGCTCTCCCTTCAGAAAGAATCAAACTGAGGGTCTGATTATGATTGAATGGACACCATCTAACTACTTTTATACAGTATTCAAATCCACTTCGTACTATTTTATCGAGAACGGTTTGTCTTCCAGCCCGTGTTTCATCTTTATATTGGTCATTAACTTCTTCGCCGCCAATGACATAAATTTGAACCCTATTTTTGTCTTTTACATCTTTTCTTAAATCTCTAAAAATAGGTTCGATATGACTTGAAAAATCAGCGCCTGGTGGAGCATGGAACATATAGCCCCTTTTTCCGTAAATTGCACCCATAACTATACAAGGCCCGAGCCCGCCGGAATAAAGTACATCGGGTGCCCGGGCTTTTTTATAGAGGACTTTGAATAACCCCTATTTTATATCGAATTCAAAGTCCTTCTTAGAAGGGTTTGAAGTATTTGGATGGGTTAATCAAACCCTTCTATATTCAAATTGATCTACTTTAATTTCTTCCATAAAAATAAATTAGGTTATTACATTTATAAATCTTTCTGTTTATTACTATTATTAAGTTAATATTTAAACATTTATTACTAATTGGCTCCTATCTTCCTTCCCAGCACACCCACAAAACATCTAAAGAAAAAAGTTCTGCTGCCGACAACTTCGAGTCCGGCGTCCTGAAATAATTTTTTCAACCCTTGGCGGTCGTAGGTGGTGCCATCCCAGGCTCCTTTAAAACTGCTCTTCTTCAATTTGTAGGCAGCTAAAGGACCATAGGTAAAAGGAACGCCGACAAACACATACTTACCGGGCTTGGTGACCCTTGACATTTCTTTCAAAGCATCTAAGGGATTGGGAAAATGTTCTAAGGTACTGTTGTTAAAAGTTAAATCGAAGGTATTACTCATAAAGGGGGTATTGAATAAATCGCCTTGAATGAGCTGGGCTTTATTTCCTTGTTTCCTGGCCATGGACAAGGGCATAAAAGCATAATCAAGGGCATAAGCTTGAAATCCTTTTTCAGCGAGCATCGCTGATACGTACGCTGATCCCGAACCGGGCTCTAAAGTAAGTGAACCCGTGGGAATTTGTTTGGTTAGATATCGGCGCAGCTGCACATTCATCATCTTGCGCAGCACATCCATGATATCATCATACACGGGAGTGCGCTTCCAATAGGTGTCCCAGGTTTCGGTATTCTTATCTTCTACGAATTGTAAAATACCATCATTCATTACATAATTTTTCTTACACTGCGAGCAACACTGCGAGTAGGAAATCGTACCTTTGAAAACTTTACAATCTTTCTTGCACTCGGGGCAGATTAAGGAGAGATCCATCTTTAGCAGAGCAACTTAAGTATCTTATAAACTTTTTGGGGCTCAAATCAGAGCTATTTAAAAAATAGAAGATTACTTACTCACGACTTCGCTGCATCTTTCTTGGACTTTTGTATTACTACTTTCTGGAATCGTTCTTTCATCTCGGCTAAGATGCCAAACTTTTTCTTGAGGTCATCGAGTCCAGCGCAGTTGATAATTATAGCATTTAATTCTATTTCAATTTTAGTCTCGGAGGGAAGAACTTTGACTTTGGTAGCTTCATCTTTGCTCAGAAAGGTCAATAATTCATCCAAATACTTTTTATCGGGAAGAGCCCAGGTCTCGTTATAGATATGCAATTGGTGCTTGCGATTGTAGGTTTTGAATAAAATGCTCATGGTAAGTCCCTCTAAAACATTCAAAATCGCTTTGCTTTATAAATGTTACTATTGTAGTAACTAAGTGATAACAAAAGCAATTAGGGAGCATTTATTAACTGAAAGCCCCTAGTGGGATTTGAACCCACGGCCTACTGCTCCTTCGATTTAGTATACGAAGCAGTCGCTCTACCGCTGAGCTATAAGGGCAGTATCGTAGACAAAAATGAACTTTATTTTTAAATGTGGCGGAGAAAGAAATGGACACACGCTTTTGAAATACAGTTATTACCTTAATCCCAGCAATACTTTCAGCGGTTCTTTCAGCAATTCTTTCTGCCACTCTCGCAGCTGTGAAACTGATCTGCTGCTAACCAATTCCTGCACTTCCTCAGTGCTGATCAGAAGCGAGGGGGCAATCCCTCTCTGTTGAGCAATAATTTTTCGTTGGTCTACAAAAGTATGTATAACCTGCATTTGCGCTGGGGTGAACTTATGTTCACGAGTAAGTTCTATCGGCTGCGCTTTCTGGAGGGCTTGCTCAAAGAGAACATGATTTTTTTTGACCAGAGGATGTACTCGCAAAGTGCCCCAGGAAGCTGGAGGACTTTTGGCAAAATCCAGAAGCTGTTTGTTGGTCATAATCATAAAAGCGGGCTTATCAACCTGCTTGGCACAATCCTGCCGCAAGCTAAATAGAGATTTCACCCGCCCTTTTTCGATGGCAGACAAGGAACGAACTCCCCCGATATCTAGATAGGTTTGCTCATGATAACTCCAATCCAGATCTTGCAAGTGTCGGCACTCCTGATCCACCCAGTGTTTCTTGCCTTGGCGCTGTAATTCCAGTTCTAATTTTCGTTTCAAATCAAATAGGTAAAGGGTATCCTTAGCAGCGTAGTGCAACACCACTTCAGGCAGTGGTCTTCTGAGCCAATCAAAACGTTGAAATTTTTCTTCTTTTCGTATGTTAAAGTATTCTTGCAGCAGCGAACCTAGTCCGATTTTCTCTTTTCCCAGAAAACGGGCTGCCAGCTGAGTGTCATATATATTCTTAATTTTCCATCCACACTCATGAAAAAGAATTCGCAGGTCGAAACTGACATCATGAAATACCTTCTGAATGTTCTCACTCTCAAAAATTGTTCTTAGCATTGATACATCCTTTATGGCCATCACATCAATAATCCAGGTGCCTTGAGTGGTGGAGAGTTGTATCAATGAAAGTTTCGCTCCAAAGTGATGCAGGTTGTTCTCACATTCCACATCAACGGCTATTTCAGAAACAGTTTTTAAGGTTTTAACCAACAGAGAAAGATCCTGCGCCTGCGTTAGATACGTAAAATCGGCCATGTTACAGCTGCTTCAACAGCGCTTCTTTGGTGGGAAACTTTTTCTGACACTCAAAACAGACAGGGTATTGTTTGCTTGATCCTGGTTTTCGAAGCCTGGTTCCTTTTACTTTATCCAAAAAAAGTTCCGCTAACGCCTTGGAGCAGATGCTGCATTTGACCATGGTTTGGTAAAAAGAGAATTCCTTTTTAAAATATACTTTCCCTTCTCTTGTTTCGCTCCCAACCCCCATTTCCACCAAAAACCATATAAAACCCACATTTATAGCTACACCTATGCGCAAGCGAATAGCTATCATCGATCGGCAGAAATGCCATCCCCAGGAATGCGGGAATTACCTTTGTGCTAAATTGTGCCCGGTGAATCGCGCGGGAGCCGATTGCATCTACCCAGGGGATGATCCGGCTAAAAAAGCCCGCATTGATGAGTTTCTGTGCACTGGCTGCGGCATCTGTCCCAAACGCTGCCCTTTTGGCGCGATTGACATCATCAACCTACCCGAAACCCTCAATAAACCTCCCGTTCATCGCTTCGGCGAAAATCAATTTGAACTTTATTCTCTCCCTACGCCCATGTTCAACCAAGTGGTGGGAATTGTGGGGAAGAACGGCATCGGAAAGTCCACTGCACTCAAAATCTTAGGCAATCAATTGCCGCCAAACTTAGGAAAATGGCAGAATCCGGCGGAGTTTAAAGAAGTCATCAGCTTTTTTAAGGGAACGGAACTGCAAAAATTTTTGGAAAAAATCCATAAGAATGAAATCACTCTCTCGGCAAAGCCCCAGCAGGTAGATTTGATACCTAAACAATTTTCCGGGACGGTGCAGGAATTATTACAGCACGTGGATGGGCAAGGACAGCTGGCTTCTATTGCTGAAGCCTTGCAGTTAACTTCTTTCCTTGACCATGATATTTCCCACCTCTCCGGCGGGGAACTGCAGCGGGTGGCTATTGCGGCCACGGTCTTAAAAAATGCTAATCTATACTTATTTGATGAGCCAACATCCTATTTAGACATTAAGCAGCGCATTAATGTCTCTCATTTCATTCGCTCCTTAGCTAATGGACATACCGCTACTTTAGTTATCGAACATGATTTAATCGTTTTGGATTATATGACGGATTTAATAAACATCATGTATGGGCATGAGGGGGCGTATGGCATCGTGTCGGGAGTGAAATCAAGCCGGGAGGGAATTAATGCTTTTCTGGAGGGCTATCTCAAAGAGGAGAATGTCCGCTTTCGCGATCATGCCTTAAAATTTCAGAAAATAGCGGACGAGTCAAGAGTCAACAATCGCAAAATGATTGGCTGGAATACTCTTCAGGTTGATGTGGGATCATTTCATTTGCAAACTTCTTCCGGCGAACTGCATCACAATGAGATTGTGGGGATCTTGGGGGAAAATGGCATTGGAAAAACTACTTTTATTAAGATATTGGCTGGGTTCATCAAACCGGAGCAAGGACAACTGGAAGGAGAAGTGCGAGTTTCCTACAAACCACAATACTTGGAAACCAGTTCCGAGCAATTGGTGAGTGAATTTTTACAGCTGGCAATAGAAAAATACACCAACCAGCTCATCAACCCCTTGGAGCTGGAGAAACTATTCACCCTGAAATTAAAAGAATTATCGGGAGGGCAGCTGCAGCGAGTGGCTATCGCCCATTGTTTATCTCAAGATGCTGATTTATTTCTGCTCGATGAACCATCGGCCTATATGGATATCGAACAACGGCTGATTGTCTCCAAAGTTATCAAGACGCTGGCTTTTGAACGGGATATCACCATCTTAGTGGTTGACCATGATTTGATGTTCCTTGATTATGTCTCTGATCGGGTGATGGTCTTTACCGGCACTCCGGCTAAAGAAGGACAGCTTCAAGGCCCTTTTCCCCTACAGGAGGGCATGAACTTATTTCTGCAGGGATTGGGGATAACTTTAAGGCGGGACGTCGGCTCCCATCGTCCTCGCATCAACAAACTTGGCTCGGTTAAGGATAGAGAACAGCGAGAGCAGAATAAGTGGTATTATAGTTGAAAAGGTCTACTTCGGCAGATATTTCAACACGGCCTGAAGGGTGTTGCTTTCCACTGCCCAGGTTGCAGCCTTCCTTACTTTATCTGATGGGGGGTTAAAGGCAATCGATAATCCCACTTGCTCAAATGCTTCTATATCAGTCTCACTATCGCCAATATAAATACATTCCTTAACGGAAATGCCAAGATCTTGCTGAAGATGTTTCACTATATCTGCTTTTTTGTGTTTTCCTGCACCCACCGGCCAGATAAATTCACCGCTTACTTTGCCCTGTTTAATGACAAGTTCGTTGGCAAAGAGATGATCAACCCCATAGTCTCGCTGAACTCTTCTGGCAACATCAATGGAAGAAGCACTAATAATCGCGGTCACCAAATCTTTTTTCTTGGCGTATCCAAATACTTTGTCAACACCAAGAACATATTCAATAGAATTAACTAGGGCATAATAGGGCTTGGCATCCCTGCCTTTCCACAACTTTCCCACTACTTCTTCAACCAAACGATCATAATCAGTATGGAGGTATTTTTCAGTTAGCTTTAGGCCTTCTTGAAGTGTTCCAAAGGATTTATGCAGCTCCAGCCAGAAATTGATATCTTTGAATAATACCCCATCCATATCAAAACAAAGCAGTTTGTAGGACATATTCTTTTTGATGTGAGAGATGTTAATAAAGATATTGCCATCACTAGTTCGGCTCTGTAGAAAAAGTCGTCTTGGCCGTGAGTTTAGCCGATTTTCTGATGAAAAACTGATAAAAATCGGATCCGTCCCTGTCTGACTGGCGTAGCTAAACTCACCTCTTGGCCTAGGCGACGACTTTTTCTACTATGCCCACTAGTTCGAAGCATTTAAATAAACCAACCTACTTTTAAATCTTTTAAGATGAACAAAAAAAACATTATCAAAGAAACCGCCGGGATTTGAAAAACACACGGAAGCGGTGTAAATTACGTTCGTAAAATTCGTAGGAGCTGGTCCAAGCGTGAGAGAAGAATATGAATTTTTGTGATAAAGATTAAAAAACCCTACTAGGCCAATTTCCTATAATCCACCAACTTCATTTTCTTATCTGAGAATCTATATCGGATTTGGTTCTTGCTGCCCAGGGCTTCCCCTCCAATTTGAAAAGGAACTTCTTCTTCAGTTCCCCAATATTCTACCGTGATATCGCTGGCGAAGAATTCTTGGATATATTTACTTTGATAAGTTCCCCGCCATAAGGTGAGCGCATGAGAAACAAAATGAGGAACAACTTTTGCAATGGGTCCGGTCACCACCCGCAATTGAAACATTCCTCCCGCATATTCATGGCCAAGTAAAGCAAAGGGGAAGGCGCGAAACTGATACCCAAAATAAGGGGTTGTCCCCACCACCACGGCGTGCACTGGCTCAATCCAATGGGTTAAAATATCTTTTTCGACCACTTCTTCTCTCTCCACATCATACCGAGCATCCTCTGCTAATCGATATAATTTTCCCTGGCAATTGATGGAAACTTTGGCAAACCTATCCTTTTTCATTTCCTGCCAGATACTTTTGCTCAGTACAGAGGCAAAATAGCCAGGAAGACCTTCAGAGAAAAATCGCTGCCAGGGGTGTGAAAACCTTTTCTTGAAATCATTATAATCATTCAGCACCCTAGCATCGAGTCCGGAGCCGGCAAAAGTATAATAGGTTGGATCACTAAAAGACTCTCCGTTTTGCTTGGAGGTAATTTCCAGTAAAGGAAAAGAACGAAGGGGCAATTTCCGAAAATCTTTTTCCTGATAAATTCGCGCTAATTGCTTTTTGTAATTTCCGGCATGAACCAGCGGGGCTAATCCATTTCCGGTTCCATGCTTGAACAACAACATGCTGGGTAATTCCTGCCGCCCATCTGTAGCCACTTTGTGCAAAGTATTCCAATTGGTATACAGCGTTCCATCCCCACCAACGGAAGCTACCACTGCATATTTTTTATCGATGATCTCCTTGGCAATATCTTTCAATTCCTCCAGCGATCCAGACTCATATAATTGGAGGCGTTCGCTCTCATAATACTTGAAACGACGGATTACTCTGGGAGTAACTCTCTTGGCTCTTCGATTTAAGATAACTGCTATTTTGTTTTCAAGAGACATAGTAGTTACTTTGAAAGAGTATATTTATAAATTATTCTTAGAAAAAGACAAGAAAATAAAAATAAAAAAATAAAAATTATTCTTTACGATACTATCACACTGCCTCGCAATCGAGGATGCAACTGATCATAGTAATAAAACTCACCTGCCTCGGTGAAGGTATGAGTCAAAGTTGCTTGACGAGGCAACTTCTCATCCATAGCTCCATCATAAAAACTGATACTATGAGTTTCATTCCCTTCATTCAACCACTCAATGGTATCGCCCACGTTGAGTTCCACGGTTGCTGGCGAAAATTCATCATCGGTTACTGCTACTTGATAGATATTATTGGCAGCTTCTGGCGGTGAAGTAAGACCACTTAGATCCCCTGACACCCGCAAAATCACGGTATTGTCTGCGGGCGAGGCAGGAACCATTGGCTGAACTGCACATCCTGCTACCACTAAAACAACTATTGCTACGAGTACTATCCAAATCTTGCTCATTGTTACACCCTCCATTAAAAAAACACGAATGGAAACTTCCATTCCCTCAAAACCACCTATTCCTCAGCAAGAATCTATCCCTCTAATAGCTATATTCAGCTATTGTCCTTTTAATAATCTTTTCTGGTGTGGGATATAGATATTAGAGAACATTGTTTATTTTGTTATTATTTTACTTTTTCTAGAAAAGCTTATTAAATAGAATTAATTCTTATAATTTAAATGACAGCACCACCCCCACCCCCATTTGTTATTATTTTACATTTTCTAGAAAAGTTTATTAAATATAAGGGGTTCTTGTAGCCTAAATGCCGGCAGAGAGTAAACGTAAGCAGCTAGTACTAGCTTTACTTAGTCTAGAAAAAAAACCGTTAAGCTCAAGTCAACTGGCTCAATTGCTCGGAAAATCCGATACTAACACGATTAATTTAGTTCGGCACGACCTGCTTAATTTCTGGAAAAAGGGAGTAATAGTTCGGTCGGAAAAAGAAATTGGCCTGGAATACTACTATTACTTCGGCACCAAAAAACAGGAGAGCACTCTTTTCAACCAAAAAGTTGCCTTTTCAGCGTATTCTGAAAAGAAGAATTCTCGAAACCTGAAAGCACAAATTAAAGCAATTTTAGAGCAAAATGGCCCTCTTACTGTCAAAGAAGTTTGTGCTCAGCTTACCTCCAATTTTGATCTTGATTTTTTGAAGAAAATTAACTTTCACCTGCAGGATTTGTATAAGAAACAAGAAGTATTGCGTTTATCAAAGCCATATCAATATTATGTACCTCCACAAGATGCTCAAAAAGTTTCGACCACCAAAGCATCTATTCCTACACTTCTTCTCTCCATTATCCAGGAGAAAAAAACAGCGCAATTTACGTCTGAACTGGTGCAAGAACTGGAACAGAGAGGGATTACACCCAAGCTCTCAACGGTTTCTATAGCGTTACAAAGACTCTGCCGGCAGCAGATCCTTGTTTCTAGCAAAACCAAGTTTGGAACAAGAAGCAGCAAAACGGGATATCTCTGGGCGCTGGATGCCACGAAGATTACCCGCCGATTCTGGCAGGAATTACCGGTAGGGATACCAGAACTTCTGACTGCAAAAACGGTGTCGGTGAGAGAGATATGCAACGTACTGAAGGTTAGCCCAGCTAATGCCCTGCGCACGATGGAGCGGGTAGCCCGGGAATTGCCCGAGTTTATCGTCGAGAAAAAACACCTAGTGAAACGACCAAGCGAGGACCATGAGACCACATAGAGAAGTAAGGGTCTGGAAGAGGAAGAAGGTTGAGGTAGAGGCAAGAATCTTACGGCTCGAAGCTCTCAAGGAGCAAACGAGAATCTGGATGAAGAAAGCAAGTGAAAAACGCCTCGAGCTCGGATGGAAGAGCAGTACGTACCAGCAATTAGTGGAACTCCATTCCCAGCGACTGCCTCAGGTTATTGAAGAAACAGCAGTGAAATTAAGCCAGGCTCAACTGGAATTAACCGAGATTGAACAAAGAATTGAACAGCTGCTGCAACAACCAACCAAGATAATTCCCCTGGCCGTAGTGCTGTCCATGATATTACTACTGGGCTTAGGGATACTATTTATTGATCCGGGCATCACTGGGCTGTCAGTTAAAAATGTATCCATAAGTCCGCCTCCCTCTTTAGATTTATATGACAATACTATTGATATGGTCAGCATCCCAGTATCCATTTCGCCAGCCGCAAAGAAAGCGAAAAACATTGATGATATTATCAGTGAAACCAAACTCAAAGTACCACGAGAAAAAATCAAGGACATTACGCAGTTGAGCTACTCCAGTGAAGAAATTGATTTTACAGATTGGAAGTATACCAAGGGGCTAGTTGTCCATAAGCCACTCATTGATGGAAAAACCTTTGCCGAAGCGGTGCCCTTAGTTGATAAGGATACGTTTACCTATAGTGCCGACTTTGAAGGTACAATCCTAGAGGTAGAATTCGCTGCCGCAGAAATTAAAAATGATAAAGTGGGAAGGAAATTCCAACAGTCCAAGTTCGAAACGGATCGAGAATGGAAGATAGCATATTCCTACTTATTGCCGGCCTTAAACTTTACCCTTCCCTTACGGGTGAGTTCAAGTTCACCCATTACGGTGGAGGATGCCTCTATAGGCAAGGTGCACAGCGGTTCATTTATCCTCAGCTTTGAAGAAGAACGTCAGAGGGGATATAATATCTGGGTGGATCAGGTGAGTGACCAAGTTGTTTATGTATACCTTTCTAAGAATTACACCGAAGAAGGCAAAGCAGTTGATGATGAAATTATTATTGATCCTTCTTTAACTGTCAGCGGAACGAGTACGGAACTGTGCGGAACGGTTACGGAATATGACCTTATTGATATCAATACCGGTGGAGTGCTGACGATCTGTCAAGCTAACAGTACCAGTGCGGGAGGTGTCAATATTTCCTTGGGGTACTTTGGAAACTTCAGCCTGGATGCCAGCAGTTGGATTGAAGGAAAAGGAGCGGGGGAGAATGGGGGAGTTGGAGGAACTCAGGGAGATGATGGAAATCATGGCACAGCAGGAAGTGCGAATGTTGCTACTCCTAATGGTGGTGGAGGGGGAGGAGGACAGAAAAAGAACGCCAACGATGCTGCTGCTGGCGCGGGAGGCGGTTTCGGTGGAGCAGGTGGAAATGGGGGATTGAGCATTGCTGGGACACAGGGCTTGGGAGGACTAACTTATGGTGCATACAATGCTCTTGATCTCAAAATGGGTTCTGGCGGTGGAGGATCAGAAGCAGATACAGATCTAGATGGCGGTGACGGTGGCGGCGGCATCAAAATCGTTGCTGGTGCCGGCGGCTGGGTGGGTATACGGGGAAGCATTAATGTTACCGGTAATAATGGAACTGATGCCGTTGCTGGTACTCAAGATTCAGCCGGTGGAGGAGGAGGAAGCGGAGGTCATATAATTATTGTAGCTGGAACATTGAATCTCAATGGAGCTGTAATGAGAGCTGATGGTGGTGGTGGTGGTTTGGGTTCAGGTACGGACTCCTGTCCGGGAGGAGGAGGAGGTGGAGGAAGAATTTATCTGGTGTATGAAACCTTGCAAGCCAATAGTACTTTTATCACGACCAATCATGGGTACTTAGGAGGAAATGTAAGCGCTGACGCCGCCTGTGATAATCCCTCCGATGCTCTTGGCCCCACTCATGGAGCAAATGGTACTATTCAATTCAACGGAACGTACTTTGATCGCCTGCCTATCATTACATTGCTGGCACCGGCTAATCTTACGATTAACTCTACAACTAGCACGCCGGACTTCGTTTTCAATGTGAGTGATGATCTGTTTGCTCAACCTTATTTGAATTGCACCTTATGGCTCAGCAGTAGCGCTGGTACACAAGCGTATGGAACCAATAATACTGTCTTTAATGCCACCAAGACCAGCATCACCACCAATGCAACTTTGTCTAACGGCCCCTATAGTTGGATGATTAATTGCAGTGATGGTTTCGATCCATTGATGGAGAGAAGCAATAGTTCGGAAACGAGAAATATTACCATTGATATAGTTTCTGCCGACCAAACGCCATTACTATCTTTACTATCTCCTGCCAATCACACCCGCAATACTACCGATACGACTCCTGAATTTATGTTCAACGTAACTGACGATATGATAGCCCAGCCCTATCTCAACTGCACCTTGTGGATGAACAATGGCACGGATGCTGCCTTTGGCACGAATAATACCGTCTTTAACGCGACAAAAGCCATTATATCTGCCAACTCCAGCCTGAATGATGGAAATTACCTCTGGTGGACCAACTGCAGCGATGGAGTGCAGTCCAACCTCTCTGAAATTCGAAATATCAGCATTGCAACCAATGGAGTGCCAAGCATTACCTTCGTGTCCAACCTTTCCGCCGTGAGCATCATTGAAGGAGGCGTAAGACAGATTAACTTCTCCTTCCTGGCTTCTGATCCCGATGGACGAGGAGATTTAGACAACACCAGTGCACAGCTAAGAATTTCACGTTTAGGAGAAGCTGACCGCACCAATACCAGCTGTACTCCTGTGGGGACATTTGAAAATAACATCAACTATTCCTGTTCCATCAACTTGTGGTATTACGATGGAGCGGGATTTTGGACTATCAACGCATCAATTAGGGACACCCAGAGCCTCTACAGTGAAAATAATAGCATGCAGTTCATGGTTTTGGAAACAACGGCTTTTGCAATAGGTCCCACGGCCTTAACCTGGGCCACCTTAGAATTAGGCAATACCAACCGAACTGCTACCAATGATCCTATGACTTTGAACAATACTGGTAATAAAGATATTGTGACAACTGGCATTACCGTTACGGGGTATGATTTAAGAGGATTAACGACCACTACCGAGTTTATTCGCGCCACCAATTTCAGCGTCAGTAATGTCAATGGTTCAAGCAGTTGTAGTGGTGTCACCTGCCTGGAATGTAACGGAACGATCATGTTCAATAATACTGCTGAAACGCTGCCAAATGCCATACTGAGTGCTGGAAACTTCAGCCTGAATTATCAAAATGATACCAGCGGACAAGAAAATCTCTTTTTCTGTCTGATGACTGTACCCTTGGAAATTAGCCGGCAGACCTATGATACATCACAGGAACAAACAGCATCGTGGGTAATTACTATAAACTAAGGCTAAAATAAGATTGGGAAAATGCTCTGTCGGACAACTAATCTC
>DUFZ01000076.1 GCA_013331635.1 Candidatus Woesearchaeota archaeon | reverse complement strand
AATCATCAGAATTATCTATATATTGACAGAGCACGGAGCCAATTACCCAACCTCAGTATGATGGGTACAGATCCGCGCTTTCAGCACGTCCTACACGGAAGGAGCTATGAATTGGCTGCCGAGCAAAATAGAGATGCCTGTTTTGAACCACCACCCTCGCGAGACCGGGTGTATCGGTAAGAGCCATGAAGAAAATCCTGTCAATTATTTTATTCCTGTTCATACTCGGTTGCGCTTCAGCACCCACTGATCAAAACAAGGAGATGACTACCATGAAACTAACCAGTCCGGCATTTCAACATAACGGAAAGATTCCCAGCAGATATACTTGTGATGATACTAATATTAATCCACCATTACTCATTTCTAATGTTCCGCCAGAAGCAAAAAGTCTGGTGCTGATTATGGACGACCCGGACATTCCTGAAATAGCCAAAAAGAATTTTAACGTAGAAGTATGGGATCATTGGGTGGTGTTTAATATTCCGCCAACGGTGCGAGAAATTGAAGAAGGAAAGAATCCGCCAGGAATGCTGGGGAAAAATACCCGTGGGAATAATACGTACGGTGGTCCCTGTCCTCCTGATCGAGAGCATCGCTATTTCTTCAAGTTGTATGCTTTAGATACCATGCTGGGATTGAAAGAAGGGGCAACGAAGAAAGAGGTTGAAAAAGCTCTGGAAAGACACGTTCTGGAGAAAACGGAATTAGTGGGAAAGTACGAACGGATAAAATAACGAAAATCGCACTAATCCCTGCACTAAAGTGCGTGGTCTAAAGCTTTGCCTTCTGTACTAACAACTATTAATACTTTCTACTTAAAGCCGCTATTACTGTTTTCTCAAATTTTAAATCCCGGGGAGAAAAGTTTTTGTTTCTTTGTTATAAGTACCACTAAATGTTTCATAACCCGTTTCAGAAAACCTAGTTAAATTAACAGGATCATTTGGTTCAGTCCCAAATTGAAGTATATCCACCGTTCTTCTTTGGCGATCATAACTAGCTTTAACGTCTCCATCAAATTCTATATTCTCTCCAAAGCACCAATAACCAATATTAAAAACTGCACAATGCAAAAAAGATTCATATTCATCACCACATTCACGAGTACTTTCTGTAACTCTTCTTTCATCTAAATCAAATATTCTTTTAATATAGCGACAGACTTGGCGCATTCTATCATCTCTTCTTTCGTAGGATCTAAAAAAACCTTCTCCATACATATCAACATGTGAAATATCACTCTCATCACGCAGCAACTCGTCATAATTAATCATTTCTAACCAAAATTCTGATAAGTCTTCTTCAGGTTGGACTGCTATTAAAGCTTGTGATGTCAACCCATACAAATCCTCGATTGTATTATTAAATCTTACCTTTGGCATAGACTTTCCGAATTTTTCTTTAACTTTTTGCTTTAGTAAGTTATAAACTTTGGCAAACCCCTTATCTTTAGCACCTGCATCTCTTACAACTTCTAATAATCCTACTAATCTGTAAAATTGTTTGCTGAATCTTTTAAGTGAGGTATAATCGGCTGGTTCATCTCTTTCTCCAGACACATCTGGCGACAAGAAAGAACGAGCAAATTCTTCATCCATCATTTCCATAGTGACTTTTTCCAAGTTTCTTTTAAATCCCCCATTTTCAGAAAATTCATACATCCAAATTACATAAGTTGAGGGACTGATATCATCGCTTGTGTCAAGAACCCCTGGTTGACCACAAGGTAGCCTTCCTCTGTCAAACAAATTTCCCAAGAACAATCTTAATTCTCTTTCGTCATTCCTAATTCTGGAGTAATCTTCAGGTGTAGCATAAACCTGATCAAACTGTGGTCCTGCACCTTCTCCAAACCAAATAAGATCCACGGGAAGATATAAGAGCTGCCCATACTGGGGGTGGGAGAATTGAAATAACCGTTCTTTCCATTGATTAAATGAACCCACTGTTTCAAGAAACGACATTCCTTCTCTTGAAAACTCTTTGAAATCCTCAAGTACAGCATCTAAAGTTGCTTTATCAACCATATTATAAGCTAAAAGGAACCCTATTTAAATATTTTACTACTTATTTATAATGACTATGGTGGCAACGCGTCATAAAAATCTGCCGGAAACGTATGACGTTTCCTTGCGTGCGGAGCTTAATCGGACGCTTCTTTGTTGGAAGATTTTTAGGACACAAGAAAGGCAGAGCCCTTCCGTGCAGAAGGGAAAACCCTTTCTTGCACCAGAAAAGAACCTCGACTTAAAAGCTGAGGCTTTCTTTTCTGCGTGTAAAAATCATGAATATCTGCCCCCACATCTCCAAATAACTGTGAAGGTAATTTCCAGCCCCCATCTGCTTTCAGTTTCTGTTCCAAAAGAGATTCTTCATTGTTTCTCATAGCCATTTTTTCATAACTCCGCTCTTCCTTCCATCAATGGCACAAAGCGAACTCTTCCCCGGCGACCATACTCTTCCATGGCATCCACACTGTTTTTGTACATAATTATGAGACTTCCTTCCGCTTCCGGGAAGAGTAAGATACCTTCTGAGCGCAACTGTTTACAAAAAACCTGAGCATCAAACCGTTGTGGATCAACACCGGCAGTGAAATAAATGCGGTCAAACAAGGTCTTGTCAGGAAGCCCGCAGGATCCATCACCGTGAATAACAACAACTCGTTCTTTCCCATGATCTTCTCCAAAATGGCGGCGAAGATTTCCTCGAGCAAATTCTGCGAGCTGGGGAATACGTTCTACAGAATACACCGTTCCTTCCGGACCAACCACTTCTGCGGTAACGGCGGCATGATAGCCGCATCCCGTGCCAATTTCCAATACTTTATTGCCCGGTTGTAATTCCAATAAAGTACACATCGTGGCGACCATGCTGGGATCAGAACAGGTCTGATTGTACCCAATGGAAGGAGTACGAAGGTGATAGGCAATTTCCCGAACNNTCTACATTTTCCATTAAAAAATCATCAACCACATAAGCTTCTTCAGAAATCCCTTCGGGAAGGAACTCTTTTCTATCAACCCGCATCATGGCAGCAAGAACACGAGGATCATGATGTGTAATATAATCTGGAATATATCGTGGATCTCTTCCGACCAGTTGCACCATCTGTTGTAAATTCATACCTCGAACGTTTAACGAGCTACTTTTAAATGTTTTGCAATTCTTTCAGAGTATCCTGAATCTTCTTTTCTGTCTTTATCCCGGTCATGGAAAAATGTGTCCTAACTCCATTGCATTTCTTTAACGCAACGTCCATTTTGGGGGGGTTAGTCTTGTATTTCCTTGCTATCTCATGTACATCATAAAAACCAACNNTTGTATCAAATAGTTCTCCTGTCCATAATGGGCCGGCAAACTGAAAGAGGGTTCCGCATTGACAAGTTTCTGCATTGAACAACGATGTTTTGAAAGAAAGACATTCGTTACAAAACAAGAAATACTGATGTTGTTTCAAAATGGTATCTCCCCTGACGGTTCCTTTTTCTGATGTGAGGTACACCCGGAAATAGTGGTCTTTATGATAGGCGAGTACGGGGGTAAGTGCTTTATCAAACTGTACCCCCTGTAACTGAATTTTACGAATAAGAATGCGTAAGCCAATTTCGTGCATCAGATAATTGCGCAAGGGAATAGCCCAATATTTGCGCTCGGTTACTTTTGGATAGGTTCCGGTTAAGGCAGCAGTGTCAGTGGCAGTAACAGCTAAAATTCCACCAAGGGAAATACGAGCTATTGCAGCTGCCAGAAAAGGATTAGGAGAACCAAAAGGATCAAGATCAATATAATCAAATCCGGTTTGGTGAAGGAGGAAGAGGGAAGCTTCTTCATTACAGATGGATATTTTAGCTTGGTCGCTTTTAGTCATTTTATTAAGTTTAAGATTTTGTTGAAAAGTTGCTTTAAAATTTTCTTTAAAATCATTGACTACCATTTGTTCTATTTTTCCTTTCTTTAACTCTTTCAAAAAACGTAACGAACGAATACCCGAGCCAGCTAAGGGATCAGCAATTTTCATATCTTTATTAGAAATTGAATTGAGCAGCAGAATAGAAATATTTCGATTGGAGACCATGATTGGATTATAGAATACTTCCATTTTGGCATGGACGTCGCCTTTGGGCAATTCAGCGTGAATGGTGGTGGAATGTTCTTTGATGATAGACATAGAAAGAGAAATATTTGAACAGTTTAAAGATTTATCTTTTTAGTATGTCATCTGCCTGCAGCAATAAACCACCCAAAATGTTAAAATCAACGAAAGTTATATATATGAGTAACCTTTGTTGATAGTATGATTCCGCTCATTACCCGATTACGGAAACAAGCCCACCGAGACATCGCCCAAGCGCAGGATATGATAGTGGAAACCCTCTATACTGTTTTTAATGACGCGGTGATGCACGGAGGAACGGCTATCTGGCGCTGTTATGGTGGGAATCGCTTCTCAGAAGATATTGACATCTATATCCCCAAAAATGAAGAAAGACTAAACCTCTTCTTTGAGAAGCTCCAGCAGCGCGGCTTTCATCTGGAGAAGAAGAAAATTGGGGAAAACAGCCTGTATTCCCAACTTACCTTGAACCGCACTTCGGTCCGTTTAGAAGCCATCTGGAAAAAAACGGAGGGCCTGCTCAAAGACTATGAAATGGTGGAAGGAAACAGTATTCCCATTTATACTTTATCAGCAGAGCAGTTGATACAAGAGAAAGTATCAGCCTATCTCCACCGGCGAAAAATAAGAGACCTCTATGACATTTTTATCTTGTTGAAAGAAGTGCGCGAACCGGATAAAGTTCGCCAGCCGCTGCAGCAACTGCTTACCAATTTCAATCAGCCAGTGGATGAATGGGAATTAAAAGTACTTATCCTGGAAGGGCTGATTCCAACCAGCAAAAAAATGGTAGAATACATAAAGAACCGGAACTAAGATGGGAAAACAAAAATACCAACATGATCTTGAACGATTTCTGGCTCGCAACCCCGTGGTAAGCTACGCGTCCATCGCGCGAATAGTGCGCCACCAAAAAAAAGTAAAACAATACGTGAAGCAATTGATACGTCAGCTCATTGCGAAAGGGAAGTTAAAGCCATTAGTCAAAGGATATTATACCACCCAGAACGATGCTTCTTTGGCCGTGTTTTGTTTCCAGCCCGCCTACTTGGGGTTACAGGATGCCTTAAGTCATCATAATCTCTGGGAACAGGAAACCATCCCAATTATTATCACCACCAGAGCAGTCAGAACGGGCATACGAAACGTATTGGGTAGTAATGTCCTGCTCCGCCATCTGGATAAAAAATATTACTTGGGCATAGAATACCACGCCACCAAGGCGATAGCTCTGCCGTATTCCGATGTGGAAAAGACTTGCATTGATATGGTCCATTTCAAGCAAAAAATGAGTCCTGAAGTAAAACAGGAGTTCAAAAAAAGAGTAAATCTACCTAAACTCGAAATATACCTAAAACCATATCCTGCTAAAACCAAAAAAACTGTTCTGGATATGGTGGGCGCAAAGCGAGCGGCGCTTATTAAGAATACATTTAAAAAATAACCCTCATTCTAAACTTTCATGGCCATTCGCAAAGTCCTCGTTGCTACCTTAGGACACGTAGATCATGGAAAGACTTCGCTACTCGATAGAATCAGAAGTACCACCGTTGCCAGCGGGGAAGCAGGAGCAATCACCCAAGCAATAGTATTGAGTATTATCCCTATGGCAGTCATCCAGAAAGTGAGCGGCCGCCTGCTCGATTCTTTCAAGAGCAAATTGACTGTCCCTGGATTTTTGATGATCGACACACCAGGACATGCTGCATTTATCTCCTTGCGCAAACGAGGCGGCAATCTTGCTGATATTGCCATTCTGGTAGTGGACATCAATGAAGGATTCCGTCCCCAAACTTTGGAATCCATTGAAATTTTAAAAGCCAATAAAGTTCCTTTTGTCATTGCCGCCAATAAAATTGATCTTATCGCCGGATGGAACTATGAACCAGCTAAGATGCTCATTGAAAATATCAATGCCCTCAGTTACCAAGTACAAGGCATATTTGAACAGAAGATGTATGAACTCGTTGGAAAATTTCAGGAACTGGGATTTGAATCCGAGCGGTTTGACCGGGTGCAGGATTACACCAAGCAGTTAGCCATCATCCCGCTGTCAGCCAAGACCGGGCAGGGCATACCAGAATTACTCGCCGTTCTTACCGTCATGGCCCAGAAATATCTGGAGCAAAAACTGCAGATTGAAGAGGAAGCCAATGCCAAGGGAACTATTCTGGAAGTGAAAGAAGAAAAAGGACTGGGAACTACTTTAAATGCCATTATCTATAACGGACATCTGGCTTTAGGTGATACCTTGATTATCGGAAATACTGACCAAGCCTTAGTCACTAAAGTCAAAATTCTGCTCGAACCGGGTGAATTAGCTGAAATGAGAGATAAAAAAAGTAAATTTCAGAATGTGAAAGAAGTCTATGCCGCAACCGGAGTTAAGATTGTCGCACCGGGAACGGAAAAAGCCTTGGCAGGAATGCCGCTGCGCAGCTGCTCAGGAAAAGCAGAAGAAATTGCCAAACTGAGTTTGGAAATTCAGGAGGAAGTGAGAGATATTATCATTGATAGTAGCGAGGAAGTGGGAGTTACCTTAAAAGCTGATACCATTGGCGGCCTGGAAGCCTTGCGCCATTTATTGCAGGAACAAAAAATTCCCATCGCAACCGCTTCATTAGGTGATGTTACCAGGCAGGATTTACTGCAGGCCGAAAGCATGAGGGCAAAAAATGAATTCTATGCCGTAGTCTTGGGATTTAATATTACTGTTCCGGATGATATTCAAACTATCGCCAAAGACAAAAATATCAAAGTTATCACCCATCAGGTTATTTATAAGATCATTGAAGATTACAATGCCCATACTGAAACCGTCAAAAAAGAAGTAGAATTACGGGAATTATCACTCTTAGTCCGTCCGTGCAAATTTGCTATCTTAAAAGGTTTTGTCTTTCGCCAGAACAATCCCGCAGTGGTTGGAATAGAGATAGAAATTGGCAAGATCAAAGCTGGTGATCCCATTATGAATGCCCAAGGAAAAAGAATCAGCCAAGTTAAGAGTATGGAAGAGTCCCAGGAATCATTAACCGTTGCCGAGCAAGGCAAGCAAGTGGCTATGGCCATGGATGGAGTCACTGTCGGACGGCAGATTAATGAAGGTGATTATCTGTATACTGACATTCCCGAAGGAGATTTCAAGAAATTAAAAGAATTAAAGAAACATTTATCCAAAACAGAATTGGAAGTACTTAGGGAAATTGTAGATATAAAACGAAAAGATAATCCGGTGTGGGGTGTGGGATAGAAATATTAATATAGGTTGATGAGTTCTTACTAACTATGAAATACTATAAATCTACTGTTGGGGGTATAATTGCTCTGGTGATGGCTAGTATTATAGGGGTAGAGAAATTTAGCCGAAATATAGAAACATTTTTATACTGAGTATACTTTTGGTATACTATGGATACTACCACTGTAAAAATTCATCAAAGTACGAAAGAGGACTTAGATGAATTGCGCCAAGATTATGAAACGTATGATGATGTTATAAATAAACTTATTTCTGAAGTAAAGAAAAAAAATCTGGTAAAAGAACTGATAGAGGGCTACAAAAGTAATGCAAAAAGAGATAAACAAATGGTAAAAGAATGGGATCACACTTCAGAGGATTGGGAATAATGAGCCAGTTACAACGAGGAGATATCTGGCTGGTTGGTCTTGATCCCACTGTGGGGCATGAAATTAAGAAATCGCGTCCTGCAGTTATCATTCAAAATGATATAGGAAATAAATATAGCCAAACTACTATAATTGCTCCCGTAACCTCACAAAATACCACTCAGATTTACCCTACTGAAGTATTACTTACCATAGAAAATTCCCAACTAGGAAAAGAATCAAAAGTTCTTCTCAATCAAATTAGAGCCATTGATAAACAACGGTTAATTAAAAAATTAGGAAAAGTGCATGAAGAGATTATGCCAAAAATTGATGAAGCCCTTAAAATAAGTTTAGGATTAAATTTTTAACCCATGCAATCTCTCACCATCCTCAACACCCGGGAAATCAAAAAAATTAAAGAACAGCTCGAAGCCCAATTTGGATTTGCTCCTAAGATCGATTATGCCTATCTGAAAGCCAGCGATGAGCGTATTTTTATCCTCAGTAAAGATGTCATCAAAGTTGACCTGAGCAAATTAAAAGTTGATAAATTAGGGTTATACTTTGCCGAAATACGGCCAAATCAAATACGCCTCAGTAAGGAAGGAGCGCAGCTGCTGGCCCGGGAAGCTGAAAAAGAAAAAGCAACCCTCAAAAATAGAGTAGAACTAACCTCGGAAGAAGTACAGGAATATTTTAAAGGCGCACCCTTAGAGAAAGACTTAGGAACAGAAAATAGATTAATCCTTTTGTCGCATAGTAAAAAAGTTCTTGGCTGCACCCAGTACAAAGATACAAAAATCCTTAATTTTCTGCCTAAAATCAACCGGGGAGAAGTTATTGTCTAATTCACTTGAGGGCAAAGCAAGTGATATTGCACCTGGCCGTTGAGCTTGTCCGAAAGATCTATGCGCTTGTGAGAAAAAGTAACTTCCAGGTTGCTGCGATGATCTACTACCACCACTTGATACTTTCCCAGCGAATGTGGTTTCTCTAATTTGCAGGAAGCATATGCCCTATGAGCTCGCCGGGGGTTCTTCCCATCCCCATCCCGATTTTTAACAAAGTCTGCTTCCGTTTCATAATGCACCCGGATGCGCATCCCCTTAAGTTCCGGAAACCCATTGTTCCAATAAAAAGTATCATGAAGTGCCCGGTAGCCGTTAGGGTTGCCGTGCAGATAATCCTTCGATTTAGCTGAATCCCTGCTCAGGAAAGGAAGAGTGCCAAGCTTATCCTGAAGCAGATAACATTCTTCAGCTCTTTTCATTCCTGCCGAGATTCCATAGATATCCTCCACTAAAGTATGAGCTGGATTGATAGCGTCAGTAATGGCACCTTTCTCCGCATAGATACGGGCCATTTTCTCCACGATGCTGGCCGTTCCCTTGGTCCGGGAGATTATTTTTACCGGCTCACCAGGATGATAAGAGATATTAACATACTTATTCATCGTTGACTTTCCATGAAAATGATGCGGGAACATAAAAGAGCTTTCTGGATAGGGCCCGCTATGGGCAGCCATTATCTGGGGAAGCAATTCCTCCATAAAAAGGTATAAATTGCGGTGGTTTCGCCCAATCACTATCAGCTCTTTATCTTTATCTATAAACTGTTCCTGACGATCGGTTTGTGCAATAACTTCCAGCAGACGTTGTAAACGCAAAGGATTGACATTAGAGATAACTGGGAAACTGCCAACAGTACTTATTCGGGTCTCTAAATGAGTCATAATTTCAAAAAACATATATTTTATATATAAAAGTTACGTAAATTATAAGCCAAATCTTTTTAAACCAACCGGCAATCTGCCTAAGTATGCCTATTGAAGTATGCACTATTGGTGGATTTTCCGATACCGGTCGAAATTCGACCGCCATTAAAATCGACGATGAAGTGGTTATTCTGGACATGGGCCTGCATATGGAACATTACATCCAGCACACCGAAGATCGGGAAGATATCAGCGCCAAGACTTATGCCTCTTTAGTCAAAGTCTCTGCTGTTCCTGACTACAATTTTATCAAAGACTGGAAAGAAAAAGTGATTGCCATCATCCCCTCGCATGGGCACTTAGATCACGTTGGTGCAGTTCCCTTTGCCGCCTCTTTATTTCCAAATGCCCCGGTCATCAGCACGCCCTACACCATCGAAATCCTGAGAAGCATTTTCCATGATGAGGATATTAAGATACCGAACAAGCTTATCAGTCAGGATCTAAATTCGACTTTTTCCTTATCCAAAAAATTGAAAGTGGAATTAGTGCACGTCACCCATTCCATCCCCCACACTTCGTTTGTCGTGCTGCACACACCCTATGGGAAAATTGTGTATGCCAATGACTATAAATTTGATCGTGAGCCAACGTTGGGAAAACCGCCCAATTTTGAACGAATGAAACAACTAGGAAAAGAAGGGGTTCTGCTGCTCATTGTAGAAGCCCTCTATGCCCATGAGCATATCAACACCCCTTCAGAAGCAATAGCCCAGAAGATGCTCAAAGAGGTCATGCTCAGCGCCAATGGGAAAAAGAAAGCAATGATTGTAACCACCTTTTCATCCCATTTGGCCCGGCTCAAAAGTATCATTGAGCTGGGTAAGAAACTCAAACGAGAGATTATTTTTGTAGGGCGTTCCTTATCTAAATATGTGGAAGCAGGGCAGAAAGTTGGCATCGTTAATTTTGCCAATGACATTAAAATGGTCCGGCATCGGGACAAAATTGAGAAAATACTGGGAAAAATGAACAAAGCCGGAAAAGACAAATACCTGCTCGTTGTTACCGGCCATCAAGGCGAACCGCGGGCGGTGCTCTCCCGAATGGTACGGGATGAACTCAATTTTACCTTTGAGCCAGGAGATATAGTCATTTTCAGCTGCTCAGTCATTCCGGTGGAACTAAATAGGCAGAACCGCGAAAAACTGGAACAGCAGCTCAAAGCCAAAGGGGTAGTTATGTTCAGGGATATCCATGTGTCCGGACACGCCTCTCGGGAAGATCATCGGGAATTGATTCAGTACCTCCACCCTAAGCATATTATTCCCGCCCATGCCCCCTATGAGAAAACGCAGTACATTGCCACTTTAGCTGAAGAAATGGGCTATTCCCGGGCAAAAAACATCCACCTCATGGAAAATGGCAAGCGAGTAATGCTTGGATAAGCACCTCACTACTTCACAACAATAAATCTTATAAAGAGTTCCTTCTTCGAGATTGATAGGGGGTTTACGTATGAAACTTGTCTTAGCAGAACCACGATTCTTCAAAGAAAGCATTGGCATTATTTCGGAACTAGTCAGCGAAGCGAAGTTCAAAGCCACTTCCCAGGGGCTGGAATTAGTAGCAATGGACCCTGCCAATGTAGCCATGGTCATTTTTAAGTTATTCAGCAGCTGTTTTACCCAATATGATGTGAAGGATACCGAAGAAATTGCCATCAACCTCAATAATCTTAAACAGATTCTGCGCCGGGCCAACAGCGACGATATGCTGACTTTGGAAACCGAAGATAATCGCTTGAAAGTGCAATTGAAAGGGTCAACCACCCGCTCTTTTTCCGTTCCAACTCTAGAATTAGAGGACAAAGAACAACGCGTTCCGGAACTCAATTTCCCGTTGAGTGTCGAAACCTCCTCTTCTATTTTAAGCAGTTCCATTGAAGACGTCAGCGTGGTTGCTGAATCAGTAACCTTTTTGGGAGAAAAAAGCCTGCTGCTGGTCAAAGCTGAAGGAGATTTATCAAAAGCTTTAATTGAAATAAAACCAGATGATGTGACTATTATCAAAACCACTTCAACAGATAAGTTTAAAGCAAAATACTCCTTGGAATATTTAAAGAAAATGATTGCCGGCGGCAAGCTGGCTGATACCGTATCACTTCATTTTAATACCGACTACCCACTCAAAATTGAATATAAGTTAACGGACGTATTGTTGTTGAGTTTTATTCTGGCGCCAAGAGTGGATAATGATTGAAAATGACTATTGATGAAGAATTAGCAATAGGAAGGATGCCTCAACCACGATATTTTGGACACTTACCAAAGACTCCTGATGGAACTTCTTGGATTGGTATTAAAGGTTATTCTTTAGATAAAGAAGTTAAGAACTTCCTATGGTGGCAAAATTTTCAAGGTGATCTTTCTAAGCAAGAAGATAGAAGAGATATCGCAACACTAGTCGTTCGAATTAAATGTAATCTAGGAATTGATGCAGCAGTGGGGTTGCCTCTTGATCTGAATCATGGCAGTATAAAAAAGGAAGAGATAACTATTCTCTATCAGCCAGATGTCTACGGTGTATACATTGAAGCTGCTCGTCGGCCCATGTTTACGTTTCGTGCCGACATTCCTGATGAAAATGAGACCAGAGAGAAACTTCAGAGAGCAGGACGACCAAGCGCATTCGATAAACTTCTTCAGAAAGCACTAGAAGTGCTGCCGTATATGCCAAATAAGTAAGTCAACTTATTTCTTCGCTTGAAGAAGCTGATAAACTCTATCGACAAAAGCATTAAACTTAGCTTGTGAATCGGGTAGACTTGAAATATTTGAATTTGGTCTGTTTAAATAAACTCCTACATCAGCGCAACCTATATCAGAATCTTCTGCCCAATTAGAAACATTAAACCACTGTGCAGGATTAATATTAGTTCGATCAAAAATAGACATTGTATTCGGGTCTCCTGAATACCCTTCCCTCTTTGTGAGATAAGGTAGAAAAACTGCTAATTGCCCACTAAGAGTATACCCGTTTTTTGCACTGGGAACAACATCAATTAAATAGGTATCAGGTCTCACTTCCTTAAATTTTTGAGGTATATTTTTTGCAACATACCTTACTTTAGCTTCTGGAGCGCATGGAATTGGTTTTTCAGCTGAAGCAGGGGATAGTCCTGAGGACAATGCTAAAGTAAGTGCGACTAAACCTGAGGCTATTTTTTTCATGGTAATTGCTCCAGATACCCGCTAGTATTTAAATCTTTCTAAAGTTACCACTTGAAAGTTATTCTAAAAGTTGGTCCTGACTCTTTTTTTCTCAACCTACGTCCTCAGCCTATACCCAATTCTAAATAAATGAACACAGAGGAAGAAAAAGAAAATGGTAAGTACCAGAACCACCAGAAAAGAATAAAGTATGGGCACGTCGCTCGAACCTATAAAAGCATAGCGAAACCCATCCACGATGTAAAGTATAGGATTAAATCGAGCTATGGTCTGCCAAATTGGTGGCAGCATGGTGATGGAATAAAACACCCCGCCCAAATAGGTAAGTGGAGTAATAAGAAATGTAATGAAAATATTCATGCGGTCAAAATTAGTTGCCCATAAAGCTGTTACTATCCCAGCAAAAGAAAAAAGCAGAGAGCTCATGACTGCAAAATAAATCAGCGCAACTACACTATGGAGAGCAGCATGCGCAAAAAGCAAACTAACCAGGAGAATGCAAGTTCCCACCAATAACGCCCGAATTAATCCGCCTAAAGTCAATGCCATTATAATGCCCCAATACGATAAAGGAGCCACCATCATTTCCTGCACACTGCCTTGAAATTTTGCTAAATACAACGAAGAGGTCGTATTGCTATAGGCACTCATAATCATCCCCATCATCAGCAGGCCGGGAATGATATACTGCAAATATCCCACCCCGCCAACCGAACTTATTCTGCTTCCAAGAGATAACCCAAAAATAAGAATAAAGAGCAGCGCCGTAATAACCGGAGGAATGATAGTTTGGGTCCAAATACGCAGTACCCGGGTTACTTCCCGTTCCGTTAAGGTCAAGATACCTATTACATTCATTTTCATTTTTTGGTGAGATGCAAAAAGACATCTTCCAGCTTATTTTGAGTGGTTTCCAATTTTACAATGGAAAGACGAGCAGATGTAACATCAGCGAGGAGCTGGGAGAGTGAATCTTTTGGTTTCAAAGAAAAAGTCAGGGTGTTCTGATTGAGAACAACAGTATAATGCGCCAGCGCTTTAGGTATTTTTGCCAGTGGTTTTTCCAGGTGCAAAGTGAGAGTTTCTCCTTCGAGTAGATGCAGTAGTTTTTGAGTGCTATCTAAAGCCACGATACGACCTTTATTGATAACTGCAATACGCTGGCACAACGCTTCCGCTTCCTCAATGTAATGGGTGGTAAGCAAAATCGTAATTCCTTCTTTGTTCAATTTCTCCAAATAACTCCACAAACTCTTTCTAGTTTCCACATCAACTCCTGCCGTTGGTTCATCTAAAATAAGAATCTTAGGTTGATGAATTAATGCCCTGGCAATCATGACTTTTCGCTTCATCCCTCCAGAGAGTTCCCGAACAGGTGAATTTCGCTTCTCCCATAAATCCAAGTCTCGAAATAAACGTTCGATTTTCGCTGCTCTCTCGCTGCGAGGAATGCCAAAATAGCCAGCATTAAAGTATAGCACATTATAGGCTTTTTCAAAAAAATCCATATTAAATTCCTGGGGAACGAGTCCAATCAAAGCGCGAGCTTCTTCATAATCACTCACCACATCTTTTCCAAAAAGTGACACTGATCCACTGGTTTTATTGCACAGGCCGGTGAGAATGTTGATGGTTGTCGTTTTACCTGCCCCATTGGGACCCAGCAGCCCAAAAAATTCACCCTGTCCAATAGATAAGGTAAGATCATGAAGCGCAGAAACATTCTTATATTCTTTTTTCAGATTTTTGAGGGTAATAGCTTCGGTCACGCCAATTCGCTCTTGCGGGTAGGATATAAAGGTTGCGAAAAAAATATCACCCAAATCTATTTAAAAAAACATACTCTTTACAAGTACATGGAATTTTACCTTGAAGGATTGCTATGGTATTTGCTGGCTATCGATTGTCTTATTTATAATATCATGAATTGGAGAAAAGGTGAAACTCATTGGATATCTGATTATTTTCCACTAAGTCGAGTCTTTGGTTTTTTGTATGCTCTGCTAACCTTATGGCTGGGATTTGCCTTGTATCGAATGCAGTTGATTGTATTTTGGTGAAATGTAAAATATAGGTTTTAAAAGCAGAATCTTTATAATTTGTCTGGTAATTTTTTTATTATGATCGTAAAACCTTATGTAGGGGTAACTGGCCCGGTTACTGCTCAAGAAACTAAGGATATTTGTAGAGAGTTCTCACAGGCAGGATATACTATGGAAATTTCTCATATCCCAATGCTGGGCTTTTTAGTTAGTTACAAAACTCTTTGTGGACAACCAACCCAAAACCGAAGATATCCTCTAGTAAATACACTTTCTGATTTATTACGAGCAACTGATCAAAAAGTTTTGACTATGGTCCATTATAATTCTAAAGAAATAAATACCCTCTCAAACCAAGTTGCTCAAATATTTGATGGCATCTACGAAGAAGGATTATGTGGAGCTATTCAACTCAATATTGTTTGGCCAGATATTAATCAAGTAGCCAAAATAAAAGAACTATACCCAGAAATGCAAATTGTTTTCCAAGCATCACACCATGCTATGGATGGGAAAAAAGCAAACCAAGTTGCAGAAGGAATTAAAATGTATGGAAATTCACTAAGTTATGTTCTTATTGACCCCTCTGGTGGTAGGGGTTTGGAGTTTGAGTTAGATTCATCAGTTGTGTTATACTCCGAACTAAAAGAAAAATGCCCAGATTTAACGATTGGTTTTGCCGGTGGATTCACCAGAGAGAATGTTACTCCAAGAGTAAAAGCATTAATTGAACGGCTTGGAAAAGATGGTTTTTGTATTGATGCTGAAGGTGGATTACGAGATAAAATGACTTTAGATTATGGGGATGATATATTAAATATGAAGAAGGTGAGAGGCTACCTTCAAGGAGTTTCTTCGGTGTTGAAATAAATAACCCCTTATCCTTTTTGTTTCGCTAGGTTTTTTTCATAAAAATTTATTCTTTCTAGCCATCCAGTATCTCCACAGCATATACCCCAACAGCAGCATAAAAACAACAAAAATAGCAACACTGGCACTGCCTACATACTGCCACTGTAACAATTGATTCTGAACGGAATAGAAATATTCTTTGGTATTCAAAAGATCCCAGCCATTCACTACCCCCGTTCCGCCAAAGATAATCATAACTATTCCCAAGAGAAATAAGAGTAACCCGGAAATAAGATTGGTAGAGTGAACTTGATATCGCTTTCCAAGCAATGTCCACGTAAGCATCTTTCCTTTCATCCATTTTTTCTCGCCAAGATTAAAACGGTCATAGAAAAAAGAAAGAAGAAAGAGTGGAACGATATTTCCCAATGCATAAAAAAAGAGCAGGAGCGCTGAATAGAATACATTCCCTAAAATAGCGCCAATTCCCAGTATTCCTGCCAACACCGGACCCAGGCAGGCGGTCCAGCCTAGAGCAAAAGCCATGCCAAAAAGAAAAGTTCCCGGCACATCATTGTTAAATTTATGATGGAACTGAAGGAATGATGAAAATCCTTTTCCCATCAGGGTAATCGCCCCTAGAAATATCAACACCATTCCCGCAATAACCACCAGCCAGCTCCGCTGCAATACCTGCAGGCTTTGCTCTCCTAAAAACCCCGCAATCACCCCCAGAAAGACTAACACCAGTGAAAAACCGCCAAAGAAAACCAAAGTCATTAAAGTAAGATTTTTCTTCTCTTTAAAGGTATACGAAAAATAAGCCGGAAGAAAAGGCAAAATACAGGGGGATAATATACCCAAAATGCCGGCAACAAAAGCGATAAAGAAGGATATTTTAACTGAAAAATCTAAAGTTGCTTGATTATTGTACTCAATAATTTTCTGTAATCCGAGAGGAAGCTGATTCGCTGCCAGGGCCAAGGAAGCCCAAAGAAGAATGAAAACAAACAATAAAATAACCTTGCTCATCTTAGGATGCCGCACTCGGTTCTGGTGCAGGGGTGATAACCTGGTTTGATTCCAAATCCTTATACGGCTGCCCAAAAAGTTCTACTTTCCTCAGCACATAAGCCTGATCTTTTTCAATCGTGCCGACGCCGGCCCATATTTGCGCCAGATACGGGTACACTTCAGTATCACCGGTCACGATAATAGTGGGTATTTTGGAGAGGTTATATTTTGCAATGAGTCCCTGCGCTTCCGCAGTAGAGATGTCTATGCTCTTCTCCTGCCCTAAAACTAAACCCAGGCGCAGAAGAATGGGCTTATTAACCGTTAAAGCCCGGTAACATTGAAGGCAGTTCTTATCTTCCAGAGCAGTAAGAGTTACTAAGCCTCTGACCCTGCCTTCCGTGATATTATAATAAGGGGGATTAAGGTTACGCATGACATAGGAGCCATCAGATTCGACCGTTCCGATATCCTTCCACACCAACGTAAGAGCCGAATATAATTCCGCTTCCTGGTCAAAGATAAGCGTCGGCACCACCGTAACCGCATATTGAGATACCAACTCTTTTCCTTCCGCACTCTCGATGAAAACCTCTTTATATTTCTCTATGTTAAGCTGTTCCTTAAGTTTTTCGACCAAGGGGGCTACATCATAGCATTTTTCACAGGAATTTTTCCGAAGAACAGTAAGTCCAACTTTCTGCCTCACCTTCCCGGAAGATACTTCAACGAAGGGCGGTTCGGGAGAACTAAGGATAACGGCATCGGCGGAAGCCTGGCCTTGTTCATTGATGAGAGCCTGCAACGGAGCAGACTTGTCCAATTCCCCTTTCAGGAGAATAGTGGGAACATGGGATATCTGATATTTTTCAATGAGAGCTTTTCCTGTAGGCCGATTATACTCCTCAGTTACTATGGCTGTAAGGTTAATATCCATCGCTTTGATCTGCTCCAGCAAGGGAGTAAGGCTAAGGCACTCTTTACAGTCAGCTGCGGTAATAAGCGCTACTTGAATCTTGGCAGGAATAGCTGCTTCGGCAGCAGCAACAGTCTGCTGATTGACGGCAGCTGATAAGCCATACGTCTGCCAGAGATTGTAAACTGCGAGAAAAATAATAACTATGCCGATGACGGCAGCAAAATGAGTAAACCACTCTGATTTGGTATGGTGGGGAGTATGTTCCATGCGGGCAATTCCTTTTTCAATTTCTCTTTACTGTTTAAAACAGAACAGAAAATTTAACATCCACCTACCATTTGAGGAAGATCTTTAACACTGCTGGGAACCGTTCCGATGGTTTTTCCGCCAGACGATGCCACGGAAGTCCCGCTGCTGCTGGAACTCAGGCTTAATCCTCCTGTTTTTACTTTCTCTCTCAGGCTGGTAAGCTGAAAGGCCTGCACGACTGATACCAATACCAATACTGCCAATATCAAGGCTATAATAGTTTTTTGATTCATGGTATATTCCTCCTTTCTTTTAACATCCGCCCACCATACCGGGCAGATTTAATTTAGACGTATCGCCTCCGGCGACACTCACTCCTAATTCAATCATATTCTTCGGAAAAAATAAGGTTTTCCAGCGCATGACTTCCCGTAGTATTTCACCATCACTGTAATCAGTATAGGCAGTTAAATATAAAGCAACACTCAATAGGGCTGGATTATGCTGGCAGCCGCAGGCTGAATCCCCATTCTTGTTAATGCCAATTGGGCCAACTCCACAGCAATATTCGCACGAAATGCCTACTGGTTTGGAAGCCAGATTCATAAACCGCTGCCAGGCTTCCGGATTCTTTTGCTCCACTTCTGCTTTTAATCCCCGATACATTGATGATAAGGTAGAAAGGGAGCCCACCGGATCGTCAAAACTTACCCCCAACGCCCCGCCATAATCTGGTGTTCCCGAAGGAAACATCATCGCCAGGGCATCATCGCTCGTTTTAAGGTTTTCAACCGGAAATACCGCAGCAACC
>DUFZ01000039.1:8943-10508 GCA_013331635.1 Candidatus Woesearchaeota archaeon | reverse complement strand
TTGGTTGCCTTAAATGTAAATGATCCGGTCTTGTTCATGGTCGCGCCAATGACTTTATCATCCTTCTTTTTCTCGACGGGGATACTTTCTCCGGTGACCATGCTTTCATCTACGGAAGAATGTCCATCTATGACCATCCCATCCACAGGAATTTTCTGTCCCGGCTTGACGATGATAATATCTCCCACTCGCACTTCAGCAATGGGGATTTCTATCTCTTTTTTATTCCTGATGACCAAGGCTGTTTTCGGCTGCAATCCAATCAGTTTCTTGATTGCTTCAGAAGTTTTTCCTTTGGCGATAGCTTCTAAGTATTTGCCCAGAAGGATGAAGGCGATCAATAACGCGGCAACTTCAAAGTAAAGCTGATGAGCAGTATATCCTTCTCTGCCGGTCCAGACAAAAATGCTTACAATAATGGAATAGATGTAAGCTGTTCCTGTTCCCAAGGCTACGAGCGTATCCATCGTGGCAGTTTTGGTTTTCCATATGGTGAGAATACCGCGGGAAAAGAATAACGAACCGGCAATCATGACGGGAGTAGCAAGCAAGAGTTCGATGAGAGCCAGATTCTGTTCGATGAACAAGGGTAAGGCAATACTAAAAAAAGGGGTCAGCATAGCCAGGAAGAGGAGGGGCAGGGAAAGAATGATGGAGACGATAGTACGTACTTTCAGGTTTCCAATCTCCTGCTCCCGCGCCTGTTTTTCGGTATCCAGTGAGGTGCCCTCTTCCAGAGGCTTGTACCCCAAATCCTGAATTGTCTGCTTGATTTTGGCGGCGGAAACAAGGCTAGGATCATAGAATATGGTTGCTTTCTCGGTGATCAGCAGCTCTTTCCTGACGATGCCTTTCAGAGAATTTAATCCCCCCTCCACGGTGCTAAGGCAGTGGGGATTATCCATGCCAATAACTTTAAGGTGGAGTGTAGCCGCGCCTGCCGGCGCTTCCTGACGAACGGAGTAGCCCACTTTCTGCACTGCTTTTTCCAAATCGGGTACGGCTGCCTTTTCGGAATCAAATTCCACCATGGCTTTTTCTGTCGCAAAATTGACGGCGGCTTTTGCCACTCCTGGAACTTGCTGCAGCGATTTCTCAATCTTTCCCGCGCAGCTGGCACAGTGCATGCCCTGGATGGAAAGCGTGCATTTTTGGTTCTTTGCCATCAGCGGGTTCCCTCTAGGATTTTGCAACAATATTTTTTAATGTGAGCATCAATTAATCTTAGCAGCGGTGTAATGGTCTGGTCATTCAATCTATAATACTTAAATTTCCCCCGGCGTTCTGGAAAGACCATCCCATGGTATTCTAGAATTTTCAGATTGTGGGATATCAGGCTTTGCTCGTACCTGGTGGCAGCGCCGAGTTCCGAAACGTTCTTGGGGCCATGGCGCAGGGCATTAAGAAGATGCAGCCGGCTGTCCGTGGCTAACGCTCCAAAGAACAGCTTGTATGCGCCGTGCATGTGTTCCATCTTATGTTCAGATGATTGCATTTTCATATGAAAAGTAGAACATATATATAAAGGTTGCGGGAAATTGTAATACTAGAAAATGCGAGATGGC
>DUFZ01000039.1:0-8937 GCA_013331635.1 Candidatus Woesearchaeota archaeon | reverse complement strand
CTTCATATTGCTGAAGTAGTACGGGAAATTGTAGGCATATTTTTATAGTCCTGCCTGTTATGATAAGAGTGGTGAGTAATTTGAAATTTGGAAAGTATCAGCATTACAAGGGAGATATTGTCCAAGTTATGGGTATTGCTCTTCATAGTGAGACTTTAGAAGAATTTGTTATGTATAAACATATTAGCGGAAAAAGGAAAGATGAGGATCACTATTGGGTTAGACCTAAGAAAATGTTTATGGAAGATGTCGTTGTTGATGGCAAAGAAGTTCCCCGCTTTACCTATGTTGGGTAACTACTTCATTTCCACATCCACCACAAACCAACTCCTAATATTACAATGGTTAACGCTTGTATCTCCAGTCCTTGGAAAGGCAAAGAAGCCCAACTGAAAGTGACTCCCACCAACCCCAGGACTAGTGGAAATACACTCGTAACACAGGAGCTGCATACCCCGGTGGCGAGTCCCCCTATAGTCCCCAAGCAGGCTAACGCACCAGACTTTTTAATTTCCTTTCGTTCTTTATAGCGGATGTAACCACTAATCATATTTACCGATACTAAAGCACCAATAACGGCTGAAAACACCATCCCTAAAATAAGTTTGCCCCAATGAACTTGTGAAGCATACACTGCTAAATACTTCACCGTTTCATAAAAATCGCTTAGGTATACATTCAGTCCTACATAGAATAGAAAGGTTCCCACAACCCAATACCCATACGGTTTCTGTAGCAGCCGTCTCATGTTTTTTCACTACGCAGCGCTATCGAGCAGACCAGAAGTGTGGCAAAGGCAGCAAAGGACATTAATGGAATGGTCACAAAGCCGAATCCAAAAAAAGGCGAGGAAGCGCAGGAAACGGAAGCAGTTGAACAAAGTGTAGGACTATTAGGGATAATCTGAATGAGATAATGGTAGAGGGCAATCACACCGCCAATTATTGATAAGGATAACGTATATCGATATACGGTGGTGTCTTTCCTAAATAGGGCTATGCCAAACAAGAGTACCTGTGGATATAAAAATATCCGCTGGTACCAGCACAATTGGCAGGGCTCAAAGTGGACAATCTCGGAGTAATATAAACTAATGAGCATGGCAAGCAAGGAAGTAAGAAAACCAACGGTTAAGGCATACTGTTGGAAGGTTTTTCCGATGGTGTGTTTCCTTGCGAACAGAAGTATTATCAAAGCAATTAATAAGAGGACGGTTCCTCCTGAAACAATAGTGGTAATAATAGTGCCAGCGGTTACCATGGTTTACCACGCACATCCAGCCCGCTGGGCTAGTATTCCTAAAGGCTGAACTCCTTCCAGCCTGCTTCCATCAGCAAGCTCCCAAGTGGGATATCCAGTAATATTTTTTTCTTTACATATTTGAGTCTGGCCGGAACGATCGGGAAGAGAACATTCTACATAGTTTATGTTCTGGAAAGCGCTGCCAAACAGTTGCTTCTGTTCCGCGCAATGGGAACACCAGAAAGCGCCGTACATTTTAACCTCTTTCTGGGTTAAGCAGTTCGCCAGCTCTTTCTCCTGGTTGCCGCAGCTGACAAGAAGCAGCAGCGTTATTAGCATTCCAAAGATTATTATTTTTTTCATTCGACTACCAGTTTTCCGCTTCCCATTCCCATGGAACAGCTAAAACCAAAAGTTCCTGGTGCGGGAGCAGTAAATTCGATGATGTTATTGTCTTCGGTAAACTGTCCATTGACTTTTAAATCTGGGATGGTAAAAGAGCGAAAGCATCCCTGTAATCGTTCTACATCGCCTACTAATTGAACTTTCTTCCCCGCCTTTATCGTAATCGTTTCCGGATAATAGTTTAATTTTCCCCAGCTGAGATGACGGACTTGCACTTCGCTGGTATCATAATCTTTTTCCAGCGTTGGAATAGACTTTGCTTCTGATTCCTGCAGGATTCTGTCCCAGTCGAATTCCGGTGCGCTGTTTCCAAAGGTTTTCCATCCTACTATGAGGATAATGATGACTGCCAACACCATTCCTGCTGTTTTAATTAAAGTAGTGCGTTCCATTTTAGGTTTCCTCACGCTACAAAAGCGGTTTTATAGCCATAGACAATAATCAATGTAAAGGTGACCGTCAGGATAAAGCAGTAGGAGAAAAAAGTCCAAAAATCGGCCGGCATTTTTTCTGCTTTTGACCCTTTCTCTGCTATCTCTTCATAGACCATATATGATAATCCCAATAATATCAATATGTTGATTACCATAAAAGGAGGCATGAACCACAAAATATGGTCATTCTTCATCATCAGCGCTATCATCGGCCCCATGGTGCCGCCCATGACTCCAGCCATTGCGCCTTCTAAAATACCCATAATCCCGCCACAACGTCCGGCATATACCCCTATCATGACTCCAAATAGCATTCCCAGCAGACCACCCATAAACATACCGTTGGTGGAGCCAATGACTACACTGAGCATCAAACCTGACTGTACCCCTAAGGTCATGCCAATCATCATACCGTGCATACAGGATACTTTTACCCGATGGGCTTTGAAGTGCCACAGGGCTCCGGCAGTGAACACGATGGTAAGCAGTAAATAGAGAATCCACCATCCTCGCTTGTGCAAGAAAGCAGGATCATTTTTCCACAGAACAAAGTACACCGCTAATTCTAAAGCCAGCAAAATGAGCAAGGTCAATCCCGCATAGTGAAGCATCTGCCACTCTAATTGATATTTTTTGGTCTGGGTGCAAAACTCTTTTAGGCGCTGGGAAACGGGCATACTGCAGCATTCTTGGTCCATAGGCATATTAATTTCTTTCCTATTTAAAAGAAATTCGCAAGAATAGGGAAAAAGTGGGGAAAATTGTTTTTCCTATCTTTGCCCAAATTCTGCACAAAATTAATAAACAACCTAACTCTTTAACTATGAAAATAATGGTGAGGTGCATACTATGAATTTAAAATATTGGTGGTCAACCCACAAGTACCAGATTTTAGTAGCTTTGTTGATGATGGCGTTATTTTTCATTGTCAGCTGCGGAGCTGCGACTGCTCCTCCGCCTCCCCCCAGCGGGCCGATCGGCGGCGGGTGCGGATAAAAAGGCGGTGAAGGTTTATGCGTTTTCAACATCAGCCACAGCAGTATCACCAGCAACGGGAAGAGATGTTTACTAAGCATGAGCACCAGCAAGCGCTGAAACGAAAACGCACTAAACTTATTCTTTTTTTGATTCTTGGTTTTCTGCTCTTAGTTTCCAGCGTTTGGGCTTATGTTCATTACGCTACTCCTGGACCATATGATACCTTTGCCAAATGCTTGACGGAAAAAGGGGCGGTCATGTATGGGGCGATTAACTGGTGCAAGTACACCCAGGCGCAGGCAGGGATGTTCGGCAAATCATTCAAGTACATCAATTATCATGATGAAAGCGAATTAGATGGCATCAAAACCAGGCCAACCTGGGTAATTAACGGCCAATGGTATGAAAAAGTACAGAGTTTTGAACGGCTTTCTGCACTCACCGGCTGTCCTTTAGGATGAGGTCGGGGAGGTCTCCCCCCTTCCTATCAAAGCAAGAAAAATACCTCCAGAACAAGATGACCAAATCCCGACTCCAAATCCTGCTTATTTTTGTGGCCATTATCGGAATAATTCTGCTTCTACTTTATTTTTCCTGGAGCACCTTATTTCCCAAACCCGTGAACCTCATCCTGCAGCAACGCACTTCCAACGACGTTTCAGAAACGCTTCTTCTTGACGATGATACCATCATGGGCAAACCGGACGCGCCAGTTCTCATCGTTGAATTTGGCGAGTTCATGTGCCCTTATTGCGGTCAAATCCACCGGGAAATTGAACCGCTCTGGCGCAAAGAATATATTGAAACTGGAAAAGCCAAGTATGTCTTTCGTGACTACATCAACTTAGGCCACCTTCGAGCTTTTACTGCGGCAGAAGCGAATGAATGCGCTGATGCGCAAGGAAAACAATGGCCCATGTATGATCTTCTCTTCGATAATGCCTACACTGGCGATGCCTGGGCGCAGCTTCCCAACAGAAAAGATTTTATCGAGATTATGAATCGTTATGCACAACACCTCAACCTCGATGTAGCTCTGTTCAAAGAATGCATCAACAACAGCACTTTTGGAGAAGAAGTGCAGCTTGATGCATCCGCCGGATCCCAACTTGGAATTTTCGGAACACCAGTTATCTACATTGGCAACGACCAAACCGGCTTTGTCAAAATAAGAGGAGCGCAGCCCTATAGCGTGTATACGCAAATCATTGATGAAAAACTAAAATCATGAACCTCAAAAAAACAATTACCACTATTGTAAACGTCCTGAAAGACCCCGCTTACTCCTTTCTGGCTATAATAACCGCCTTGCTCATGATGGCTATCAGCACTTACCTTCTTAATATTCCTCTTATTATCAGCACTATCGCCGCGTCTTGGGATTGGACTGCAAAAATAGTGCTGCTCTTTAAACTTCTGGGTGGAGCGATCACCAACAATACCCCTTCTACACTCGTACTGCAGCTGCTCACCAGTTTCTTAGGGGGAATCAACCTGGCACTTGCCATTCATCACTGGAGAGAGCAGCGAACAGTTAATATCACTAAAAATAGTGCCAGCGTAACGGGAATGAGTGTAGGAATTCTCGCCGCCGGCTGTTCCAGCTGTGGCATCAGTATCCTCGCTCTGCTTGGACTTGCCGGAGTCATCACTTTCTTGCCATTTAAAGGTCTGGAGCTGAGCATCCTGAGCATTGTACTTCTTACCATCAGCATGTTGTGGATGGCTAACCAAAAACCAACCTGTGCTTTGGTTGAGAAAAAAGGCGTGAAACCATGACTGAAACTAGATGTCCTTCTTGTAAGTCAACTAAAGTAACGCTGTATATGGGTGGTCAATTTGGGAAATATATTTGTAAAAATTGCGGCTATGTTGGAAATCTCATTTTGGAGGAAGTACGCTCAAAGCCTAAAGAGAAAGCATCCTCAAAATTTCTTCTGGGTTACTCACTGCTTTTTAGCTTTCTTTTTCTCGCTTTCTTTGGAATAGTAACTTTTCTTATTCCCACCCCCTTCTTTACTCGGATGACCCCTAAAACCTTTTTTGATTATGGATACTGGATTCTTACCTCTGCTCTTTTTGGGACCTATATTGCTTTTTATTGTTATAATAAAAAAGCTCAGGCAAAATGCACCGTTACTGCTGCTGGTGGCGGAATATTTGGTTTCCTTGGTTTTGGTTGTGCCGTGTGTAATAAACTGTTACTATTGTTATTTGGGGCAGTTGGAGTACTCACTTATATAGAACCAATAAAGCCTCTTTTAGGATTAGCTGGCACGGCACTGTTGGGCTATGCCGTTTACCAGCAGGGAAGAAACGTTTTTTGAAATAAAACTTTATTCTATCCCTTTTTTTGATACACAATTCGTATCTGCTGGTCGTCTTGCAAGGGAATATCGCCAAATCTGGTATCTTCTTGTCCATCTAGGTATACTTTCAATTCATGGTCGTTGTCAATACAGGAGTCAAAAATGCACTGGCTGTCAAACCGTTTGCCCCAGATGGTGAAAAAGTCTTTGAGATAGAATTGGTATGGGAAAGGAGATTCTACGTGCAAAATGCCGGGCTCATCATGGGTGTGGATGACCCGCAGGCCTTGCTCGGTAATGCCGATGTCGGCAGGAATCAATTGAATTTGGTCATTAATCTCGATTTGCAAAGTAGGATGGATGTGCTGCACTATTTGTTTATGGTCCCGTAAATTAATACTTAAAGGATCTTGGGGCTGCGAGCTGCATCCCATTAAGAATAAGAGTACTGTTAATCCTACTAGATATCCAACCAGATATTTTATGAAACTATCACTTTTTACGTTCATGGTATGCTTGCCTTGGCCTTTATTTAAAAACTTTATTCAAATTAAAGATAAAGTGGGGACTCATTCTTTTCCTGCACAATTTTTCGCCTTCCTTTCAATGACCATAAGGACATTAACCCAATCCACAGCGTGCCCACTCCCAAGGCAACCGATGTTCGTAACTCCTGAGCAACATAGGCATAGTTGTAATACTGTATGACATTCCAGGCAGTGAGAGTTCCTATAACTGACTTAGCATACTCTTCTTTGGGAATATTTGCCCAAAAGTCACTGGTAAGGTGATGATAATACTCCTTCCCCTGGTGTAGATGATATCCTATTTTTTCGCCGATGGTATTATTGGCAAAGAAAAATAAATTATAGGCATTCCCAAACAAGTTTGGTCCCAGAGCTGCTTTGGCTAAAGGATCATCGGCAATATATTGTCCTACCAGTTCGCCAATTTGCATGGAGGCATAACAAGCCATCCCATGCAAGGGCGAAAAGGCAGCAGTGTACCTGACTTTCTTCCAATCAACTTTTCCGTCAGTTACTCTTTGCGAGATGATATCTCCTAATGAAAAAGTTGCTTCTGCAGTTGCTATTGATCCTAGTATCGGATGCTGTTGCTGGAAGGCCACGTACCCGTCTACGATTGCTCCCAGATCCATCTTACATCAATTTCCGGCCTTTGGAGGTAATCTTCAGAGACTTAAATCGCCCCCGTGGTTCTACCTGTACCAACCCGAGCTGCTGCAGGCGGCCAATCCTTACTCTCGTCGTCGGTTTGGTAATATCCAGATGATCAGTAATGTTTTGGTATGAAATCAAGGTATTATCCATGTTTTTTTCGTTGATGAAACGGAGCAGTTCTTTCTCCTGGGGTGATAGTTGGATCCCTTCATCCCGGCCGTACACATCTTGGGTAAGCGCTTCTATCACTTTCATTTTTTCCGGGCCAAGTAAGTTGGGATTTACCGTGATAATCACCATCTTCTGCTGGCCAGAGACTAAATCCTGAAAGTTGTGGATGATTTTAGTTACCTGTTCCAGATCATTTTCAAGAATGAGGTAATCGACTCCTTCCAACAGCACTACACTCTTCTCGCTTTTGGTCATAAATTCCCTGATGAGCGAAAAAAGAACTTGCACTTCTTTTTCACAGGGAACTCCCTCTATTTTGTTTCCAGTAAGCCAAATAAAAGGTGTTTTTTCAAGGTGGTATTTCTTCTTGATCTTTCGCGGGTCATCACGCACAATCCCTAATCCTGCAAACCCTTTATTCAGCGCACTTACAAAAAGGTCCAAGGCATTGTCATCATGGTCTTTGATCAAGTACACCGCTCCCGGTTCTAGCGTGACATCGGCAGTGGTATAGGCAGTGCCTTCAAGTGCGGCGGTTATCCCCAGCTTTCCCAAGGTGCTGGTAGCTTTGCTCAGCTGCTGCTGAGTTTTTTCCTTGGAGCGGTACACCCAAACCGAAAAAAGAGAAATGCTGAGAATAGTGAGGACAACTATACTTAAAGTGATAAGGTATTGTTTCTGGAGCGCTCGTATTTCTTTTTCGGTATTTTCTAAGGGGGTTAGAATAACCAGTTTCCAGTGTTCTTTTCCAAAAATAAGATCAGAAGAGGTGACAATGGTTGGTCCAACTTTCTCCAGATATTTGACTGTGTTGGGCTTATCGCCTTGCATAGGTATACTTTCTGATATATTCCCATATAAAGCTATATTTTCCCCTTGCAAAATATAATCGCCGGTTTCAGCGTCAAGCACGATAAAAGAACTTTCTTCTCCATTTACTAAAGGAATGACCGGAAGAAGGTACAGATAATATAATTCATTCACTTCTATGATGCTGAATAATATCCCATTAAATTTGCCTACAAAATTGGGATAGGGGGTATAGGAAGCACTTTCAAATAAGGGGACGGCAACGATAATCTGGCGGCTGCTTCCCTGCCGTATAACTCCGGTAATGAATGGTTCTTGGGTCTGCCGGGGTATCTTAAAATAATCCTTATCTTTTATGTTCAAGCTGAGATAATCTTGAAATTCCTCTGAGCTGCAGGCGATGATTTTTCCATTTTTATCTGCCTGAAGCACTACCTCTAATTTAGTTTCTTGTTCGCCCCTCATCAGGGCAGACTGGCTATCACACCCTGCTTCTGCCTGCTGTTCTGGGAGGGGAAATTTGCTTAAGGAGATCAATTCGTCCCGTACTTTATTGATGTGCGATTCTATCTGAGAGGCGGCAAATTTGGTTTCCACTATTTTGGTGTCAATGATCTGTTGGGTAGTTAGCTGCTCGATATTTCGAAATGAAAAAATATTAGCGGTAATAATGCCAGCTACCAGCACCAGAAAGAGCAGGAGGAGCGCCAGATACCGGTTGCTTTTCATCCAAGTGATCATTTTGAGTGTTCCGCACCCTTCTCTTTTAATAATTTTCCCTATTTTTTCCCTGATGTTTCTTAATCTTTATATAGGTGTGAGCATACTTCTTTCTTAAAATAAGAGGCCATTGTCCATGAAAACCAAAAAAACAGAAAGCTCGGTGTCGGGAGTGCCGGCACATCATAGTGCAGTATCCAAGAGTGCATCAGAACATCACCACCTGCCACATCATGAGCATCAAGAACATCATGATCAGCACCATGCACCTCCTGCTGATGAACTGGTCCAGATATCAGAGCCCTTGCACCATCACCCCCAAGAACCAAAAAGTGAGAATTTATTCACCTGGTGGACTTCGTGCTTACTTGCCTTAGCAGTTATCGTTCTCATTTTTAACCAAGTTATGATTAGCAGCCTGGCCGGAACGGGATTTACTGTCAGCGGTTTTTCCCAATCCTTATCTTTGGCTGGCGGAAAAGATCTTCAGAAGGTGGATATTGATTCCTTAAAATCAACCGGGCATACGGTTGCTGCGGTATTTCCGGTTGAAAACCTTAAAACGAGCGATGATGCCCTGGCGATGATGTTTCCTTCGGGAACACCAGATTATGGCGGGGCGTTGGGGGGAAGTTTTGACGATCCGGTGGGCTCCCTTTCTACCTTATCATCAATGTATCGGGGATT
>DUFZ01000012.1 GCA_013331635.1 Candidatus Woesearchaeota archaeon | reverse complement strand
TGAAACCGTTACAAATTGTAACGGGTTGAAAATGATTGCCCCCGATGGCAAAATGAGGATAACCGATGTTGGTGACACCGAGCAAATTCTACGGTTAGTCCAATCCATCCCCTCTAAAAAAGCAGAACATTTTAAGCTTTGGCTGGCAATGGTAGGCAATGAGAGAATAAATGAAACCTATGACCCCGAACTTGCTTTTGACCGGGCCATGAAAACCTATCTCCAAAAAGGATACTCCAAAGAATGGATTAACCAGCGATTGAAAACAATCGAAGTAAGAAAAGAATTAACGGATGAATGGAATAGAGCAGGGATAGATAAAGTATCAGATTATGCTATACTCACCAACGAAATTACCAAAGCTTGGTCGGGTAAAACGGTTTCAGAGTACAAACAGCTCAAGAACTTAAAAAAAGAAAATTTACGTGATAATATGACCAATCTAGAGTTAGTTCTTAATCTGCTGGCAGAAGCTACCACCACCGAGCTCTCCAAAAAAGAAAATCCTAAAACCTTTCCTGAAAGCAAGCATATTGCCATCAAAGGTGGAACAGTAGCTGGCAATACCAGAAAAGACATTGAGAAACAATTAGGAGAAAGCATTATCACTTCAAAAAATGCCCAAGATAATCTCTTAGAGTTGTCATCTAAAAATATTCTAATAGAAAATAAAAAAAAGAAATAGAAAAATAATCAAGATATTCTCACACCACATAAATCCCTTCCAGCGTCTTCTCCACATATCCCTTGCAGTTATTCATCTTCTGCACCAGCCGGTAATCATTGCTCGCTTTCTTGATTTGCCCGATTCGATCTAAGATCTGCGCCAGAAAGCGAATTAAATCACCCTCAAGCCAAGTGCTCATCTCCAGTAAATCAAAAAAGCTCTTTCCCTCATAGAGGGGTAAAATTAAAGAATTAATCTGAGGAATCATCAGAAACTTCTTTTCCATACCCAAATAATCATTCTTGGAAATTTTCTTTTTCACCATACTTAGCTGTTCATTCGCAGGAACTTTCTTGAATTGATCATTCTCCCTTCCCTCATACACCAGCGATCCAATCAACAGCAAAATTTGATATTCATCCAGGTTCTCCACAAAATCAGTGGCAAAGATTTCCCCTATGGCTATTTCATCAGCAAATATCTTCGCCGCAAAATGGCCTTTAGAAGTTAATTTCCCCTCCGCCACATACTGGTATTTCTCCAGCTTGCGAACAATGCTGGTATAGCGAGATAACAACACCCCGGTAGGAACTTGATCGTATTTTGTTCCAAATTTCTGATAGGAAAAAAAGCTCAGGCGCAGTATGTATTCAATCTCCTCTGGTGTATTTTGTTCAATTAAATTGAGCACGGTATTAACGGAAAGCTTAAATTGCGATTTGATAGGATCAACATCTTTGGAAGTAATATGCTTCACCTCATGATAATTAAACGAAGGGCGGTAAATCATACTAACGACATATCCAATCTTATCAATCCCCCTCCGTCCCGCTCGCCCCGCAATCTGAAAATACTCTTTACTGTTCAGGTTCCTAAAGTTAAACCCATCAAACTTGCGCAGGCTGTCAAAGCACACCGTTTTCGTCGGCATGTTAATGCCAACCGCAAAGGTTTCCGTAACATACAGGACATTAATCAATCCCTGGGTAAACAAATCCTCAACTAACTCTTTCACCACCGGAAGCAGCCCGGCATGATGAAATCCAATGCCTTGCGGAAGCGTTTCTTTTAAGATTCGCAGCGAGGCCAGTTTATGAACTTCCGAAGGCGCTTCACTAAGCTTTCGTGCCATTATCTCCACGATTTTGGAATTACGGGGGAAAAAATTCCTGCGCGCCAATTCCTGCGCTTTCTGTTGGCAGGCATGCTGTGAAAAATGAAAAAACAAGCAGGGTAATTTATCCTTTCCCAGCTCCTTAATCAGCTCAATATGATTGGGCAGGGGAACTCTTTCCCGTTCCTTTTTCCTGCCCCCCATCACTTTCCGATAACTAGGCACTTCTTTGGCTTCCTTGATTTTTTCAAGCGTTGCAATTCCTAATTCATAATCATAAAACCAATGCTCTAAGGGCACACTTCTTTTAGTCGAGGTGATGGTCTTGACCGGGTGCTTTTTGATAGCCTGGATCCAGTTGCTGAATTCCTGGGCATTGGGAATCGTGGCCGACAAACATAAAAATCGCACCTTTTCATTGCTGTAAATAACCGATTCCTCCCAGACATAGCCTCGTTCCACATCATTGATATAATGAATTTCATCAAAAATAACATAGGCAATATCCTTTAAGTCATCATCCTTGCTGATGGCCATGTTACGGTATATCTCCGTAGTCATGATCAATATTTTGGCGTTGGGATTTATCACCATATCCCCGGTCATTAACCCAATCTTATCCGCACCATATTCCTTAGAGAAATCCTTGTACTTCTGATTCGAGAGCGCTTTAATGGGCGCGGTATAAATAATACGCACCGGGTCATCCTTATGCTTCTCAATGATAAAATCAGCAATCAAAGTCTTTCCCGAGCCCGTAGGTGCTGATACGACAACTGAGTAATTCTTATCAATGGCATTGATCGCTTCTTCCTGAAAGGGATCTAAAGTAAAATTTTTGTAGTGCATTTTTGTAATTCTCGTTATAACCTATACATCAAAAAGGCAAAATATATCAGGTATGATGTCAATAGAATTCCGCCCTCCCAGCGGGATATGTTTTGGTAGCGGGCCGCAAAGTACAGGAAGAGCAGGCTGATAAATACTAAGACCATTCCATCAATGGCAATAAGCGAATTGGAAATGGTCAGCGGATGAATGAGACCAGTAATTCCAAGTACAAACAGAACATTAAAGATATTGCTCCCGATAATGTCTCCTACTGCAATACCGGATTGTTTTTTACACACTGCCACCACCGAAGTTACTAATTCCGGCAGGGATGTTCCAACAGCCGCAATCGTCAATCCAATAAAGGCTTCACTCAGGCCGGCGATGGTCGCTAATTTTACCGCGGCATAGGTGAACACTTTTGCTCCCAGAATCAATCCGGCAAATCCACCTACAATAAAAGCCAGATTCTTCCAGAATGAGTTTTGACCCCGAATATTCTTGGCGCGATTTGCTCTCATATCCTTACGTGCCGATAAAAAAATGTAATACGAAAAAATTGCAAACGCCCCCAGAAGAATCAACCCATCAAATCTTCCCAGGGTAAATGCATTTCTCTGAAAGATATACAAATCATTTCCCAAAATAACAATAAGCAGGGAAGAGATTACCAGGAAAGGAACTTGATAGGTTAGAGTAGTTAAGGTAATCGTGAGAGGAAAAATCAAGGCCGAAATGCCAATAATTACCGCCAGATTAAAGCTATTGCTTCCAATTATATTTCCAAAAGAAAGATCCGGGCTTCCACCAATAGCCGCAAACAAGCTGATCACCAGTTCCGGTAATGATGTACCGATAGCCACGATAGTCAGACCGATTAAAATTGGCGATACTTTCAGCCACTTGGCCGTGTCTACCGCTCCATCCACCAAGAAATCAGCCCCTTTCACCACAAACAGCAGGCTCATCACAATTAACGCAATAACACCAATTAATTCTATCATTATTTTTCTTGATTGAGAAGAAAGGGTTGGTATTTAAATGTTGGTGCCCCAGAACTGTAATTTTATACTATATATTTATAAATAAAAACTATTAGATAGTAGCAAATAGGATACAAGCATGAAATATCAGGCCGTTGGTAGACCATCAGTAGGAGTGCGGCTGACAGATAGCAGCCTAAAGAGGATACTCTGTGTTGATGATGATAATGCCCTTCGGAAAACTTACCAGGATTTACTCAAGCGCTACGGGGAGATTACTCTCGCTGAAAATGGGCGGGTGGCACTAGAACTTTTTCAAGAATCTCCGCAAAGATATAACCTTATTTTGACTGATAATAATATGCCTGAGGTGGAAGGAATAGAATTTCTTGCTGCCATTCAGTCTTATTCCTACCCTCCCAGAGTATTACTCACCGGAAGAGCTACACCAGAGCTGTGCCAGCGTGCTCTGGAATTAGGTGCAGCTGGTGTGTTATATAAGCCCCTGGATCCGCAAATGCTCCTCAACATTGTCAAGGAGTTGCTTCAGGATGACAAATCAAGCACTTTAGAACAGTATGTAAAAGATAACTTTTCCTAATTACTTCCTTTTAAACTTCTTCTCCAGTTCCTCAGCCTGGGTCTTAATCATGGTAGGCCTTCCATGGGGGCAGGTATAAGGGTCTTTCTTTGTGGCTAAATCACGCACGATATCTTCCATTTGAATATTGGTAAGAGTATCCCCCGCCATCACCGCTGCCCGGCAGGCCATACGGGTAATGATCTCTTCTTTCCTATCCTGAAGCTTTTGTTTTCCTTCCCGCAGCAGGGCTATGATTTCATAGACCATCGCTTGAGGCTGCTGCCGTCCCAGAATCAGCGGCACGCTCTTCACCACAAAGGTATTCTGGCCAAAATCTTCCACTCTAAAACCAAGCTGTTCTAACGCCATTTTGTGCTCTATAATAAGCATTCTTTCCGTGGGGGTACATTCCAGCACTTCTCCCTGCAATAACTGCTGCACCTCAATCCTTTGAGTCATATACTGCTCCAGGAATTGTTCATATAACACCCGCTCATGGGCGGCATGCTGGTC
>DUFZ01000044.1 GCA_013331635.1 Candidatus Woesearchaeota archaeon | reverse complement strand
GCTAACTTAATGACATTGGGAGCCGTCCCTCTGTCTGTTCAATGTATGTATCGAAGAGGCTCGACCTTATGACGATAACGCTTCATATTGCTGAAGTAGTACGGCATTTAAAAACATTTAAATAGTCTCACATAATCTTTCCTGCTTGAAAACATGGGAAGTGCTATTCCAATATCACTAGCGGTGAGATATGAAGCAAGGCTCGTTCGTCATGGTATAAGAAGGAGGAATCTCCAAGAAGTATGTGGTGGTTTAGAAGGGTTAGCCACTCTTTCTGCACAAAAAGGCGATGGAACAGAAGCGAGTACTTTAATTCATCTTGCCCTAGAAAATCTTGAGGGTAATCCTGCCGTTCTTCGTGAAGTTCAGAAAGAAATGGAAGAGATTCTCAGAAATCCTTATCGAGTAATTGATCCAAGTAAAGTATCCTCTCAAGATACCTATGATCCCACTCATTCACCAGAATACACCAGTTCTCACTGATAATAGGGTGATACTTTTTTAAAGAAACGCTCATTTTCTCATCCTAGCGCCCCTGTCGTCTAGTGGATAGGATAGGAGCTTGCGGAGCTTCTGACTGGGGTTCAAATATGCTTCGAGTCTCACCAGAAACAGAACAAGACGCGGAGCGTTGACTCTCCCCGCGGGGGCATTTTTTCTTTCTTTTCATTCAACTCCTCAACCACACATACTCAATAATAATCAGCACCAAAGTTCCTAACAACAGTAAATTAACCGCTTTAAAACTCATTTTCAGATGCAATCGCTTGAGCAACTCTGCAATAAAGCTATGCCCATAATTGCGTTTATCCTTTTGCGGATAGCCTCTCAAATATTGTAATAAAGTAGTGAGTGGACAAATGATATCCACTCTTCTAAAAACGACCACGCTCCACAGGAACTGAAGTACCAAAATAGTCACAATAAACCAGAAATGAAATGCAATGCGCCCCGACCATACTGATGCTGGAACCAGAAACAAGCCAAACCACAGCAGTACAATGGGAAGATGAATCCAAAAAACGATTTCACTGAGTAATTTCTGGGTCATAATAAGTTAAACGTTTTCAATCGTGGCACATCGACATCACAGTAGGGGCATTTGAGAGGCATCCGCTTGTAAGGATCATACTTAAAATCATATTTACATTGCGCGCACTTGCATCGCACTTGATCCGTGCCCGGAATTTTAGAAAACTGCGCTTGATTTTCCGCCTGCTTCATCCTGGAAAGCTTCTCCAGATACTCATCCTCAGCATCCCAGCCCGGCGGCCTTTTCTTTTCCTCTACTTTTACCTCATTTTTCAGGATGCCATCTTTTTTCTGTGGCTTTCCTGAAAAACAAGCTGGGCACACCATCATCCGCAGCTGGTAATGCAGCTTAAACTGGTCGGCTACTGCCTCTAAGCCGCAGTTCTTGCACTTCGCTTTCACACCTTGACCCATCATGTGTGGCCTGAAAAGAAGTGGGGGTTTTTATACTTTGTGATAGCGCTGAAGTAGAATACCTTAATTTACCCTTTCCATCCCATGCATGAAACCGGCACAATTCTGAAAGTGAGTGATTTTCGCATTTTTCAAATTAGTTCCTATGTGGTCCTTGGAGATTCTTGTGAATTTTACTGTCTTAGCCCGTTGTATCCTCCATTCAGAAAAAACGACGCAGAAAAAAGTGAGTGATTTTAAACTTTTTATCACTCCGAAAGTGAACTGTGCCATGAAACCAAAAAATTTATAACCTTTATAGAAATAAAAATCATTCAACAACGAAAATATAGTCTCCATCTCACCAAAAGTGGTGTGGTTACTCTGATTATTTATCCAAAAACGGGAGAAGAAACAAAAAGAGGCGATGGTCAGAAATAACACCGATAGGATTCTTCAGTACCTCATTCCTCCTTCATTAGTCATTCTTCTGACGGTTACTATTATTGAGGTTTTTTTTGGGGTCGAGAAGATTGGCTGGTTTGTCGACTTTTTTGATATGTATATCATTATCATCTTCGCCATTGACCTCTACTACCGCTGGTGGGAAACCCCTCATTTTATTCCCTATGTCAAGAAACATTACCTTGATATTATTGCTACTATCCCATTCAATCTCATCTTTTTCGGGATAGAGTACCTGCCATTTATCCAGGGGTTGCGGGGGGTGCGTGTGGTTACCAGGGCCACCAGAGTCGCACGATTTGCACGTTATATCCGATTGTTACGGTTTGCTACCCGGGCTCCGCGATTCCTGCGGCTCCGTAAGCACGCCAAAGAAGTGCGCATCCGGAAAGTTCAACCGCATGAACGGGAAATGAAAGGGGTGTTGAGTTTTAGAGTGATCCTCTTAGTCACGATCAATTCTATTATGGGAACGGGTATCTGGTTCTTGACGGCGGCTGGGGCGAAGAGTGCTGGTCCAGCTTCACTTATTTCCTGGGGTATTCTTTCCTTGATTGCCGTGTATATTGCCATGTGCTTTTCTGAGCTGACCAGTATGTACCCGAAAGCTGGTGGAGTATATGAATTTGCCAAACAGACTTATGGGCGATTCTGGTCGTTTATCATCGGCTGGACAACATCAATTGCTGGCAGCGTGACGATCGCCATGCTCTTGCTGGGGGCTCTCCAGTACATCATCCCACCGGCATTCTCACAATATTATATTCCATTGGCTATTGGGTTAATTCTCTTGTTTAATTATATCGCCTTTCGCGGCATGCAAACTTCTACCTATATGCTGGTGACTTTTGCCGTTATTACTATTTTGACAGTCGTTTCTATTATCATTCCTGGATTTTTCAGCTTCGATACGGGGAACTTCACTCCTTTCTTTGTTTTTCCGGCAATGAATATCCTGCTGGCCATATTCTTTATTGCCGAAACATTCTTCGGCTGGGAAAGTGCCATTTTTCTTTCCGCTGAGACAAAGAATCCGACCAAAGTGATGCCCAAAGCACTCATCTATGGAACAGTGATTATTGCGGTTCTGGCATTTGCCTTAGCGTTGTCATCACTGGGTGTGATACCATGGCAACAATACGCGGAATCCGTCGCTCCCTTGCGTGACTTGGGTGAAGTTCATTTTGGGTTCATTGGAAAAATTATTTTTACTGTGCTCGTCTTTACCTCCATTATTGGCGCCGTGGCTAGTTGGATTGTTACTGCTCCCCGCCTGCTGATGTCTATTGCCGAAGATAAGCTTTTTTTTGTCCAATTTGCCAAGATTCATCCCAAACACAAGAGCCCCTATGTGTCCATTGCTTTTCAAATCCTGGTTCTGTCCGTTCTAGTCATTATTGGTTCTGGCTCGTATGAGACGTTGCTTCACATGCTCATCCCCCTCATTTTGGTGGTATATTGTGCTGTTCTGCTGAGCGTTGTTATCTTACGCTACAAAAAGCCGGATGTGCCGCGCCCTTATCGAGTCATCGGGGGAAAAGTCGGGCCGTTTATCACTATTTTTTTTATGATTTTCCTGTTGGTCATGTTTATCCGGGAAACGCATGGGGCGCTCGATATTTTACGGATTTCCGGGTTTTTAATCATGCTGGGCCTGCCGGCGTATTTTGCCATTGAAATCTTTTACGATGAGAAGTATGTCCGTCTGCGCCGGGATATCCAAGCCTATCTTGACCACCTCTATCATAAAAGCCCTCTGACACCGCAGGTGTACGAAAAAATAATGCAGTACCTTGGTCCGTTGACTGGGCACGACACCATTGTTGATTACAATTCCCGGGTTGGTGGGTTTACCCGTATGCTTCTGCAGCGGAAGTTCCCATTCAGGCAGGTTCATATTCTCAATACTTCTCCCGCAGAAATCAAACTCATTCAAAGGGAAATTGGTGATCGTCGCATCATTCATCAGTCGCTTCGTTCCCGAATTATTCCTTCATCCTTACGAAACATCGATCTCTTTGTCTCCTTTGATGATTTTGGTCACCTAGCTGACCCTGCCAAGTTCCTTCACGACCTGGCCCGTGCCCTACGGAAGGGAGGAACATTCTGCTTTTATGTAACTCAACACGTCCTGAACATGACTCCCAATGCCCTGCTGCTTGAAGATAAAGAAGAGGTCCAGAAAATTTTTGCGGCCGTCGGCTTAAAAGTGAATTATAAGAAAAACAGGGGGCTGTTGCAGGAAGAAATTTTCTTATACGGGATGCGCTCAAAGTGATTTTTGTTCTTTGGCTTTTCTTTTCACTGCAGTATCTCCAAATGAGAAGTACCTTTTTTAGGTAGTCAGAAAAACCTTAAAACGGAGCCCATTTTCTTCTTATATAGGACTTTGACAGAACTATTTTATCAGTCATTTCTGTCTGTTGGTATCCTTCTTAGAATGGTTTGAACTATTTTTTATAGTTATTCAAACCATTCTATAGTAAGTGGCTTTGAATGCTTCAAAAACAAATATTTAAAAATATAGACAGAATCCCTCCTATCATGAACGAGTTTTGGGAGAAAGTAGAGAAAGTCAACCGTAAACTGATTCCCTATGCCATAGTAGTTCTTTTGGGTGTTATCATCTATGAACTCTTCTTCCATGTTGAAGATCATACTATCAATTTGGTCGTAGAAATTTTGGATGGAATCGTTATTGGCATCTTCGTCATCGATTTAATCTTTTTGGCCATTAAATCCAAAAGCACCAAGTTCTTCTTTCGGCATTACTGGTTGGATCTGCTGGCGATATTTCCATTCACTTTATTTTTTAATACAATTAACCGTATCTATCGCCTTTTAGTGGTTAGTGAACGATTAGCAGTAGGTCAAGCACTTGTTCATGAAGGCCTAGAAGCTCGAAAGGGGCTATCCGCTTTCGCGAGGGGCGAGAAACTCGCTGCTGAAAGTACAAAGCTTGTTGGTGAAGGTACACGTTTTGTACGTTTTGCCCGGTTCTTTCGCATTGGTGTCAGGTTGTTGCGAGTGATCACCAAATCAGGGATCCTTCCAAAGCTCTATACCTATTTTAAATCTAAACATCAGAAGAAGACCAATACCAAGAAAAAAGTACCTCCTCGTCAATTGAAACCAAAGAAAAAATAAAATTTACTCCAAATAGATTATACCATGGCTAAACCAAAATCAATTAAGTCAAAAACAGTAGTACCTAAGAACCAAACCACCTATCAGAAGATACATAACTTTGTCCGGCTTCATGTTGATAATTACGATACCACCGTCGGCCGGTACTTTGAAGGAAGTATGTTCTTATTGAATTTTGCTGCAATCATTCTCTTTATCATTGATACCTATCACTTAAATCCCCATCAAGCTGCCTTGCTTCATACAACAGAAGTAATACTGGTGAGCCTCTTTGCCGGGGAATATGCTATTCGCATGTGGGCGGCAGAGCGCAAGCTAAAGCATGCCGTAGGCATTTACAGCATTATCGATCTAGCATCAATTCTTCCCATACTGGCAACTTTGACTGATCTTGGCTTCCTTCGAATCATTCGAATCTTGCGCTTAGTACGGTTAGTGCGGGTGCTCCGCTTCCAGCGGGCTTTCCAGGGAAAGAATACGCTCTTTGGAAAGATTACTGAGACCGATTTAATCATCATCCGCATCGCCTTAACTATTTTTACTATCATTTTCGTCTCTGCCGGACTTACTTGGGCCATTGAGAGTGTTGTTCAGCCGGAAAAGATTCAGACCATTTGGGATGCCATGTACTTTACTATAATTACCATTACCACGGTTGGGTACGGAGATATTTCACCCGTTACTACCATTGGACGATTGGTGAGTGTGTTAACGGTATTGGCAGGTGTAACTTTAATCCCCTGGCAGCTCGGCAAATTGCTCAAAGTAGTCTTAAGCTCTAACACCAAGAAAAAAGTAAAATGCACCAAATGCGGGCTGGAAGATCATGACAACGATGCCATTCACTGCAAAGCCTGCGGCACCATCATCAAGCAGAAGCATGAAGAAGAGTGAGTCTTGCCTACACCACCATCACTTTACTAACCTTCGCCACTCTTTCTTTCACATACTTTTCTTTCAGCAATGCTTTCACCACTCCTGCCAATTGGTACTGCTCTCGCTTCACTTTCGCCATTATTCTCCCTTTCTCAATATAAGTATCCTTATGCTTCCTCGTAAAATCTTTGACAAATTCCTTCATCGCCGTTGGTGGTCCAGCCTGAATTTCGTACTGGGGTAATTCCCGCTTCTCCAGAAAGAAATACAGCAATGCTTCCTTTTTCTGCTCCCACTCCCAGCCTGATTCTTTCACTGAAAACAGAGTAAGCTTTTCCTGCAGGAACTCAAACACTTTCATAAGTTTTACTCCCACCACATCTTTCTTGCCTGACAGCGGTGCAGCGATGATAATGATTCCATTAAGCCTCTTTTGTTCCGCTTCTTTTTTCAGCGCTGCCGGTGTCATCTCTTTGGGTACAAAGAACTCCAGGCCCGGCTTGGCCAGATACTCCTTTGCCTTTTTTTTCATCAGCAGGAATTTATCCATTGAGAGAGCCGCTGCCGCGTTTCTGCTTTTATCCACCGGATCAATCACAATCAGTGGCGACTGCAATTTAGATTGGTTTAATTCAAACAAGGCATCTTTTTGGGCATAATGCTTCCCCGCATCAATGACTTCTTTCACACTCCACTTCCAGGATGCCTGCAGCAATTTCAGGAACGAGCCGTAATGGGCAATCAAAATTTCCAGCACATACCCGCTGAACCCATTGATATACGACTCCGCCCCATACAACCCTTGGGCTTTGCAGAATTGTTTTGCCAGCAATACTTCCTCTTTCAATCCTTTGGTATGCTGGTTCACCCACACCGAATGCAAAGGCGACACATCGGTAATATTGACGGCATCTTCTGCTTTGGTGATGTTGAGGATCGGAACCACTTCAAAATTAAGCTTTTGGAATACCAGCTGAAAGTAATCCCGGCTCCCATGCAATCGTGTAATTTTCTGGCTGGGAAAAGATTTCTTTAATACCGGTTCCAGCACATCAGAAAGCTGATCCGACTTTTGGGCGTACCTTTTAAAATCAAATATTACAAAAATGTCAATATCATGGCTCCCCGCCAGCCAGGTTCCCTTAGCTCCAGAACCACCCAAAATTGCCTTGGCGCCTAATTTCCTAGCGAGAAGCGCCTTCGTAAGCTTACTCAGAAAAGTAACCGTACTCCTGGCACAATGTTGCTGTTCCTTTTGACTGGGCTTAATCTGAGCCAGAATTTCTTTCATAGGGTTAGGATTACGGAAGGATATATTAATATTGTGGGAAAAATCTAATGTATTCTTTTCTAATCTTACGTCAAACTAATGCTCAAGTATACAATAATTATTTCTACAATAGCGAGTCCTAAAGCCCAATTATGTTTTCGAAAATAAATGAACACTGAAATAGCTACCAGATTAACAACTGCCAGTAAAAATAATATAATTTGTATGGGAGCAATCATCGTAACCACCTCTCTAATATCGCAATAAGCAGCGCAACGAGGCCAACCAGAATACTTCCTAGCCATTGCAGACTAGGATTTCCGATTGAGGACAAGCCTAATCACCAGAGGAGGAATCCAATGCTTCCAACTACAATAACGATGATTGCTAGGAAATCATTAGGCTGGAGACTGCCCTCTTTATTGGTCCTACAGTACCTCAATATTCCTTTATTTATATCTTTTTCTCTCCTTTCCCTTTTTCTCTCAGGTTTGGGAGTAACACATCTTTTTATATAAGTTCTGCTTTAATGGCAAAAATGGTCTATCTCAAAGCTAAAGTAACCTGTTTTCACTGTAAAAAGCAGGTGGAAAAAGCGGAAGCCCGGATATTTGATGCTCCCTTAGGCGGTCCGAGCTACGAATGCTTTAACTGCTTCAAGAAAAGCCGTATGATTCTGGGCGAAGATAACGTCAAGCTCGATTTGTACTGCGAGCGCTGTAATTATCGCTTTAAATCCAAAAAAGCTGTCTGCCCCTACTGCAACGAAACTGACACCTTAAGCAAGGGCAATATTTCTGTCAAAGATTTGTTGTAAGAGAAATATTTATCTAGTAGTATTCTTTTAATTGACAGATGTATAAATTCACTTTTTCCACGCGATTTTATCTGGGAGTTGTTTTCATCATCATCAGCCTGATTCTGGGAAAAGCAACCACTGCCTTGTTTTTCATCTATTACCAGGATCCCTTCCTTCGCTGGGTCTCTCTTGCTGTTTATGTGCTCTCCTGGCCCCTGCTCTTCCTGGGCATCTGGTGGGCGGGAAGGGAATATTATTCCCAGTTCAAAAAATATACCAGCTACCAATATTACCACCAGTCCCTGCAGCGCGGGACGAAGAAAGTATATCATAAGACCAAAGAGCTGGGGCTACAGGCCAGAGAGAAAGTTCGTCAGAAAATACATGAAAAGAGACTCACTCATTGGAATAAAAAATCTTCCTGACCTTTTTATACTGGTTCCTATTTTTCTTTTCGGTGCGGTTCCATGCACCAGACAATCAAGTCCCTATACTTCCCATGCATTCCTAAATCTTTATTTGCCAGATGCTGGGGATAATAACTGCGGTTCAAACGCTCCAGCACCTGGTGCAGTAAAGGATCCTGAAGCCGCCTGGTGCGCTGATAATAGGCATGCTGGTTTGCCAAGTATGCTGAAGTAGCCTTCATCAATTGGTCATCAAGATTCCTTTCTTCTCCCGGTAGTTTATTCCTGAGAAGGGCATGATACTCCTCTAAAGAGGATACTCCCTTCTCCGCGATTGGCTGTTCTGGGAGTTCTCTCTTTTCTATGACAGTGACCAAAACCAGTCCCAGGTGTGAATGATGCTGCTTTTTCCCCGTCGGAGTAGAAGAATACCCTACCGAAAAACTATCCCCCTCTTGCAAGTCCACCTGGTGAGATACCACATATTCCCCCTGCACCAGTTGATTCATTTCCCCAGTTGAAATTCGCAATACTAACCTAGGTATAGGTCCATTTCCCGGCTCTACGTTTAATTTTGCCTCAATAGAATTCACCGGGTAGTCCAGGCTTATCATTGCTACCTGATGTTTATCCGGTGGAATAACGATGCTCTTCCCATTCACCAGCAGTTCAACTTGATTTTCCAGTGCCATAATGCCCCTGCAAAAGCGGTCTTTTATTAATTTTCTGGAACCAACGGCTCTGTAGAAAAAGTCGTCAGGTACTTGCAAGAGCTCGCCTCTTGCTCGCTCAGGTCACCGTGAGTTTAGCCGATTTTCTGATGAAAAATGGATAAAAATCGGGTCTGTTCCTGTCCGACTGGCGTAGCTAAACTCACCTCTTGGCCTCGATGACGACTTTTTCTACTATGCCGGAACCAACTATAAACTACTCGAGGTTGTTGCGAAAGTAGGGATTAGCATCAATTCACGAGTGATATAATCAATCATCACCTTGATTGCGGGGTGGGATAGCTCCTACGGAGGGGGAACCGCATTACGGTGTAACATCAGAAGAGCGAGTCGATGCTAATCCCGAAGTTAGTTTCGCAACAACCTCAAACTACCCTACAAATTTATAAAGGAGTAGTTCCTTGCACCATCTTAGTATGAACAGTAAAGTGGTGCTAGGAATAGAACTGGGCTTAATTGGCATATATCTTGCCTTAGTTTTGCTGGTTTTTGACACCAGTAAGGTTCTCGGATTGATCGAAGTAGGAGTCTTAACCCTTATTATTTTTCCTTTGGTTTTAGTACTTGAAAAACAGCGGGAAAAAGGAAAAAGCATGGACACAGAAATACCCGCTGAAGCAACCTCTGAAATCCCCGTTCAACAACCGTCTGCCGCCTCCTCACCAGCTTCATCCCTACCATCGCAACCGCCATCATCATCTTTTTCCCCGCCCCCATCACGATAACCTATAGTGAGTACAACCATAATTCATATAAAGCGAAGCAAGTTCAAACAATAAAAAAATTCAGGTGAGACTATGGATGAAGATTTTGATCAATTAGAAATGGAATGCAATAACTGCCACTTAAAATTCTATGCCGGCGATTTACAGGTTCATCCTGAGAAAAACGAGTTAATCTGCTCTAATTGCATCAGCTTTGGCGGCGGAAAAGTTACCGTCTTAAAAGATAAGCCTCTTCCTAAGAGAAAAATACCCACTCCGGAAGCATCCCTTCCCAGTGCCGCTCCCGTCTCTAGAAGCTATCCTGGTTTGCCTCCCGGCTATGCCCCTTTCAAATGCGATGCCTGCCGATACGTGTTCAGCCGAAAAACTGACTTTAATGGCGTCTGTCCCTACTGTTCTAAGAAATCAGTGCGCATGTTAAAGCCCAGTGAAGTCAAAGGGTAAAAGAAAATAAACGCCGACGCCCGGATTTGAACCGGGAGACCCTTTCAGGAACAGGTTCTCTTTCAAACTTTTTCTTTAGTTGATCTTGGTTTTTGATCAAACTTTTTCTAAAAAAGTTTGTTCAAGACCTGCGCAGTACCAGGTTGTGCCACGTCGGCGTAAAGTCAAAAGTGTTCGACTTCCTTTATAAAATTTTAGGTGGTAAATCTCAAAGTAAAAATCTTTATAAACAAACCCTCTAAACGCAGGCCCCATGGATGCAATTGTTATTGAAAACAAATGGAAAATCGGCAAAGAGAGTGATCTTCTTCCGATTCTTGCAAGGTACGTTACCAGACCCTACCTAGGCCCCGCCATTCCCTCAGTTTCTGGAGCAACCAAAGTTCCCTTTATCTACGATCCTCGCCAGGGAAGAATTATCACTCTTGATGCCCGCGTTCGCCCAGAGTTAGAGAAAGTCTATGAACAACGAAAAGTCAAACTTCAAAGTGGCGAGTACCATTTTGCTCATAACCTTGAAGGTGATCTGCTGGGTATCATAGAACTACACCTAAAAGGAACTATCCGTACTCCCTCCTATCAAGACCTTCTATCGTATACCAACTTACTGGAAACTGCTCGGTTCTATAATCTTCAAAAAGGAAAGTTGCCCCAAGACCTTCCCCAGCAGAAAAAATTATAAACTTCTCTCCTTTCCTTTGTTATATAGGTGATAGCATGAAAGTAACCATCGATACCAAAGAAGACAGTTATGAGGACCTTCATAAAGTTCTGCAGATTCTCAGCCATATTTTACAGCAAAAAGGCCTTGAGACCAAAAGCAGCTCAGAAAGTGTTGACACCACTTCCATGATGAGCATGTTTGATGAGAACAAAGAAACTGCCGACACCCCTCCGGATTTTAGCAGTTTTCTCAAATTAACTGAAGGCAAAACTACAACACCCAAGGCTGAACGTCCCAGGATTGAGATATTTTAGTGACTTAATAATCTGGAAATCTATAGCATCCATTTAGGTACTTTTAATACCAAAAAAAGAGTAAAGTATTTAAATAAAATAACATTTATACCAAAAATATGGTAAAAATAGAGATTTTGATGCAAGAAGGAAAAGTTAGCAGAATCAACGAATTAGAGTTTGAACGCTATCTTAATTTCTTTGAACATTCTTCGAATGATAACTTCCAGCATTCCTTGTCGGTTGCCAATACTTTTCCCCGCTGGAGCATTATTTCCGGGTACTATGCCATGCATGATCGCACTAAACTCTTTATCGCCAAAATGTTCAGATTGAAAATAGAGCTGGAAGTGCACAGTACCACCATTAAAGTCCTCCAAGAAGTTCTTCGTGACCGAGAAATACTCCAATTGATGGAAAAAGGATATCATGAATTTATCGCCATGGCTAATGACTTAGCAGAGGCAAAGAAAGAGCGAGTGAAGTCACAATATTACACTGGGTCTGCTTATATGAAACAAGAATATAAGCAGCGAGCAGCAGTTTTCCTCCATGAAATAGTGGAACCATTCTTACATAAGATAAATCAGTTGATGGAGAGTAAACATGATTAGCCCACTATTCCACCAAGATTGCTACAAAGTGCTTTCCCTGTATGGTCTTTCTCCTGGTTCTCGCTTTAATCGAACAGAAATAAAACAAAGAACTTTGCTGTACAATGTTCCTTTAGATAAAGCCTTACTGTTACTGCAAAATTCTGGAATTTTGAAAAAAGAGAAGAAATACTACTCGCTTAATTTTGAGAATGAGTATACCCGAAAAATAATAGAAATAAGTCACAAACAGTATCAAGAATTACGAGAATTACCTCTATCTATTTATTACCTTATTCTTGATGTTGTTGCCTTTCTTTCTTTGTTTAAAGAGACAGAAGTACACTTATTTGGTTCCTATGCCAAATTAATTTATACCCCCAAGTCTGATGTAGATATAGCACTCCTACATCCAAAAGAATTTAAAACAAAAGAACGAATTACCAAAGCTATCTCAAAAATTGAAAAGATATATGGTACAGCCATAGAAATCCATTATTTTGAAAAAGATACTTTTTACAAGAATAAGAAAGATTTATTGGTCAAGGGGATACGTAAAGATGGAGTAAGGTTAATTTGAAATCTAGCGTCTGTTTTAAGAAACCAAAAGCACCTTCATCGATTCTGTTCTTGATATATTGATCTAACCCTTTCGTAGAATCCGTAGGATTATATTGAGAACCATATTTTTCCCTCAATAGAGTACAATTTGCTTTTTCAGTTGATGAGAACCCAGTAACTGCTACTATAATAGAGTTTGGTTTATCTAAAATATCTGCATAACGGGATTTGCTATGTACAGAAAAATTAGGAAAGCTATAACTAACAACCAACTTCTCAATCCCTCTTTTTCAGTTTTTAACATCTTAATATACTATTTTTAGGAGTCATTGGATAATATATATCCGATACGACGAAGATATCTTTTTTCCATTAATTTTTCTAGACCATCTCTCGATACATAAGCATCTATACCTCTAGAGTTTGCTTCTTGGACTTCAATGTCATCCCCTAAATCCGAGATGATTTCATTTGTATAGCTTTCCCAATTCTTCCAATCTTGAATGTTGAAATTCATAAATACCCTTACCATTTCTTCATTTTGAAATTGTTCCAGTGTAGCTTCATCTACTAGGGGCCCTTTAATCCCTAATTCTTTCTTCCTCTCATCAGCAGCTATCTGGGAATCAACCATAAATCCAAATTCCCTTGGACTTTCAACCCAATGCTCTCCAGACTCTTTTGCAATTTCTGTAAGGACTTCTTTCTTATACTCTTTCTCAGTAACCCCTTCCTGAACATTTTTTCCTAAATCACCCACTTTACTCTGGTTAATCGTTCCAAAAATTACATTTCCATAGGTTTTACTTTGCTCGGTATCACTTATTACCAATCCTTGGGCTCGTAGCTCATCTAAAGTTTCATTCGTAATAGAATCTACTTTTATTGCAACTGGAACAATTTGAGAAAGAACTTCATCCCCTGTTTTTGGTTGTTCAAAGTTACGCTGAACACAACCAACCACAACCAACAAAATAAACAGTATTAAGAATATTGATATTTCTCTTTTCATCTTACCTTCCCCCCTTCTACACTAATGTAGATAAATTCTTTCTCACAACACTACCACCAGCACCACCCCCAGTACTATCAGCACCGCAAAGAAACTCACAATAATTTTACTAAACTCCTTCCCCCCCAGCCAATAAGCAACCCCAGCTTTCGTTGCAATATTAGTCAAGGCTGCAATGATAATCCCGTCCTGAGCCGTTTCCAAGGCCAGCCCGTTCTTGGCCAATTGCGATAACGTCAGTGTAATAGGATCCACATCCGCAAAACCGGACAAAAAGCTGATTAAATAAATTCCTTCGGACAATAAATAATAATGCGCTACTTTTACTAAGGCCAATACCGCCGTAAAGAACAGCGCAAATTTCAGCGCCGGCGCTAAGCTAAACGGAGAGCTGAGTTTCACTTTTCCTTTGACCGAAGCCGCTTTTCTCCACAGCCAGTATGAAAAGATAACCGTAACCACTGCCAGTATGCCCAGAGGAAGAACCACCTGGCCAAACAACTGGGTGTTAAGGACAAACACCTCTATCAATATCCGTATAAACATCACTCCATTCGCTAAAATAACTCCCATCGCCAGCGAACGGTAGATGCCATATTCTTTAGTGCTGCGCAAGGCAAAACTGCTGGTAACTGCGGTACTGCTTGCCAGCCCGCCTAAGAGCCCCGCCAGCGTCACCCCCCGCTCACCAAACCATTTCATGGAAATGTACCCGGCAAAACTAATTGCCGAGATAAATACCACCATCAGCCAAATGAAATGGGGATTAAAAATTTCTAAAGGCCCATATCCCTTATCCGGAAGGAAAGGCAGAATCACAAAGGCAATGACCACAAATTTTAAGGTATCAGCCATTTCCTTCTTCTCCATTTTTTCTGCGAATCGATGCAGCATCGAACGGGCATAGAGAATAAGGGTGATAGCAACTGCTAATACCGTTGCCACAAGCGTCTCGCCTTGATATGCTAACACTCCCAGGAAAAAAGTCAGGAACCCCGCCACTTCCGAAGTAGCGCCGGGATACGCTGATGTTTTTTTATTTACCGCCATATATGCTACCACGATCAGCAGCCCCATTAGAACAATTCCCGCAATCAGCACATACACAGAATAAAGATTACCTAAATAAGCTGATAATGCTCCAAACAGTGCAATCAGAGGAAAAGTTCGAATGCCGGCATAGTCATGCGTTCTTTTCTGGTATCGGGCGTACTCTCGTTCCAGGCCAATCAGTGCGCCTAAAGCCAGAGCAACAAAGAAATTCTGAAATACCGTAAAGTCAACCATCTATCACACACCGTAACCGTAAAAGAAAGCGTTCTTTATATATTTACTGGTTACTTTTTTTTCCGCTCTCGGAGCGCTTTTCGCCCATTGCTGTGAGTTCGGATTAAATTTCGCCGTTTGGTCCGGGTATGAACTTTTCGTGCCATACCCTTACAAGAAAAAGAGTACCTTATAAGCTTTTCTGTGGAGAACTTCTCATTCTCCCCATCACCACCTGCCTTTTCTTTGTTTGAGCATAATGATTGACGTACTGAACGTATCGCGAAACCCCTTTTTTTCGTTCAACGATCGCCAGCATATTCCCCTGAATAGGAAGGGAAATAAAATTTTCCTTAGAATCTTTATAGATAATTAATCCTTTGGCTCGCTCATCCCATTCTCCGGTCACATCAAATATAATATCGATGCCCGGCTCCTCTACGATTTGGTCAGTGAGGATAGTATAATCTTTTCTGCCAAAAGCATAGGCCTGTAATTCCATGCTTTTAACGTGGCGATGTACAATTTGCGATAGAAAATTCAAAAATTCATTCCCCTTGAAAAAAATCTTTAAGCCAGGAGAAAGTTCTGCGCAACTATAGGAATGGGAGAGTAATACCCACTGCTGAGCATAATCAAGACCCAGTATTTCCTTTCGTATCTTGGCATATTCTGTTGTTTCTAAGAATTGAAACAGAACCACACTGGGAAATTCTTTCTCAGGCTTAAACTCTGGCCGTATTTTTTCTAGAGTTTTTGGATCAAGATACATCTTATTGATCATGAAACCACCCGCTGATAGCCAGTCGTTGTTTTGGCCTCACCATCTCTTCCACCACATGAAGTGATTTTGCTGACACCGCAAAAAAAGCGAAGGTATTGAAAGTAGGAATAATCGAGGCGGCTACTTTCTCCAGCTGGTCATACAGCAGCAAACGCCCCCCATCCTTGCGATCAAGAGTTGAGAGATATACAAAATAAGCAATCTTCCTTCCCTCCAGACGATCATCGTGACACAATAAGAAATCGGTATCTTGGTACAATGTTCCTGACATATCAATCTCCTTCGCCTTAAGGTTGGTGTTGGTCAGATTGGAAAGGTAAGTCACCAATTCAGGAGAACTCAAAAAAGATCTGAACTTCTGCAGAATTTTGCTTTTTGTACTAACTAAATCCTGGGTTTGGCTGAACTGAAATAAATCCGCTTCTTTTCTGATAAACATTTCCTTGCGTAAAGCTGGTAGCACCTTCATTATTTTTTGTTTCCGAAAGAATCCTTTGAGTTCAAGATATGGAAATGGTGTATGGCCTAAAAATGCAGATCTGAATTTTTCTATTTTCTTCAACTGCAGATACTGGGGAGAAATCCATTCCTGAAGTAAAGTCATACTCAAAATCAAACCACTTAAAATTATAAAACTTTCTCTTCAATATATAGTGAGTTTCCATAGAAATCAAACAATTAAATGAATCAATAGGCGAACTATATATGAAATTCAGTTTGAAAATTAAAGAATTTCAGTATATCACCGCTACCAACACCCCTTTCACATCCTCAAATCGTACTTTCAATGGATCTTTGGAAGTATTATTATCCCCTTTCACCATATAGTACACTCCTTCCTCATCTTCACCTTGTTCAATCACCCGATGAATAATAACTCCATAGCGGCTTTGGTAAGAAATAATATCTCCGGCCTTGATGGAATAAGGATCCTCGGGCACAATTTCCAGCGCATTGGCTCCCTGGTCGAGAAAAGGATCCATGGAATTGGTATTCGTAAATCCCACCCAGGTTGCGTTGCGAACATCGAGCACCACTTTATCTGTATACACTTTAATTTGCTCATCCTTCACCCAGTCTCCCGGAGAGTTAATTTCTGGTGAGGTAAAAAAGCTCAGCGGCAGCTGCGCTCTGGAAAGCGGGAACAAAAAAAGTGCTCCTAATATTGCCACCACAGTAACAAAAATAATCTTACTTTTCAGAGACCACATCATAAGACTATTATAAAGTAGTATCTAGTTTAAAAATCATTCGATTTTCTTATTCAACTAATCCCTATTATTTACTCTAAAATAGCAATTGAACTAAAAATTTATAAACAACCAGCTATTTTTAGCTGGATATTAGGAGGTTTACACATGACACTTGAATCAATTACCGGAACTTTACGCGACGGCTCTAGGCAATTGCAGCCCGGCACTATGCTGCACGTTGGTGAATTGATGAAAGAGCGGCGCACGAATCCTATCACTCCAGAAGGCGACGACTTACGCACTCAATGGTTTTATACTGCTGATGGACAAGTGTATGTCATGAACGGGAAAAATCCCCAGCTGGCCATGACCAGAGGATCAGCTAATCCCTTATTGCAGGAGGCTACCATTTATACCTATTGCCATCAATTGCTCAATGATAAGAATTATCGCCCTACCACAGAAGAAGTCCAACGTGTCTTGGAAGCTCCTGATACCGTGCTCATTAACCTGAGCGAACTGCGTTTGTCTGGCAATGACAAAGAATGGCGTTATCTTGCCATTGACACGAGTAAATACAAAAAATTGAATGATGAAGAGCGCAAATTTGCTGAGCGCGTCTATGGCCAAGGTGATGATTTTAGAGCAAACATGAAGATGCTCAAAGAAGCGAACATCGCTCAAACCAAAATCTACGTTCTCAGTCCAGACTATGTGCAAGAACACGCTCAAGAGAGTGCACTTGGGCGGGCGTCTTGGCTCNNCGCGTGCGTGGGGTACGTCGGGAGGTCATCGCCGTAGGCGACGCCGTGAAAAATGAAGTTCCATCGAAAATAAATCTTGTTGGATGCTATGATACTCTGCTCAAAGATGAGAAAGGCGCCGTGGCTGCTTTAGATGATATCAGAGCTGCTGGTTTATCACGAATACTGGCAAGGTATCAAGCAAGAAAATAATCTTCACATCGTTCTTTTTTTCTCATCTTTATCTGATCACTCTTCTGAAAAGCAGTGATTCTTACTTTTTAATGAACAACAAACCTTTTAAACTACGTAAACCCTAACCATAGCATGAAAGGCTCCACCAAACTGTTCCGTCTTTTTGGCATTGACATCCAGCTGCACTTTAGCTGGTGGTTCGTGTTCGTGTTAATCTCCTGGAGTTTATCTTCTGCTTTTTTCCCCCAATACTTCCCTGGCTATTCCAAGGCTCTGTATTGGGTTATGGGCATACTCTCCGCTCTCCTGCTTTTTATCTCCGTCTTGCTCCATGAATTGAGCCATTCCCTGGTAGCCCGGGCAAAACACATCAAGGTAGAGAGTATTACCCTCTTCTTTTTTGGCGGAGTGGCTGGCATTACTACCGAAGATATGAAACCCAGTGCTGAATTTCAGATGGCTATTGCTGGCCCTTTGTTCTCCTTGCTCTTAGCCGGCATATTCCTCCTGGTCCATAAGCTAGATGTCAACTTTCTGATAACTGCTATCAGCTTCTATCTCTACCAGCTTAATTTCATCCTCGCTCTTTTTAATCTGGTTCCTGGCTATCCTCTGGATGGGGGAAGAGCGTTTCGCGCCATCCTCTATGCCTATCTGAAAGACATACAAAAAGCCACCAAGATTGCCGCCGGAGTGGGAAAATTTGTCGCTGCCCTGCTGATTCTGCTCGGCGTCTTAAGCTTGTTCGCCAGTTCCGGGAATGGATTGTGGTTTATTATTTTAGGCGCCTTTCTCTACTTCCTCGCCGGAGCAAGTTATCAGCAGGTGGTTATCAAAGAAATACTTCGCAAAGTTTCCATCCCCTTGATAATGAAACGAAAAATTCCCACGGTACCCGCTTCACAAACCTTTGCTGCTTTTCTCAAAACCCATCTTAAAAGCCAGGAGGATGTCTTCCTGGTCTCAGATAAAAAGTATCAAGGTATTATTGACGTAAATAGCATCCAGCCCCTTCCTGAAAAAATGCAGCAGCTCACTCGCCTTTCGCAGTTGGCCACTCCGCTCTCTCAAATTAAATCAGTAAGTCTCAGAGACACTGCCTATACCGCTTTCCAATTGCTTGGTGAGCAAGGGCTTACTTTTCTTCCGGTGATGGAAAAAGGCAAAATAGTTGGCTTTGTTACCCGGCAGGCTGTGATGCATCACTTAGTCTGGAATCTGCGCTACGGCATCGGCGAACACCGCCTGGCCCGGGAAATAATCAAAAGACATAAAAAGTAAATCCTTTCTACGCTATCCTATGATTACAGATCAAATCAAGTCTGTTCTTCGTACTTTCACTGGACATCCTTTCATTGAAATTACGCCCAGTGGCGATGCTGCTATCAATGCTGCTCTCTCCAGCATCACTCCAGGTAAAATAGTGCTCATCCCTGAAGAAGGCGGCTGGCTGAGCTATAAAGAAGCGCCCCAGAAATGGAAATTGCATCCCCTGGAAGTCTCCTGTACTGAATCCAAGCTGAACCTTCCTGATCTCCAGCTCAAGCTCCAGAGCCAGCCCTGCGGCGCTTTGCTCTACCAAAATCCTGGGGGATATTTTGCCCCGCAGCCGATGAAAGAGATCTATGAGCTGTGCACAAAAAATCATTGCCTGGTAATTCTCGACGTTTCCGGCTCAATCGGAACACCTCTCTGTGATGGCCGGTATGCAGACATAATGGTTGGTAGTTTTGGCAAATGGAAATTAGTCGAAGCCCATGGGGGTGGTTTTGTCTCCTATTCTAAACCACCACAGTTGGAAAAGATGCACTACACTTCCCTTGCAGATGAACCGCAGCTGAAAGTGATACTCCAGAAATTATACGAATTACCCCATCGGATTAGCTTCCTGCAGCACCTGCGGGTAAAAGTTCTTGCCGACTTGCATGGCTATCGCATCCTTCATTCTAAAGACACTGGGTTTGTCGTGGTGATACAATACCGTGACGAGGATGAACGAAAAGAAATAATCGACTACTGTGCATCAAATCATTATCCTTATACCCAGTGCCCTCGCTACATCCGCATCAATCAAAAAGCGGTTTCCATTGAGCTGAAGAGACTGGAAGAGTGAATAGTTTCGGGATAACACCTTAGCCCTCGGCAAGGGCACAGTTTATTTTGTGAGTNNCACTCACTTTTCGAACTGTGCCTCGGCAAGGAAATATTTATAATAGAGTGCATTCTTTCTGCCAGGTATGGTCTTGCATATGCCTCAATCCATGGATGAATGTTTGTATTTTACCAATCGGGAATACATCCTTGCCTGGGTCTATCGGAAAGAATGCCCCGAGTGTCATAAAGCCAGAATGGGCAAGCCCGTGGAGAAAGGAAAAGTCAAGACCAGAGCGAAAGAGTATGTATGTCCTAGTTGTGGGTTTACAGAACAATTACAAGAACATGAAGAAAGCCTTAATTTGGAAGCGCAATATACCTGTCCCAAGTGCCATAAACAAGGAGAATCCACTGTCCCATACAAACGGAAAGTGTTTAAAGGAGTACTTTCCTATGTTGTAGAATGCCAGCATTGCGGGGAAAAGATGCCCTTGACCAAGAAATTGAAGAAGTTAAAAAGATCGAAGAACGATGCTGTTGATGATGAGATTTAACTTTTTAGTATCTGAAATTGCCTGGCCATAAGCTCTTTCTTTTCTGGAGGCATGCGATCTAACGGGCAGGCCACCTGCATGGTGCTCGTAACGTAGGGATTGTCTTCTCCAAAAGTATAATGGCAAGTGCCGAAAGCATATAGACGACCGCCGCTCTCTCGCTGGAACATATTTTTATCAACATCGAGCGTCAGCCTAGTCTCTCCATTAAAGCCGGCAAGATTTCGATGATACTGTGTCGATACTTTATACGCCATCGCCTCAATGATATCTCCTCGGTGTACCTGCAATAATTGGCACATCAAGACACGTAACAGCTGGCTGGCAGCAGCGTGAATTTTTTCCGGTTCCAGCGATGAAGAACGGAGAGAAGCACTGACTGACTTTCTTGCTTCGTTATACTGAGCATCATGCAGGGAATAGTGTGATGGTTCTGCTGGCAGCGGTATTGCCAAAGGTACCGAAAGTGGATAGAGAGCGGGGCTGGCATCAAGATGCAGTTGAATTCTTCCCGAGAACATGGCAGTTTCCGGAGGAAGTCCAAATGCATATTCCAAAATATAATCTTGATCGGTTCGATTCATGAGTTGTACTTGGCCATGCACGGGATGGGTGAGAATAAGCTTGCTATATTTTTGTTCAAAGAACGTAAGGGAACATTGCGTAACTTCTTTCTGCTCCGCAGCAAGAACATGTTTGGCGAGCATGGCACTAAAGAGAGGGACCAGCGTATGGACATTGACCGCAGAAAAATGGAATCCATGCGTGCTTTGCTCTACCGCGGAATAAACGAAGCCTACTTCTGTTTTCAGGTGGGGAACCGTTTCCAACGAAAAAACCGTTTGCGAAAAAGAATAAATATCTTCTGCATAAGTACTGCCTAAATAAGTCTGCTCAGGACTGCATCCTAATACATCTTCCAGTGATATTTTTTCTTTCATCGTTATTCTCCATGGTTGGTGACTTTACCGGGGCATAAAATCCCGCTTTTCTGCTTCCCTTGGTTTGAACATATTTAATTCAGCCATCTAATTCTACGTACTCTTCTTTATCCTTACGATATTCTTTCCATGTCCATGTTTTAGGGTACTTTCGTGCTACCGCAACATCGATGGAGACCTTACACTCTTCACCTAACTTATTTGCAAAAGAAACGAGATCTTCTACCCGTTCTCTTCCAAAAATGGACAATTTCCATGGTTGCTGAGAGTTCCCTGCCTTGGCGATGCTGTATTCTAATTCTCCCACACAATATTCAGTATGATTATATTGCCATAAATCATCCGGTTGAAGAAAGTTCCGCCAGGAAGAAGTTACCTCTTCATAGCATATCCCCATATAATGCTTCTTTCCCTTCCGCATTTGCCGTTGGTGCCACCATCCGATGAATTTTTGTGTGGGGATGTACTTTCCCTCCAGAATAAGGGAGGTAATCGTTGCTTCCAGATTCTTCCTATCATCGTCATTATCCATAGTTCACTTCCTCCGGACATTTTGCCCCTGCTGGGACCAAAAATCAACATGCTTTTGAATCAGTGTGGCTACCCATTCCTCGCCATAGGCGGCGGAAAATCCCCAGTGCCCGCCATCGGGGGTAATGATACCGTTAATCTGAGGATTTCCGCGTGCGGCGAGCATGAAACGATAAAAATGATTTTCTGGTACGACTGCATCATCATGGGCATGCACCACCGTTAAAGGAATGTGAATGGAAGAAGCAATTCTAGTAGCATCGCTCATGGCCAAATAGTCTTCCACAGAATTAGGCATTTTGTCTGGAAGTACTTTATCAAGAATGTAGGGAGCAAGATAGTCTTGCAGACGTTCAGCAGGTGCATAGCGTGCGGTGGTGAGATAAGTATTTTCAATTTGTTCTTTGGTAAAGGGCTTGCCTTTGCACTGCGGATATTCTTTTCTGACTTTCTCAAAACCATTGTAAAGCTTCCCCATACCCACTTCATTGAGCCATCCCGTAATACTAAAGAAAGATGGTCCAAACTCACTCTTATCTCGTAAACCTCGCAAGGTATTTCCAGGCACTTCCAGCAAATCAGTTACTGCTGAAAAGACCATGGCGGAATCAAGTACCCCCCTTCCGCGATACGCCGCGTGCAATACCCCATTTCCTCCCATACTAATACCGATGGCATGAACACTTGAAGCAGGAAATCGTTCTTTCATTTGCTTGGCAATTTCTATAATCATATACCCCTCTTCAATGCCACCCCAACTGACCTCTCCATTGGCACAATAAAATGGAGCACTTGAGGGATGGTTAAGAAGCAGAACATTATAGTTCTGTACCACCTCTTCTCGCATTATGGAAGTAAAATGATACAGTGCGTAGGCATGCACATCAGAAAAAAAGCCGCCAGTGAAGATCAACAAGGGCGCAGTGCTATCCCCCTGACGATATAAGGTATCCTCTATTGTCCCATTGGGCAAGGTAAATTGGATGGGTTTATAGTCCGGCAGTTCATCATCTCCTATCCTCCAAAGATTAGAAATGGCAGTGGAAGAAATAGCCTCTTGGGTAAGAAAGGGAGTATCTGCATCAATTTCTTGCAATAATCTGACCAGATTATGGTCTTGTCGTTGAGAGTAGGGTATAACTGGCGAAGTACATCCTACGGTGAGTAATGCTAACAGACCTAGTTCTCTGCCCTTACGTACAACGTTTTCTATCATGGTGAATATAAGACGGACGCACCATATCCTTTGGATGCCGTATCATGGACACGAAACTGAGGTATGAGTTTCTCAATCCTGGCTCCGCGACTGAGATGATAGCGCAGGGAGCAGGTTTTAGTGATGGAAACAAGATCTTCCTCGTAAGCGTTCTGGGGGATGAAGTCACGTGCTACAATTTTTTCGATGCCTCGTGCATAGTCTTCGGCAGTTGTACTACGGTATTTCCGGCAGAAGCGGAAGAAACCGCTCAGTCGCGTGAGGGGATTGATGGCATTGATGTGGTATGATCCAGCTTTAACAATAATTTCTTTGGATATATCCAGCGCAGAGAGGTCTCCAAAATCCCGGTCATCATCAAAGGCAAGCAGTTTTATGCCTCTGATAATAGTATCTGCCGGTTTGATGCCCCATTTTTCCTTGTTTAAAGTAGGATCAGTTTGAATGGCGAAACACACCCAGCGCTCTCCATGAGGGTTATATGCTTTCGGGGAAAGCCGGCCGTAGTTGTTGAATTTGTTCCAGCAATCAACGCCGCTCAGCGCATCATGAATTTGATCTTTGCTCGAAACAACCGTGTGGATGGAGCCCAGAACCTTCCATTGCTCTTCCTCTTTGCCCAAAAGGATGAGTTGTCCGTAAGGAAATATACTATCGCGGTTACGTGCATCGTCAACGATGACCGCTACCGCTTCCTCCAGGTCATGCGGATAGAGGCTGCGTCGGGCAAAGTCCGCGTTGACGATAGGGCTCCAGTTTTGTTCCGCCAGATAGATTTCCGCTGCCTGTTGCTGCTGCTGTTGATCCAGCTCCGTATGTAAGCTCAGGCGTAATATTTTGCTCATCGCTAGCAGCTGGTTTACGAAATAATTAAAACAGCCCCTTGATTTTTCTACTATTACCACAAATTTAATAAAGAAAGACACTATTTGTGAAAATAGTGGGGTGTTCTATACTAAATATTGGTGATCCTTCATGGAATTCATGGGGCAATTACACGAACACAACGTACACATTGAATTAGATCTCATTGATCGTAAGATTTTATACTTACTTAGCTTAAATGCCCGTTTCTCCGAAAGCAGCATCGCTAAAGCTCTGAACCTTTCCAAAGAAGTGGTTCATTATCGAATTAAAGGACTACAGAAAAAAGAATTTCTGCATGGGTTTATGACCATTGTGGATACCGAAAAATTAGGATATATTATTCATAGTGTCAATCTGCTGCTTCACCCATCTCATAACTCACCAGAATTAGTAGAATATTTAGCCACAAACCAGCGGGTGAGCCATCTCAAACATTTGGATTCCCCCTTGAATCTACAGTTTGGTATGACCACCAGCACGGTGAGAGAATTCATGGAATTTTTTGATGTCTTTATCAATGCCCATCATGCCAGCATAAAAGATTATGCTATCTCCACCATTTTGGAAGAGTATTTCATGGGCCTTGATTTTCTAGTAGAAGATCTCAAAGAAAAACCGATTATAACTGAACATAAAGGATCGTCCTTTCAACATCTCTTTTCCGCACAAAAAAAAGAAAATATCAAGATTGATGCTAAAGATAAAGAAATTTTACAGCATCTGAAACTCAACAGCCGTATGCCGCTCGTCCAGTTAGCACGGGAAGTTCAGCTCGCTACGACGTCAGTGCAAAAACGATTAGCAAATTTAGTCGAGTCGGGGATCATCAAGCATTTTATTCCCTACGCCTCTTTTTCCTATTTAGGGTATCAATGGTATGAATTACATTTGCGGACGAAAAACATCGATGAACAGAGTTTTAAGCATTATCTACGTCAAGAGCCAAAAATTGTCTGGATGGGCAAGCGTTTAGGGAGATGGAATTACCAAGTCAGCATTTTCGCCAAGAACACCACCGAGTTCAACAACGTCGTGCAGGGTTTGCAGCAGCAGTTCCATGACTCCATCATCGCCTATGAGACATCTACCGTATTGAAGCAGTATAAATTCACACCGAGGGTACTATGAATTATAATTTTAGCCAGGATGCTAAACAAGCAGCAACTGAACTTCTGAAAACCATTCACAGAACAACCTTACCTGGGGTTAGTGACTTGCTGACTCTTTGGGGATTAGAAGGAAGCAGCACTTTTGTAAAGTACTGTGAAAATGTTGATTATTATGTTGATATTGAACCAAGAATAGCAAAGGGTGAATTGGTAGGTTATGATGCGCAGGTTCAACCCGTTTCTGATGTTGCTCATCTGGTGAAAGCATGTACTCCTGTTGATGATGAATCACTACAATTTATTTTAGACCATCTGCCACAGATAATTCAGACTAATACTCCAGAGGATGATTCTTCCTGGCGTGAGTTCAGACCTCTGGCATCTGTTGATTTGGGAAGAATAGCACGATTTCATCAACATATCAGAGAAGAAAGCGATGAGCATAAAAAAGCAAGAGGTATAGAGAATCTTCTTACCGTTCCCATTGATAAAATACATCGTCTCTCTTTGTTTAGTGAAAGTCAGAGGGTGTTTGGGAATTTTCGGTGCGATAAACAAATTGCCGCAAAAGATGACCCGGTAGATATCTATGATCCCAGTCAGGGTGAACTGTACAATAAGGTCTATTATGCCTTTGCTAGAAATTTGAATAAGATGGCACTGGTAAATCATCAATACTATGATTTCTTTTTTAACGCTGGCTGTATTGCACACACCTATGGTGAATATGTCCTGGATGAGCTCCTGGATACGATGGGCGCACTGGAGGAGCGATCAGAAATCTATGCCGGAGAATTCTTTGAAAATGCAGTTGATTCATTGCGATTGAACGATAATCACAATATAGAAAAAAACATTTCAAGAGTTTCCAGGATAATAAAGTTTCTAGCAAAAGACAATGCCTGGGCGGCGAGTAAGTTTTTTCCTCTTGCTTTATATTTTGTGAAATATTCAGAAACTGATCCTATAGAATTTTTCTCTCGGCAGAAAATTTCTGCACGGCCACTTGCCCACATTATTAATGATTACACCACTTTGATATCGAAGATGCCAGAGAAGGAAAGAGAATCCTATTTTACAGCAATTGGTACGTTTAAAAAGAGATATGGGGTTAAAGAAGACAATCTTTTCTGTTTGCTTCGTGGGGAAACAGACAAATGGATTTTTGAGCCACCGAACAAAACATCTCTGGGTGCTTCTTTAGAAAAGTTATTAGAAACATATCATGCGCCGGAATGGGAATCTGATTTTATTCCCACCAATTACAGAGCTCCTAATACAAAAGAGAAGCGTGGAGGAGCAAAACATATCCTAAATTTGGTAAGAGCGATATATACTAAAAAAATACAAGAGGGCGATCCCCTAAAAATATATGGTGTTAGTCTAGGAGTACTTGAAAATCTTCGTATCTCAGATCTCGATATTTCAGATGATTTTAAATCACCAAACTATTTTCCTCTGCTTAGTCCATTACGTCCATACGCAGGAACAGAGCACGCAAAAAGATTTTTTGGAGAGATGCATATCCCCAAAGAAGGGCCACTTGCAGAAATTTTGGCTTCTTCTGGCGATATCTTGGGCATTGCCCGGCAATTAGGACAGGAATTACGAGAATTAACTAGGACAAGTCCAGAGAATATCCAAGATGATATTGCCGCGGTTGTCGCGCAATTGCACGAGCCACTCAATTTTAATAGAATCAAGGTCGAATTCAATCATTGTCCAATTGATAATGTCATCAATGCCATGGATCAGTATTGTATCTTTAATGGGAATAGACAAGGCACCGCCTCATTATTACATTGTCTTGATCCTTCAATAGAAATGCTCTGTGTGAATAGCTACCAAGGCGATGTGTACGTTAAAACAATGGCAGGAATGATTCTTATTGATACCGAGAATGACAAAGGAAGTCCGTATATTGTCGTTGAGGGATTTCTGGGCATGCCAAAAATTGACCGTGTTACTGGGAGAGTTGGACCTGATAAAGATTTTATACCTAGGACTGCGTACGATGCACTTATTGCCTACATTTCAGCTAAGAGCCAAGAAAAAAGCAAAGCGTATCGTCTTTTTTTTAATGCCAGTCATGGACAACAACAACAAGAACCCCATGAATTCCTTCGCTATGTTGCACAAAGAAATGGAATAGCATACAGTATGCAAAAAGGTCCAAATTTTCCAGTGTTTGTTTTAGATGAAAGTTATGGTACAATTGTAGAGCATGATGAAAGATTTAGTCAGATGCTCAGGAAAAAACCAATGCCTTCTTCAATACTAGAAGCTATCAGTAAAAAAAATGTTCAAGGTGCTCCTTTATATTATGGCTGGCAGTATACCCATACTTGGTACAAATACTGGAAGATGCGAGGAGAAGATATTCCAACCTGGAGTGGATGCCAGGGTTTGGTATGGGGATTTGAGATTGATATAAATGCGATGAAGGTCTAACCATGGATACAACATCAACCGATATTTTGGCAGCAGATTCTCCAGTCGAATCTCAAGTGAGGTCAGAATGAGAACAAATCCAGCCAGAGATTTAGAACAGCTATTAGCAGAAATTGATAGAATTAAGGAAGATTTACGCCTCTTTGATCATTCCGAATACTGCCTCTCAAATGTTCCTTCTGAAGCTGGATCATTGGGTTGCGACTGTTCCTATGAATATAATAAAAAGAGCTTAGAAGGAGATTTAAGTTCAAAAGAATATGAAGCAGTTCGAGCAGTTCAAATAGTTGAAGAGCATAAAAAATATGATCCTATTTTTCTGAACATCATTGGAACGATTATTGAGGAAAAATATCCTGATGAGCAAGTACCTCAAAATGTCCAGAATTTATATCGTGAGCATTCTGCTCTGTTTGTGGATACTCAACTTCATCAAGTAATAAAAAAGCTATCGAGATTTAATTATTATACTATGAAATTCGATGAATCTGACGAATTCAAAGAATTTCTTTCGCTTCTCTATGAAACATATAAAGATCCTTCAAAAAAAACGAAATTAGATCGGGCAGTAAATATTTACAGGATAACGTTGCCCTATGATAAAAAATTATGGTCGCCTGATGATCCTTTTTATGTTCTGACAGAGCTTCCAGAGAAAGGAACAAAAGAATATACTTCTTTTGTGAGGGGTGTCCTTGAAAAAATACCAACAGAATTATTAATATCTAATGAGGGAGTACATTTTGAGAGAGAAATGGATTTATTAGAGGTAATTTTTGAGAGAGAAATACCTCTTATTTTTAGAGACATTCTTAAAAAAAGAGATTCCCTTTTCGAGTGGAAACGCTGGCAAAGAACGCAACGAAGAGAGTGTATAAGTTTAGAGTGTGAAGTTATGAATTCGTGGATGTGTTCCTTTTTTGATTGTGATAAGCAACGCTTAGAAACGTATTATACTGCACTAAAAAAAGTGGATTTTGATAACAGATTTTTCCAACTTTCTGTTCCAGAAGGACTAAACCCTATACTTGTATATGACTCCTTCGCCACCGCTGTCCTTGCATCGCGCAGTTCTCTGTATGTTCTCGGAACCCTTGCGCAATACGCTGTCACCACCGCGCGTCCTAGTGGAAAAAAACCCGGAATCAAAGAGAGAATTTTTCGTGAATTCGATGCCATTGCTTATTTGTTTAAAGAGATGTATCAGGTAGCGCAAAGTCAAACTTTCAAAGAAGAAGCACCCTTTCGCAAAGCAGCAGTTCGTTCCATTATGAAAGTATGGAAAAAGAAACAAGATAGTTTTCTTCCTCTAGAAGTTGCTGAAACCCTTGCTCATTTTAATTTTAATCGTTTTTTTGGAAAGGACGAAGCACTACAATGCTATTTAGAAACTGCGAAGCAGAAACAACTCAATACTGATGCCTTGTTTGTTAATCAGCCAGATATTCTTTTTTCTCGAATCTTGGATCCAAGCTATTACCTGAAAATGGAGTCCGGAGTAAAATTCAAGCTTGGTGATGAATTCATCAACGCGATCAACCGTCTGAAGAATGGCCTTTCCACCTCGTGGAAGTTTGATGAACTACGGTGCGAGTTTAATGAGAACTTCTCTCATGATTTTTTTAACAATGCCGCTGAATGCACTGGCAATGGCGGGAAATATCAGCGGTATGGGTATGCCCACAGGCAGGATCAGAATATTGGTATNNGAAGAGCCAAATCAAGAAGCTCGGTGGCTTCCTCTCTACACCAAAGCTATTTTACAAACCGCAAAGCAGCATAAGCTTAATGAAATTGTGTTTAATACCTCACACAAATTAGCTCAGCGTTCGGTATGGCAATATATTAGGCACATCGCCGGTTTATTTCAATTAGAGGAAGGAAGAGATTTTGCCTACAAAGAGGGCAGGGTTGATGATGGCAGTAAGGGAAATAGCGTGAATATTAAAACCATGAGTAATGATGGGTTTGAATTAGATGATACTATAGCTCAGCAGAATTATCATTATTTACAGAAAGTGGCTGATACATCATATTCTGGTGAGCATCTCTTAGAAGGCTTTTGGATTAATCACCACGACCCAGCTAAAGCTAAAAATGGGGCCTCAAAAATTCCATCTTTTGTTACCCCCCTCAATCACAGCGATATTCCCCAAGTCAACGATGGCAAAGGCCACATCATCGGCTTTCGCCGCAGCACCTATGAGCTCATTGAGCGGTTTAATCAGCGATACGGAAAAGAATATGGAATAATACCAAGCTAAAGCGGATTTTAGCTATCAGAATTCTAACTTACTAAATTTAGCCCGAAACATTTAAATATATGCAATGTATTACAATGAACACAATGGCAACTATATCCCTGCGAGTTGAGGATTCCATGGTGGGAGATCTGGAAGAAGTGGAAAAGAGTTGGCAGGCTGATCGCAGCGAGGTCGTTCGCAGACTCTTGGTGCGTTCATTGCAAGAGTGGAAGGTAGAGCATGCTCTGGAAAAGTTACGAGCCGGCAAAATTTCCCTAGGTAAAGCGGCCCAGCAGTGCGGGGTCTCATTATGGGAAATGCTCGATCTGGTCAAAGCGCAGCAGGTTAATTGGACTAGTTATTCTAAAGAAGACCTGGAAAAAGATGTGGGAGTTCTGAGCAAGAGACGGTGAAAGGAAATGATTTCTGACGCTGCCCCTATCATATTCTTAAGTAAAATTGGAAAGCTTAGCTTGCTCAAGAAAATCTTTACAGAAATAATCATTCCATCGGCAGTACAGCAAGAAGTGTTGGTTGAAGGCAAGCCTGGGTATGCTACTATCGAGGAAGCCTTGGCACAGCAATGGCTTAAAGTTCGAAATCATCGAAAAATTCTAGAATTGTCTCTGGGTTTAGGGGAAAGTGCAGCCATTTCTTTAGCCAAGGAGACTAAGGATACTCTCTTGCTTGATGATGCCTATGCTATAAAAGTTGCCAAAAGTCATGAAGTAGAAACAATGAGAACCACAACGGTATTATTTTTAGCTGCTCATAAAAAAATAATTACCAATAAAGAGTTGATTCAATCAATCAACGCGTTGATGGATGCAGGTTATTATATCCGTCCATCAGAATACGCTTCACTTTTCTCCAAGATACAAGAAATGTTATAAGAAAGTGCACGGTGCATAATACTTCAGCAATCTTTATATAATTCTCTCTGTTTTCTCACCTCATGCCGCCATCGTTTCTCAAAGCTAAAAAAAGTATTGTTCCTAAAAATAAATCTTCTTCCTCAAAAATCCTCATCACCGCCGCTCTTCCTTACGCCAACGGTTCCATCCACATCGGCCACTTATTAGAATACATCCAGGCAGATATCTATGCCCGCTTCCTCAAACTGCAGAATAAAGACGTTCTTTATATCTGTGCCTCCGACATGCACGGAACTCCAGTTGAAGTCAATGCTCAGAAAGCCGGAATACCCCCTGAAAAATTTGCTGAAAAATTCTGGATCGAACATCAGCAGGACTTCAAATCATTTCTTATAGAATTTAGCAACTATTACAAAACCCATTCCCCGGAAAATAAAGAGTTGTGTGAAGTATTCTACACCACCTTAAAAAAGAAGGGCTATATCTTTCGTAAAAAAATTCATGTTATTTATTGTACACATTGCGAGCGCTCCCTGCCTGATCGCTACGTCAAAGGAACCTGTCCCAACTGCACCACTGCCGACCAATATGGCGACGTCTGTGAAAATTGCAGCAGCGTCCTCAAAGCAATCAATCTCATCAACCCTCATTGCAGTATCTGCGGTAAAACTCCAATACAAAAAGAAAGTGAGCATTACTTTTTTACCCTCAGTAAATTTTCGGTTCAATTAAAGCAATGGCTCTCGCAAGCCAATTTCCAGCCGGAAGTGCGTAATTGGCTCCAAGAATGGATGAATAAAGGACTCGAAGATTGGTGTATCAGCAGAGACGCACCGTACTTTGGATTTGAAATCCCAGGCAGCAAAAAAGAAACCGGTGAAACAAAATATTTCTATGTCTGGATGGATGCTCCCATTGGCTATATCTCCTCCACCAAAAATTATACAGATAAACATAAAACCACCTGGGAAGCCTATTGGAAGAAAGGCGAAATTTACCATTTCATCGGCAAAGATATCTCCTATTTTCATTTCTTATTTTGGCCGGCCATGTTGATGGCGATGGATATTCCCTTGCCCAAATTGACGGTTCACGGGTTTATTACCGTCAACGGCCAGAAAATGAGCAAGAGCCGGGGAACGTTTTTCACCGCTAAAGATTTCATCAAATTATATCCTGCTGAATCGCTGCGCTTTTACTACGCCAGCCATCTGGACCGCAAAGTCGTCGATGTTGACCTTGATTTTGAAAATTTTAAAGCTGTCAACAATAAGGTGCTGGTAGGAAGTTTAAGTAATTTCTGCTATCGGGTGCTTACTTTTGCTCAGAAGAATTACACCACCATAGATCAAATTGCCAAAGAGCCAGAACTCACTGCCAAAGTCAAATCGCTGCTGGATCTGGTCAAAGAAAGTTACCAGCAACAGGATTTCAAAGGAGCAGTCCATCATATTCTTGAGATTGCTGATATTGGCAATGCCTATTTCCAGCAGGCTGAACCGTGGAAAGATATAAACAAAAGCAAGAAACAAGTAGGCTGGTGTGTAAATCTCACTCGTAATCTTGCCATCATCAGTCAACCCATCCTTCCTTTATTCTCCCATAAAATAGCCAAATCTTTTGGTGATTCATCATTCCTGTGGAAAGATATCAAATTCACCTGGAAAGGAAAACTCAAAGAAGTGGAACTGCTGGGTGTCAAGATAGAAAAAACACCCAACGCCGCCAAATTTCCTTTACGTATGGTGGTGGGAAAAATCCTGCGCGTCGAAAATCACCCTGATGCCGATAGCTTATATCTGCTCACCGTTGATCTGGGACCAGAATTGGGAAAGAAACAAGTTGTTGCCGGGTTAAAAAAATATCTTTCCATCAACCAGTTACAAAACCAGAAAGCTCTTTTTTGCGCTAATATGAAACCTGCCAAAATTCGCAGCCAGATGTCCGAAGCCATGATCTTTGCTGCCGATGATGGCACCAGTGCTGCCCTATTAGAAGCATCTAAATCTCCGGTAGGAATGGAAGCGCACTTTGGTGGTATGGAAAATGCAGCCTCTGAAGTAACTTTTGACGAATTCAAGAAAATATCGATGCGGGTCAAAAGCGGAAAAGTCTTCTATGAAAACCAGAAACTAGCCACTAAAGTAGAAGATATTCAAGTTAAGGGGCTGAAAGACAATTCTATCGTACGATAAACTACTCTTTTTCCCTCCAAATTATAAAAACCTTTATATACCCACTTTCTTTCCTTTCTCTCTGAACCATGAACGTAAAAAGGGGTTATGGAAGTAGTGGTACTTATAGGTTTTCGAAGCGGGGGCAGGTTACCATTTTTATCATCGTAGGCATCGTTATTGTGTTTACTTTTGCCGCCATTCTCTACTTCACCAAAAGCACGGTCACCCAGGCAGTAAGCGATCAAACTGAACCACTTTTAGCGGAAGTTCCTCAAGCTTTCCAGCCCATTAAGATCTACACCGAAAACTGCCTCGAGCATGTGGGCAAAGTAGGCCTGCTCCTGCTGGGACAGCAAGGCGGTTATATCTACCCAGATTTAGTGGGAAAGTATTCTTCTGCCGAGCCGACGAACAGCGAAGGCATAAATCTGGAACCATTGCATATTCCCTATTGGCATTATAACACCGATCCTAACGAAGGAAATTCCGTTACCTTTGCTTCCTTACAGCCAAAATTATCTGCCCGTGACGATCCCGCCTTAAGCCTGGAAGCCCAATTAGGCCGTTATGTCAAAGAACAAATCAACCAGTGCCTGAACGGGTATCAGCCATTTGTCCAGCAAGGATTTACCATCAGCCCCGAATCCATCAGTTCTCAGGAAGCGACCGTGACCATCGGCGAAAATACTGTTGCCTTCCTGCTCCGGATGCCTCTTCAGGTTCAGAAAGGAGATGCTGAAGCTTCCCTGGAGCAGTTCTACGTTAAGATACCGCTTCCTTTGAAACATTATTATGAAGTCGCTGCCAAAATCACTGAGGCGCAGCGAAATTACAATTACCTGGAGAGGCAGGGAATGGAACTTATTTCCGTGTATTCCCGGAAGGACCGTCAATCCTTGCCGCCGACTTCTGATGTTGGGTACGAGTTGTTTTCTCCCCTCTCTTGGGATGAAGTCAGTGTCGAACAGCGGTTTACCCAATTGCTGGTATCCCATGTTCCCTTGCTGCGCTACCTGGGCAGCGAGAACTTTTATTACTCTACCTTTGCCGAAGGGAATCGCGTAGCGCAGAAAGTCGTTGATAACATGGTTCTTCCCCTCACCGGCGCAGAAGATATTGCCGTAGACTTTGATTACTTTAACTGGAAGCCTTACTTCAACGTCAACAGCGATGCCGGAATCATCAAGCCAGACCATCTCTTTGTCAATTTTGGCCCGCTGAGTTTTGGCACCCAGCAGTATGAAACTCATTATGATGCCAGCTACCCAATCTTGGTTACCCTCAACGATGATACAGCTTTCAATGGTGAAGGCTATCGCTTCGTCTTTGCCTTGGAATCCAATATTCGCAACAATGCTCCGGCAGTTGGCGGAACTAAAATTGAACCCTATCCTCGCAGTATTTCCTCACTAGCCTGCGCCGAAGAACAACGCACCAGCGATATCATCAAAACCATCATCGTTGACAGTTTTACCAAAGAGCCTTTGGAAACCGTTAAAATCGGATTTACCGTTCCTGACCAAGCCGAATGTGAAGTTGGCGTAACTGATAAAGATGGCGAGCTTGCCAGTGCCTATCCGGCAGTGTATGGTGGAGTTATCAATCTCATTCATCCAGACTATCTCACTAACTTTTATCCTATTGATACCTATAAAGTGCAGGGCTCCAAAGAACCAGTTCTCGTTGGTTATGCTGCTGCAGGGGTAAAAGCACCGAAAGTAATTGAAATGGACCGTATTAAAACCATCCCCATTACCGTTCAGAAAAAGGAATTTAAAAAATGCGTCACTCCTCTCACTTGTGATCATCTTGATGTGCTGGTCTACAAAGATATTTCCTGTGAAAAAGCTGTCAGACAATGTTTCCTCAACGGCGGCAATACCTTATTTTCGGGAAAACCAGCTCTAGAATTTGAAGTTGATGGAAGTTTAAGTCGAGTGCATCAATATTATTTCATTGATTCCGCCAAAGATCTCAGCGATCAGGAAGAAGCAGTCATTACTTTAGAGCGGATGAATGGATTTCACCAGGAAGTCCAGAGCCAGGATTTTACTGCTGTTGTCAATGCCAAAGGGAAGGAATCTGTTCCCGTTCAGCTCGTGCCCGGGGTGTATAAAGTCAGTGCATTGGTCATGAACAAACAAGAGATCATCATTCCTAAGGACAAGCGCTGCTTTCAATATACCATTGTAACTCGTGATCAGCAAGATTGCTTTGATATGGCAGAACAAAAAGTGGATGGCTATCTTGCCGGCAGCATGCAATGGGAAACATCAGAAACTTACCTTACTATCACTCCGGAACAACTCTATTCCTCTCGCGAACTTACGTTCTATGTTCCGGCTCAAAACTTGGGCTCCGTCCCTTCAACGATAAAAGTGAATGATGAGACGGTTCCAGGAAGAGTGGTCGAAGACCTTCAGGTCAGCAGTAAAATCGCTGAATGGAGTAAATTGCCAGCAGCGCGGGCATCATTGGAGCCGGAGTTTAGCTAAGGATGAATCATAAAAAGTGGGATGGAATTGCACTGTTCATCATCGCCTTAGTCATCAGCATTCCTTTTTATTCCGCGCAAGTTATGGCTTCATCCATCCAGATTACCAAGAATACCGGACAGAAAAACATAGATAATTTTCTCGATGCGCAAAATGACANNCATCTGGAGTGTGCAGGCTGTCATCAGCAATATTCCTGAAGGAACAACAATTGCACCCCAGGATGTGAAAATTAAAGTAGGTGACAATCAAGCTTCCTTTTCATCCTGCTCGAGTGCTGATGCACTGGGTGTGAATTGCCAGTACCTAAGTTCCCTGCCAGATGGCATCGAACCGGGAACCTATCCCTTTACGGTAACCTATACTGGAATTATCGATGAGGCTTCCGATAATGCAGTTATCAATGCTGATGCCACTGCTCCTGTAATTACGTTCACACCTCCCAAAGTCTGGCAGGAAGGCGGGAAAATAAAATTGTCCTTTACCGCCTCGGATGAACAGCCCGGCAAACCCTGCGTGGGCATTGCCCAACTTGAAATTATCGATGCAAATACCAACCAAGTGCTCTACACTATTCCCCATAGTGGGTCGTGCACCTATGATGTTGCTGTCGATCCCTTGATGAACGGCGCTCTTCCTGTCGCTTTAACTGGGGAAGGAGTTCGGCATCTCAAAATAAAAGCAGAAGATCGTCTGGGTCATGCCAAGACCAGTGAGGTAGTTTCTTTTGACAGTGATTTTGTCGAGCCAGATATTAAAGATGCCTTGAATCTACCTGATTTGGGAAAATTCATCGGTGCTAAAGTTATTGCAACCGATATCAACGTGAGTATTCTCGAATCGCACTTTGATCCAACTAAAGTAAAAGCCTTTTCCGCGCAGATGAATGGCATCGATGGTAAAAATCCCGATGAATGTAATGATGATCCCAATATAGATAATCTCTGGCATTGCCTCTGGAAGAATATCGAAGTACAGCCTGATGCATCCATTTCCATGATAGTGGAAGTGGAAGATACCTTTGGCAATAAAGCCCAAAAGACCTTGACGTCAGCTCCATTAGTGAAAGATACTGATGCTCCCATCATCGACTACTTCGGCACGCAGCAGCAGTATAATGGGGTGAGTTACATCAAAAAAGGAGTAAATCGAATCCTGCTGAAAGTTCACGATGACGGTGCTGGTATTGATGCGCACAATATTCGTGCCAATCTCGGAGCTTTGGGAAAAACTAATAGTGAAGAACCAAAATGTGAACAAGTTGAATCATCTTTGAATTGTTATTGGGAAACCTCCAAAGTACCCTCTGGTGTATCGGCAAGGATTGGGCTAACCATGTTTCAAGACCGGGTTGGCAATGAAGGCGATTTGAAAGAGGTTGAAATGGTAGTTGACAATTCTGGTCCCTTGATTCAAGATCTGCAAATTCTCGGCCGATCTCTGAGCGGCGATAAAGATTACTTCCAGAGCAATGATAAATTAATTATTAAATTCACTGCGGTGGAAAGCAGCGGGATACTCTTATTACTGAATCTCAACGACGTCGTTCAAGATGCTCCCACGAAATATCCTCAAGGGTATAAAAGTGATAATTTGCCGGCAGAAGATGGCTGGGAAATATTAACCGCAGAAGATATGGGCTGTGAGCGCCAGGATGGAATATGGTCCTGCACTGCTGAAACTGATACAATTAAATCTGGGTTTGCCTCTTCCGTACATTTTACTATGGACATTCAAGATACTGCCGGTAATTCTGCGCAAGAGAAAGACGTATGGATTAAAGAAGTGAAAAACCTCAAAGGCACCAAAGGGAAGTATACCTTTGAATTACTCGGTGTTGCAACAGAAGAACAGCCCGATTTCTGGGAAATGGCTGGGAAAACAGATATGCTAATTCCTTTTGTCGATCTCGACGTGGTGAATCTCATTCCCGTTCGCGTGCCTTTCACCTTTACCTTAAAATCCGACAATCCGCAAGTGAAAGTTTTATCCATGGAAATAGCACCCGAAGGCTGCACAACAACTGGTAAAGGTCCTGAGGTACAACGTGCTTTGGTTTTAGGCAGTGTGAGTGCCAGCGAACAATTGCGTCCAAAATCAACTTTGATATTAGAATTATCACCCTTCAATCCCGCCGATACTTTAGATATTCTCCAAGAAGGAACTTTTGACCAAGTAACAGTTGACTACACCTGCAAACTTCGCGTCTTTAGCAAAGTCGGCACCAGCGCCTTAAGTTCTGCTGAAATACAAGACGTTCCAGTCGAAGTTTCCTTTTCCTACAGCGAGTTGGGAAGCGTTGATGAGAATTTAGCGAAGAAGATTAAGGATGTAAGGGAAAGCGGATTTATGCAATTTGCCGATGCCTTGGCGACCGTTGATATTGCCTTGAAGTGGATCAATTATGTGGTAAATATTGCTCAAATTTTGGTCTCAGTCAACGAATTTATCAATATCTGGAGTGAGTTGGATAAAGCGAAAGCAGAAGCAGTTGAGAAACTGCCCTTGGGCCAGGCTGCAGGAATAGCACTTCGCGGCGGTTGTTTTGCGAAAGTAACGAGCACTAAATATACTTGGGATTGGCTTAAATATATTCAGGTTCCCGCCGAGATTTTGAATTGCAATCCTAATGAAAATAGTGCTCTTGGAAATTTAGGTTGGTATGGCAAATGGCAGCGAACAGTATTGGAATCATACAATCTCGCTTCTGGAAGGGGTGTTCTTGGAATTCCTGCCACTAATCTCTATGAAAATTTATATGCTTCTTCCATTGGATTATGTGTTCCTGGCATAATTTATAATATTAATAAAGCACGAGAAATACATTGCCGTAAAATTATCTGTTATGGACGAGAAGTTCCAGCAGGTATTGCCACCGTAGATGCTTGTGATAAATTATATGATCTACAAATGTGTGAGTTTGTCTATGGTCCACTCTTAGATCTTAGTCCACTTGGGGGAATAGCTGCTATTGGAAAAATGGTTCAAAGCGCCTTCACTTCGCCACTGGGATTGATTAGCGTGACGGAAGTTGTTGCCTGTGGAAGCCTTTGTTTTGTCCCTCTTAGTCCCGGGGCCTTAACCACTTGTCGAGTTACTACTGGCATAAATAAAGCTCTTACCATCATTAATTCGCTGGTCGAGACTTTTAAAGGCGACAATACCCCGCGGGTTCAAGGCTCCCCCTACTGCGACCAAGCAGAAAAGATTGATATTAATGAATTGGTGAAAACCAAGAGTGCTCCCGCAGACGAAAAACCAGCCGAGGTACAGCCAAGTGGATAAGAAAAATAAAGAAAAAATGTGAATAAATTCATCGGTGGGGCAGTAAATAGTTAGATCCAAAAATGGGACAAGCGAACCAAAAATGGGACAGGATAATGAGTTTTTTCTTTAATTATCCTACCCTGGTGATTTCCATTCGTCAATTGGCAGCAAAAGTAAAAGTTCCTAAAAGCACACTTCAACGTGAACTTCAAGGTCTCATCAAAGAAAAATTAATTATGAAGATTTCTCAAGGTTATTCTCCTGGTTATAAAGCTAATGAGGCCAATTTTTGGTATAAATTTCACAAAAGAAACTTCTTGATTAGCCAGATTTATGATTGTGGTTTAATTGATTATTTAGAAGCGCAATTTCACCCTGCGGTCATTATGCTGTTTGGAAGCGGGGCAAAGGGGGAGTACCACCACCAGAGTGACTTAGATATTTTTCTGCTGGCATCTGAAAAAGATGTAAAAATACAAAAATATGAAAAAAAACTTCGGCGAAAAATTAATTATGTAACAAAAGAAAACTATACTCAATTAAGCCCAGAGCTGTTCAATAATATTATCAATGGCTACAAATTAAGCGGATACCTTAAATTACGATGAAACGAGAACCAATGAGTTGGGAAGAGTGTAGTGCCAAACATATTCGAAAAGTGGAAATAGATACTGATAAAGTTAATTCCATCCTTAAACTATGTGCTGTTCGCCTACGGGTGGTAAAGCTCATACCTTTAGATGCAGAGACCGCCTCAGTTATCGCGGAACATTTCTATGAAATAATGAAAGAGTTGCTCATCGCCTTATTGCTTCTTCATACCATCAAATCAGATAATCATGAATGCCTTATTGCTTTTTTTAAAAAAACGTATCCTGAGAAAGAGTACGAAACCAAGGTCATGTATGATCTAAAAGCTATTCGACATAAAATTGATTATGAGGGCCTCTTTGTGGGTAAGGGCTATATTGAGCGCAATAGGCTTGAATTTATTCATATAATCTCCTTTTTACAGGATGAAATTCAGGGCACAATATGTTTTGTGAGTGATGGCTTGGCCAAGAGGTGAGCCGAGAACTGCTATTGTTTATGAGAATTGATTGGTGCTTTCTTTCCTACAAAACTAACTTTCTTTGGACGAGACCTTGAGCGAAAAAGCACGAGGTGAACGGCCTGCCATCACTCACTTTTTGGATAGTGCCAAATTCAGGAAAGGCTTAAAAACCATTAAATATTCATTATCTACCATGAAAAAAGCGGTGAGTATGTTGGTGCTGGTTTTACTACTTACCTCTATGCTCATAGCGCAAACTGATGAACAAACCTGCGGTTTCTGGTGCAAGGTAGCTAAGTTCATCGGTGGCGATTCGTCTAAAAGGGCGCTGGTGGGGGAGTAAAATGAGATCTTCACTAAGGAAGAAAAGCAGCGAATATAATATTTTGTTGGATCATGTTGGTGTTCTGCTTAATGAAGCACGAAAAGAAGTGTATTATCAAGTAAATCAAACTCTGGTTAAAACTTATTGGGGTGTTGGGAGGGAGATTATTGAATTTGAACAAAAAGGTGAAGAAAAAGCAGAGTATGGAAGCAAACTCCTTAGTTTTCTTTCAACCGATTTAACATCGAGATATGGAAAAGGATTTTCTGTAGATAATTTAGAGAAAATGCGAAAGTTTTACTCACTGAACCAAAATTCCGCGACACTGTCTCGGAAATTGTCTTGGAGTCACTATTGCCTTATTTTAAGACTTGAAGAAAAAAGGGCTAGGGATTTTTATACTATCGAATCAGAAAAGGAAAGGTGGAGCGTAAGGGAGCTTGAACGCCAGATTAATTCTATGCTTTTTGAGAGAATTGCATTAAGTAAAGAGAAAAAAAAGGTAATTGAACTTTCTAAAAAAGGGCAAGTCGTTGAAAAACCGCAGGATTTAGTTAAGGATCCTTACATATTAGAATTTTTAGGATTGGAAGAATTACCTCATTATTCAGAGACTGATTTAGAAGAGAGATTAATTGCTAATTTAAAACATTTTTTGTTGGAATTAGGTAAAGGATTTGCCTTTGTTGCCAGGCAGCAACGTATCACTCTAGAAGATGAACATTTCTATATTGATTTGGTCTTTTATAATCGCTTATTAAAATGTTTCGTGTTGTTAGAGTTAAAAGTAGGTAAGCTTACTCACAAAGATTTAGGACAGCTTCAGATGTATGTTAATTACTACAATAAAAACATTAAGCAAACAGATGAGCAGCCAACCATTGGAATATTGCTGTGTGCTGATAAGAAAGAGGCAATTGTAAGATATACTCTGCCAGAGCACAATAAGCAAATCTTTGCTTCAAAATATAAGTTATGTCTGCCCAATAAGGCAGAATTAGAAGAGAAAGTAAAGAAAATCTTAAATACACTTAGATAATCACTTTAAAGATGAAAAAGAGGTTCCTCGCACTAGTATTGATGTTTCTGCTAGTTGCGTCGCTCTTGGTTTCAGCCGCTCCCGAAACAACTTCTTCCACCTGCGGCTTCTGGTGCAAGATTGGCAAATTCATCGGTGGCGATTCGTCTAAAAGGGCGCTGGTGGCGTAAAACATGAAAAGATTATTACCAGATACTAATATTTATGGAGAACTCATCTTAGATAAAGATTATGAACTTCTAAAAAATAAAATACTAGCTTTATGTGTCATCCATGGATTTGAGATTGTACGAGGAGAGTTACGGGATGTTCCTAGAAATGTCCTTCTTGAGGGTAAAAAGCTGGGCCTGAGTTTACTTCATATTTATGATGAACTTATTAAAAAAAGTTATCCACTCACTCCGGAAATAGAAGAATTAAGCACAAAATACTTTCAAGAATATAAATCATTAGGGGGGTCTAAGTCCTTTGATAAGCTCCATAATGATTTCTGTGTAGTTGCCTGCGCAACTATTCATCAAATAGATATTGTAGTATCCGAAGATAATAAATCCATGCTGGTGGAGAGTGCTCTGCGTGCCTACGATATTATTAATTCCAAAGAAAAAAGAAGAACACCCTCTTTTCTTGGTTATTTAGAATTTAAGAGGTGGTTAGTCGAATGAATTCCCGCACTGCTCTAATAAAATCAGGATTTTTTTGCCATTCTTTAATCTGCTCACAAAGATCTTCTTTTTCCTTTTTAACTTTTACTACAGCCATAACTCTTTTAAAGGGCAACTTATATATAAACTTTAGTAATACAAAATGAAAAAAGCGGTGAGTATGTTGGTGCTGGTTTTACTACTTACTTCCCTGCTGGCCCTAGCGCAAACTGATGAACAAACCTGCGGCTTCTGGTGCAAAGTTGATACGTTCTTCTGGGGCGATCCAGCAAGAAAGGCGCTGGTGGGGGGGGCGGGAGAAACATTTACCTTAGGGGATACACAAAAAGGGTATGTTCAACAAGTATTAGGACTCAGCAGTCAGGATTTAAATCCAGTCATTGAACAATTACAGAAAGGTGAAAGAGTTGGAAGAGGTCACCAAAGTTTTCGTGTAAATGAGCAAGGAGAACTCATTCGAATCGACTTTGAACCAGAATCTCAAACTTATACCATAAATAAAGTTTTAGCCTCTGGTCAACTGGATCGAAGCAACACTGTGGAAGGTCAATCTTTTCGCAATCCCGCTGTCATTCCTCTGCTTGGCGAAAAACCAGTAATTCCTGTAGAAAATATTATTCAAGCTGGTGCTTCCGGAGAAGCTGAGGATGCAACTGAATCTGAAATTATTCCTTCCGGTGAATCTGCGCCAGTTCCTGCACCTTCATCAAGATCAGAAGAAAAAAGAATGCTTACTTTACCAGCGGATACGGAAGGCATTTTTTATAGAGATGGAAGTCTAATTGGAACATACGACACCTTGACAGGCACATTAATTGATTATGATGAACAAGGGAAGGCACGTTACCAGATAGACGAAGTCACTCCCGATGATTGGGAGGATTACAAAAATATTTTTATTGGATATACTGATTATATAATCGTTGAGTTACCAACTCCTATAAAAGAATCAAATGTCCCAGCAACTTCCCCAGTAAGTGGTTCAGGTTCTGGATCACCAGTTGCACCAACTACTAGTCAATCAGCATCAGATTCAGCTCCTTCAGAACCAATAAAATTAGACATTTTGATAAGTGGTACGAGTTATACCTTTGATTATACCTTTCTTACCACTCTTACAGAAACAGCTGGTAAGCCATATGCATATGCGTATGATGTTGAAACAAGTGAAGGAACGAAAAGGCTTTATTTTGATTCAGAAGGAAAAAATATAGCCTATTCAACAGATTATGGTCAAAATATAAGAAAAGAGAAAGATGAGATTTTTGGTTCTCTGGTTGAGAATGAAATTAAGAAATCTTTACCTTCTCCAGCTATTCAAGCTTTGGGTGGTGAACCTAGATCAGTAATTGCGACAACAGCTACAACTCCACCAGGATCCTCACAATCAGCCACTTCCACACCTCCCACAAATGTGAAAGATCTTACTGGAAATGTAGACGTTCATACTAACACCGCAACAGGTCAACTTATAGCACATACCAGTGATGGTTATTATTTAATTGATCCAAGTACAGGTAATTTAAGAAAATTAGATAACTCTGTTACTTTAGATAAAGCAATAATTGGTAATAGTAAAGGCTTGGCTGGCGTAATTAATAATGGTGTCTATGCAGCGACTGGTGAAGATAAAGCATTTGGTGATGGTTCTAAATCTGCTACTAGTGTTAAAGCATTAAGAGAGATAGCTGGTTCATCTTCTGTTCCATCCCCCACTCCACAAGACTCATTAAACAGAATAAATAACCGTTTATCAGAAATTCAAACACGTTTACAATCCATTCAACAAAATAGAGAAAATGTACCTGTAAAAGAAGCTGAACTCGCTGAACTTCAGGGTTATTTAGATACTCAGAGTAAAAATAATGCTAATCCAACGGGTTCTCAAGAGATCTACGAATGGAAAGATGAAGCACTAAGGACAAAATACAATGAGAAACCACTTAATGAACTGGTAGATGCTTCGAAAAGACTTGATTCTGAGATTAATTTCTATAAAGATAATGTAGAAGAAAAAGATTTAAAAATAGAACAAAGCAACCTCTTTGGACAGCAACAAGAAGAAACTCTCTATTTACAAAATGCTCAAAATTTAGGAGTTGATTCAAGTAGTAAAGATTCTATAAAAGCATATCAACAGAAGTGGATAGATAAATATTGTCCTAATGGTGTGTGTTCTGGAACAATAGAATGTATCGGAACAAAAGATAATTCAGGTTTCTGTGTTGCTGATGGTATTTTAGGGCCTAAAACTAAAGCAGATATTCTCACTTTTGGTGTGAATCCAGTTAAGTCTAGACCTGCTCCAGGGATACCTGGGACTATCACCGGCGTAGATGATCTTGAGAGCATTCCCTCCGGCACAGGATTAGAAGTAGATGGTAAATTATATGTACGTAAAGAAGGTAAATGGGTTGATAGTGAAGGAAGATATGTTGAATTATCAAGAATTGAAGGTTTGGAAGAGTCAATTAAACAACAAAAATTTACCGTATTTAATCAACAAAAGATTAAAAAAGATCTCGCCTGTTTTACTACCCAAAATTGTCCTAATGGTGCCAAACCCATCACCCACCGCGAGGCCTGGCAGAGATTAGATGCCTTAGCAGTAGGTGCTCAACAAGGTCTCTTACAAAATTTACCCGAAGGTACAACTGTGAGCTACGATGGCAAGGAGTATAAATTAGATAATAAAGATAATAAATGGAAGTCTGGTGATGAAGTAATTGAAGATTCTACTATCTTAGAAAAAGCATTGGCAGATGGTGATGCCACACCTGGAAGAGTTAAAGATCAAAACTACGATGATTTTAATGAAAAATTAAAAGAAGCTCAATCTCTTCGTAAAGACACCAACACCAGAGAATGGCAAGGCTCCTGGTTTGAAGTAATTGGCACTGATGCCTATCAAACTTTGGTTAAAGGCAATACTCAATTTGGCCAAATCGCAGGTGGAGTCGGCGCCCTGGCTCAGCGTCTGGGCAATTACCGCGCCTTATCCAACTTGCTGGTTCCTGATACAACTAAATCATGGATGGAAGTAGCTAATAGCGAAACATTAACCATGTGGGCCGACCTTCCCAACTTTGCCGCCCGTGAAGCTTGCGGTATTGATGAAGAAAAAAGTAGAGAGACTCCCGGCAAATCCGCCGTCTTCATCCACACCATCGGCAACACCTACCAATTCGTCGGCAGTATCCAAGCTGAAAAATCGCCCCAAACCCAGCCCATCCTCTGCCATAAAAATTCGGATCAAACTTCATCCCAAGAATGGATATGCGACAAGAAACAAGTGTGCGTCGATACTCAGTTCTGCTATAAGGATACTAATGAAGATGGAAAACCAGAAGGCGACCCACTCCAAGGCACCTTCTACAAAATCAGCTGGGGCGTTACCGCGCCAACCGATGAAAAATTCACCCCTTACATCGATGAGAATGGCGTAGCTGTCAAATTTAATATTGAATTGAGAGGAGATAATAATAAATGGCTGTACCAACGAGCTGGCACCGCCACCAACAGCGTTCTGCAGCTCAAAAACGGCGCCAGGGACGGCAAAACCATTGTCCAATACTCTCCCAATACCTACACCAGAGCCTGCATCAAATTTGCTGACGACGGCCAGGTCAAAGACTCCGAAGGAGATTCTGTCACAGAAATCTGCGCCAATTTCATCGAATCCAACGCTGGTAGTATTGAATACTCCAGCTCCTCACGAACAGAATCAACTACCTCTGATTCACCCGAGATTACTGAGAATAGCGATTGGTGAAACCGCAATACTTATAAATAGCAAGCACTAATCATATCATTTTTGATAAGATTGGTGTAACTATGAATGAAGCGATCAAAAAAGCTCTGAATAACTATCCCGTTTTCACTGTGAGGGATTTATCTAGCTTGCTTAATAAAAAAAGAAATTATGCTTACCTACAGGCCTATCGTTGGAAGAAAGCAAAGCTCATCTATGAAATTGAAAAAGGTAAGTACACCCTGGAAGAAGATCCTTTCATAATCTCCTCCTGGATAGTCTGGCCAAGCTATATCTCCGGCTGGGCAGCACTCCATTATTACCACTTAACGGAACAGTTGCCATTTACTATTCAAATTATTACTCCCCGAAGAAGGAAAAAAAAGATTCTTACCTATGGGAACTCCAAGATAGAGTTTACTACCGTCAAATCTCCATTTTCAATTGGTTTCCAGCGCATTATCTATCAGCAAAAAGAAATCTTCATTGCTGAGAAAGAAAAAGCATTAATCGATGCCTTAGCTACAAAAAAAATATCACTAGCAGAGGGTATAGAAATAATTAAAAACAATAAAAGAAAAATAAATTTTCGAAAGCTTTTTTCTTATGCTGCCATGGTAAGAGGATTAACTACCAAGCTAAAAGAGGGAGTTTTATGATTAAACGAGAAGAACTGCTGCGCATAGCTTCATTAAAAGGGCTTCCTCCTCGGTTGGCTGAACTAGATTATCTCCAGGATATTGCTCTGTTAGGAATTTATCGAGAATTTGGCAATAAGCTGATATTCAAAGGAGGAACTGGTTTGTATAAGTTATATCAGCTCAATCGTTTTAGTGAAGATTTAGATTTTACTGCAGAAAAAAAGTTTAAGCCAAAAGATTTTTTTGCCCGTTTACCTGCTCTCTTTTCACTTTTTAATATTAACTGCAGCGTTAAAGTAGAGCAATTCCCGCAGAGTATTAATGTTTACGTAGAAATCAATGGACCTTTATATGATGGTAGAAAAGAAAGCAGAAGCAGACTGATCATGAACATAAGTTTACGGGAAAAAGTATTTTCTCCTCTCACTCGCCTTCCCTATATTTCCCTATACCAAGAAGTACGCCCTTTTGATATTTATGCTATGGAAGAAAAAGAAATATTGGCAGAGAAAGTACGAGCAGTACACCAAAGAGAGAAAGCTCGAGATGTGTATGACCTTTGGTATCTGCTCACAGTAAAAAAAATTCCAGTTGATTTTAAGTTGGTGCAAAAGAAACTATCCTCTATTGGCCTGAAATTTAGCCAGGATATATTCCTTAAGAAAATAAAAGAGAAAAAAAATAGTTGGCAGATGGATTTATCTTCGCTTATCTCCGGGCAGCTTCTTCCTTTTCCTCAGGCAGAAGAAGAGATTAAAAAACATCTGGTAGATTTTGATTCCTCTAGTTGAATGAAGCACTGCAAGAAGTATAGTAAAGGACATAAATATTCATACATTTAGTTATGTCCTTTAGATACAAAAAGGCGTAGCTTTTTGTACAGAAGGGAGCTCCCTTCTTGTATAGTGGCGGTAAATTATTGTTCGATTATTTATGTCCGCCACTATATGAGCAAATTTATCCATCTCCAGCAGAACCGAATCAACCACCTCCTCCTCGTCGGAAATAACTGAGAATAGAGATTGATAGGTACAAAAGACAAATTATATAAACATTTATGCCTATTTGGTGTAGTACCATGAATGCAGCACTACAATTATATAAGCAAAAAAAAGTAAGCTTAGGGCTGGCCGCAAGAATAGCTGGGGTACCGCTAGGAGGATTCCTTGATTTTTTGAAGGAATACTATCTTACTCTTAATTTAGAATTAGAAGATGCTGTCGAATCTTTAGGTTATGCGGCTACTATGAAACCCTCGCCAANNGAACGAGAGGGTTTCATAGTAGCCAAGCTATGCCAAAGATTTATTAAGGAAAAAGAAGTAGGGAGAAAATGTGTAAAATGGTGTTGCAAACCTACCTCAAATCGTGGAAACTCTCTTCCCTATTCTGGACCAGTTTCCTCGTTGAATCCCTAACTTTTACTCTCCTAACTCTCCTTTTCATCGGCTTTGGAAAATTACTAGAGCTCAAAGCATATGCCATCAGCGGCGGGCGTTCAGTTGAAGAACTCAAAACCGCACTCTTGAGCGGTACGGTCCAGAGCAATCAAGCCTTCCTGCAAGACATCCAGATATTCACTTTCCTGCTGATTGTCGGCAGTATTCTCACCATCAGCATAGCCATCCTGGTCTTTTCCTATGCCCAGTACTCCATTTGGAATGCGCTCCTCAACCGTAAGCATCGGCATTATTGGAAATGGAACTTTCTCACGCTGGTAACTCTCCTTTTAGGAGCAGTATATGTACTTTTCTTCATCATCATCAGGCTCATCCTTAACCTTCTCCTTTCCACCCTTCCTTCAGACGCTTTTACCCTTATCACCAATGTTCTTTCCCTCCTTTTCGTATTTGCTTTCCTTACTTTTCTCTTTTTGATTTACTACTCATTTACCCAGAAATATAAAGTCTGGGAATCCATCGGAGATGCTTTTCATCTCATTAAAACCAACTGGAGTTCTTTGTGGAAATTCTATTTATTAACAGTTCTCACCACCATCATTGTCAGCATGAGTGTCTCCTTCCTTGTTCGTTTTCTTCCCTTTCATCAGGAATGGGTAAGTACCAGTATCAGTCTCGGCATCTTTCTCCTCCTGCTCTCCTGGATGAGGCTTTATCTGCTCAAAACAATTCATCATGGAACTCAGTAAATACATTCATAATAATTGTATAACAGTGAAAGTAGTGCCCCATTCAAGTCAAACCAAGCTCATCGAAGAAAATAATAAACTTAAAATATATCTCACCTCCATTCCCGATAAAGAGAAAGCAAATAAAGAATTAATTAAATATAATGCGGGACTTAAATAATTGAGCATATTTCTCCCGCATTATATATGAAGGACACAACAATCCTGATCAATTATTTGTGTCCTTCAGTATTCTTCAAAAAAGAATTTCATCTGAAAGTAGAGATAAAATCAGGATTGCATAGTAGGGAGAAAGTACTTCATCTCATTTAACTTTTCCCTCCAACTGCTCGACCAGACCACATTCCCCGCACTTCATCCGGTAAACATTATCCTCATCGCTGTAGGAGCAGCTGATTTCAATCAATTCCGCTTTATCATGCCCGCACTTCTTGCAGATATGGTCATGAACTGCCAATAAATTCTTACTATCCATCACTTCAATTTTTTTACCAGGCTGTTGGTTTTTCATCACCAAAATATTTTGTTCTTGGTTTAATTCCTTCTGAATATGCCCCTCCGGGCAGGCCATCCATTTCCCATACGGGGTAGTCTTGGGCACCAGAAGCCCTCCGCAGGAAGTGCAGCATAACGATGACATACCCTCAGGGTCAGGGGCAATTTTATAAATCTTCTTCTCTCTTTTAGTAAAGGTTAATCTATCCCAGCACCCGTAAGCCAACTCCCGCCTCTTTCAACAGCTTTGTTCCCACATCATCAGGATACATGACTTTCGCAATAACTTCCGTCACCCCCGCATTGATGATCATTTTCGCGCAGGTGGTGCAGGGAGTGAAAGTCGTATACAGAGCCGATCCTTTGGTCGATGCCCCGTTATAGGCTGCCTGCACGATGGCATTTTCTTCGGCATGGCAACAGATGCACGGCTCAGAATAATCCCCTGATTTAAGTTTGCCCAAATGCCGGGAGGTGCATCGCACACAGCCGCCTTCGGTGCAGTGAGTAATCCCTTTAGGTGTTCCATTATAGCCAGTAGATAAGATAATTTTATCCCGTACCAGCACTGCCCCCTTCTTGGCCGATAAGCAGTTGCATCTCATCTTGACCTGCTCGGCAATGTTCATGAAGTAATGGTCCCAATCCGGGCGGCTGCTCTGAAGCTTGAACAGCCAATCCTTGACCAGCTGTTCTACTTTCCCCTGCAGCTTTTCTAAACTTCCATCGTTGGTAATCGTAACCCGTGCTAACTTTGCCACCGTATCGAGCTGCTGGGCATTGGGATTGGCAGTGTTTTCGAGTCCTTCCTTTTGCAAAAGATCTTTCATGGTTTTGGGGTCTTCTTCCCGGTTTCGTTTCTTCAGCCTTTCCAATCGTACTGCTGCCGGGGCCACAACTTTGATCAAGAGAAAATTGCCTTGTTCTTTGAGCCGATGCACTTCCGCCGGATTGCGGATAGAGGTAAAGACATAATTTTCCCCATCTTTGATTTTCTCTAAAGTAAGCCGGGCTAAGATATCTGGGCCATAGATTTCCCGCAATTCATTCCCAATGGCAATCAGGTTATCCCTGGTAACTGGATCCCGTCGGCGTTGCAGTTCCTCTCGCAGGATATCAGAGAATGAAAAATGATAGAAATTCATCTTTTTCAGAATCTCTGCTACTGTATCCTTGCCTGAAGCATAACTTCCCGTCACTCCAATAATCATATACTACCCCAAAAGGACGGGCTTTAAAATGATTGTGATGATAGAATAGAGAGGATTAAACTGATATGTAGGACAGTATAAAGGTATTTAAATGGTATCATTCTGAACCAGAGAAACAGCAGGTGGTGAAATCATGAAGCAATATCTTTCTATGCTGGAACATATTCTCAATCAGGGGGAAGAGAGAACTGACCGGACGGGAACTGGAACTATCAGTGTTTTTGGGTACCAGGCTCGCTTTAATCTTCAGGAAGGATTCCCCTTGCTGACCACTAAAAAACTTCACCTCAAATCAATTATTCATGAACTGTTATGGTTCTTGACCGGTGGCACCCATGTTTCCTATCTTCAAGAACGCGGGGTGACCATTTGGGATGAGTGGGCTACGCCGGAACAAACGGCCCGTTTTGGCCGTGAGCCGGGAGATTTAGGGCCGGTGTATGGCCACCAATGGCGGAACTTTGGCGCTACTCAGCTGCCTGACGGAAGGTATGCTCAGGATGGAGTTGACCAGATAAAGGAAGTGATTGATACCATTAAAAACAAGCCAGATAGCCGTAGAATTATTGTCTCTGGCTGGAATCCTCGGGAAGCTAACCTTGTTACTCTTCCCCCCTGCCATACCTTGTTCCAATTGTATGGGCACATGGACGGCCGGTTATCCTGCCAGCTCTACCAGCGCAGCGCTGATGTCTTTTTGGGTGTTCCATTTAATATTGCCTCGTATGCCCTGCTGACGCAGATGATAGCCCACGTTACTGGCCGTACTGTCGGTGATTTTGTGCATACCTTTGGCGATCTGCACCTGTATCGCAATCATGTCATGCAGGCACGATTGCAGTTATCGCGAGAACCCCGTCCCTTGCCAAAGATGCGCCTCAATCCCGAGGTAAAAGATATTTTTCAATTCCAATATTCCGATTTTCAGCTGGAAGGGTATGACCCTTATCCGGCTATCCCGGCGCCAATAGCGGTCTAACATGGAACTCATCCTCATTGCTGCCGTCGCCCAGAATAATGTCATTGGCAAGGACGGTCAGGTACCGTGGCGTATTCCTGAGGACCTGAAACGCTTTAAGGAAGGTACTCTCCATCATTCGGTCATTATGGGGCGGAAGACCTATGAATCAATTCCGGCAAAATATCGTCCCTTGCCGCAGCGAGTAAATATCATACTGACCAGACAGCCTGAATATCGCGCTGATGGTGCATTTGTAATGAGTTCGCTGGAGGAAGCCTTGCAGGCCGTGCAGCGTGCTGAGCCGGTTATGGAAGGCATTAAGTATGACGAAGCGTTTGTAATCGGCGGCGAGTCAGTGTATCGAAAAGCGCTTCCCTTTGCCGTTCAACTCCAGATTACCCAGGTACATGCACCTTATGAAGGAGATGTACATTTTCCAGAGATTGACCCAGCAATCTGGAGAGAAACTGCTTGTAGAAAGAGAGAAGGATATTCATTTGTAACGTATCAAAAGAAGTGAAACTATGTCCCGAGGAAAATTCATTGCTATAGATGGAACGGATGGTTCAGGAAAAGAAACCCAGGTGAATCTGTTGGTAGAAAGGCTGCAGCGTGATGGATATAATGTTGCTAAAGCTGATTTCCCCCGATACACCCATTGGTCCTCTGAATTTGTCAAGAAATATCTCCATGACGAGTTTGGTAAAGCCACCGACGTGCCGGCAAAAACCGCTTCTATTTTTTACGCGGTAGACCGCTATGCTGCTAGTTTTGATATCAGGCGCCTTCTGGAGGAAGGCAACTTGGTCATTGCCAACAGGTACACCGCCGCTAACAAAGGGCACCAGCTGGGGAAGATTAAAGAAGAGGCTGGCCGGCGGGAATTTTTAGCCTGGTTAAATGACTTAGAGTATCGTATCTTTGATATTCCCATTCCCGACTTAACTTTATTCCTGCACATGGACGCTGCCATTGGCCAGCGATTAGCTGCGGAACGGGACAGTAGAGAAGGAAAGAAGCTCGATAGCCATCAGAGGGATATCAACCATCTGCGCAAAGCAGAGGAAGCCTATTTATTTTGTCTGGAAAACGACACTGTTGAAAACTGGCGGAGGATTGTATGCTTTGCCGATGATGCGCCTTCTGCCATCCCGGTCATCCATGAAGAAGTGTATCGGGTAGTGAAAGAAATATTATAGGGGTGATGAAGCTAAACATAAAAGGAGAGGATGTAGTTAAAACACGAGAAGCACTGCAGTCTACATATAAACTAAAATAAATTATTCTTTTTCCTCTTTTTTCTCTTCGGTCGGAAAGAACGCATCCAGCTTCTTGCACTTCATCTGGGCCTGATATGAAATTTTAGTAGACATGGTAAACACCTATCACCCCTTTTTTATACTACATCTATCAATATCCATCAAACCAACCGAGCTATATAAATACTTGTAACCTTCAATNNAAGCCGATACCACACTCCAAGAAAAAAAGAAGTTTGTTATTTTTCACAACACTATTGAAGTACTACTTAAAAGGAAACTATCTATTTATCTTTCATCACTAAATCAATCACTTCATGGGACATGACTTCCCCATCGCCGGCATCAATCTTCACATTCACAAATTTTAAGGTCTTGGTGATAAAAGTAAAGTTCCAGATCGTAGCGCCCTGCCAGTTCTGCACAATCAGAAATCCATCGCCTAGTACCTCGCCAGGAAAGAAGCTGCCCACGCTTTCCGTAAAAGTATCGAACGGTTTATCAGCCTCCGCCGTCATCGTGCTCATCTTCAGTTCCTCTACTGTCGCATCCGGCTTCTTAAACACATCATCCGCTGCTTTGACTGCAAAACTGCCATTATCCAGCCATGCAAACACCGTTATCTTTTCCGTTGCCGGATCATAGAATCCCACTTCCCAATTGGATTTGACCGCAAAATCAGCCGTCAGAGAACAAAAAAAATGCGATAGAAATCCTTTGGTATGCTGCTTCTTCCATTGAAGAAAGAGATCATCCGCAGCTAATTTCTTCCAGACCGTAGCCGGCGCTGCCAGTTTCATCAGGCATACTCTCTCCAGGTATGGTTGCACTTGGTGCATTTAAAGAACCTGGTTTCCGGCTCATCTGCTCCCCGGGTTTGCTGGGTCCAGTAATAGGCAATTTTATTCCCGCATTTATCGCAGGTAATTTTAATCTTGGGATGAGTCTCAATATTTTCCACTACCTCGATCTGCTTTCCCCCGTGCCCGCTTTCCCGCAAGGACACTGATTTTTCCTCTCCCTCCGGCATCTTGCTAAAGCCGCAGTCGCAGAACAATACTTTCTTCCCCGCTTTTTCTTTTGGCCGTAGAATAGAGCCGCATTTTGGACAAAACATAGAGCATCACCCTCGCCTTTTAGCAAGAGAATTTATCCCCTCTTTAAATACTTTATCTATTTGGAGTCTCTAATTCTTTATTTATAAGAACACTCACAACATCTTCTTCATCTCAAATATAAACTATTTGGCTCGCAAAAGAGAGGTTTGTGCTTTAGCTATTTTAATTTCCGGTGTAGATTCATACTGAAAAATAGATCTCTTTTCCAACTCTTTATCAAAATGGGATATTATCTCATCGGCTTTTTTCCCCATGATTTCTAACGCTTCTTCTTGAGCTTCTTCATATTCTTCCAATAATTCTTTCTTCAATTTATTTCTGATGAAAACTATTAAAGCGTCAGCAGTGACTTTATGACTTATTTTGCTCCCCACTTTATATCCAATTTTGTATAACACTGCATTGGTGATGTAATACATAGAGTAATAAGAAATGACAATTACCCATAAAGGAGAAAGATTTTGCTCAAATAGTTTTTGAGCTACCACCAGTGAATCTTGATAATTTCGAATATAGGTTTCCAGAATCTCTTTTTTACCAGAGCTATATCTCCAGATCAAGCCTTCTTCAAGGTAATTTTTAACGTTACTTTCAGCTTCTTTCAATCTTTCCGTATTAAACATATTGTATCATTCTATAATAATCCTCAATTCCATATAAAATAATATTATTATAAAAAGCTTCCTTTCCTACATTGAATTCAGTCGTTTTCAACATAGCGATAAACTCCTCTGAATTAAACTGTGTCAGGTGTATTTCCCAAGGTATTAGGGCTATTTTGCTTTTAATTTTCTCTTTTGTATTCTCATTGTTTGTAATCAACATCAAGTCAATATCTGAACCTTTTCTGTTTTTTCCACTCGCATACGAGCCAAATAAGAGCAGGATAAAAAAGGGTTCTTTAATATCTTTAAAATAACTATATAGTGAGGATAAATCTTTATTCTTAAGCAGATTTTCACGTCTTGACAATTCAGCTATAAATATATCCTCATTAAATTCATTTGGGTTTATAGAACATAACACCGTTTGCCCGATTTTCTTCGCGTGCACCAGATTATTTCTTATTAACTCCTGCATAACTCCATGCACGGTTTTATAATCTATTGATATATTCTGGGCGATATTCCTAATAGTAAACTCTCTATTTTTGTGCGAAAGCAAGAGTTGTATTATCTCTTTTTTAGTATTATGTATTTTTACCATAATATTATGGTTATTTAACATAATATATAAATTTTGTGGTTTTAGGTCAAATATAGTATCAGAATGCTCCTTTGTTTTGGGATATAACTTATCTCTCAATCACAATCCCCAACGGCCTCACCGCTTCCACAAACAGAATTTTAACCCAGCCTAAATAGGGAAGCCGCAAGATTCCCTTTCCCATAATGCGCTGTTCATTGATATGGGTTTCACCTAAACCCCCCTCAATACTGTTCCCATTATGGTCTCCCTTGGTTTGGTAGTAATACTTCCCATTTTCCTGTGAAATCGTAACCACCCGATGGATAATCGGCTGCGGCTTGTCTCCCACAAAAACCAAAATATCACCCACTTTTACATTATTTTTATGCGCTCTCCATAATATGATTACATCACCTTTATTAAATCCGTCCTGAAAGGGGAATCCTTCAAACTGTTCCCGAGTAATACCTTTATTCTCATACCAGCTCCCGCAGATATTCCAGTAGTTATCAAACGATGCCTGGAATTCATTAAATTCCTGCCCGCACAAGAGATTGTTATGCAATCCATGATCCATGCTTTCCGACACCACCGCCACGATGGGAAAACTGGTCCCCAACACCACCCCCAACAAGGGATAGACAATAAAGCGGATGAGCAGAAAGGCAACCGCTAGATTAGCCAGCCAGCTCCAGATGGAATCATCTTCCCATAAGAACCGCCACACTTTCTTTCCACTCTCTTTCCAGGATGGCCTCATGCAGTCTTCCTCATTTTTCGCCGCTTTAAAAAGCTTTTTATAGTTAGATTCCTCTTCCGACCTTATGACTGCCACACAACTGATTGCTGCTATCAAGAAAAAAAAGGAACTCCAAGGTATTGATGATGCTGTGGTCGAAAGGGAGTTACAGAACGTATTGACGCAGCACCCTTCTTGGAATGACGACCTAAGCAAGCCTCGCTCAGCAATCTACGCTCTTATACTAAAAGCTGTTCGCGCCTCCTTGCGCCGGAAATACGGCCTATTTCGAACTGAACTTCTTCCTCCAGACCTATCACCGCAAGAATTACTCTCTCGCCATTCTTCCACTAAAGAGCGCCTTCCTTTCTACCAAGCAATGTATCAATCAATTTTCAACATTACCGGCAAGCCCGCCACTATACTAGACTTAGGCTGTGGTTTGAACCCACTTTCCTTACCTTTCATGGAACTTAAAAAAGTAAACTACTTTGCCTATGATATAAGCAAGAGTGAAGTGGATGTCTTAAACAAATTCTTCAACTCCTTACCAAAAAATTCCCTTTGGAAAGGAAAAGCCCAGATATTAGACATCACTGATGTTGAGAAAGTACTCGGGCTCCCCATCGCCGATATCTGTTTCTTATTCAAGGTAACCGATATTGTTGATCGCGGGCATGGCCACAAGCGAAGTGAAGAATTGATGAAAGCCATTCCTTCTCATTGGGTTATCGTCAGTTTTCCAACCCATACCATGAGCGGCAAGCCCATGACGGCCCCCAGAAGAAAGTGGATGGAATGGATGTGCGCAAGGTTAGGTTGGAGTTATGCCACCTTTGAATTTGAGAATGAGATTGTGTATGTGGTAAGGAAAAGTTAATTTTTTAACTGTTCTTTAATTTTGAGGCTCAACAAACCGCTTTTTGACCGAAAAGTTTATATATTCTATGTTAAATATAGATAACCAAAAATATAATTTATGTTAAATACACATGACAGAAATAAAAGATGCTCTCTTAGACTTTAATCCTTGGTGGAAAGGCCCTTTTCATCTAGATTATAAAGAGCGGGAACTTTATGCTAAGCTTCAGAAATATCTTCCCCTGCCACAAATACTGGCATTCACTGGATTGCGGCGAGTAGGAAAGACGACCATTTTATATAAAATTATTCAGGATTTTACAGAAAAAGGAACTAACCCTAGGAAAATACTGTATTTCTCCTTTGATGATTTTAAAGAAGCAGAGTTACGGATGGTTCTTCAAGCCGCGGAGGAACTCACTGAGGTTAAACCACAACTGATCATTTTTGATGAAATTCAGAAGGTGCCTGGTTGGGAAGGCCAATTAAAAGTGCTGTATGACCTTTTAGGAAAAAAAACGAAGATTCTCATTTCCGGTTCAGAATCACTATTCATTAAAAAAAAGTTGAAAGAGACCTTGGCGGGGAGAATTTTTGAGTTTAAGGTTGAGTTGCTTACCTTCAAGGAATTCCTCAATTTCCAAGGCCTTACTTTTCATCCTTCCTCCCTCTATGAAAAAGAGTTGGCAAAAGCCTTTCAGGAATACATCCAGAGCATGGGATTTCCAGAGTTGCTTTCCATTACCGATAAGGAAATTATCAAAAAATACATTCAGGAAGGAATTATCGATAAAATTATCTACAAAGATATTCCCGCCCTTTTTAAAGTAAAAGACGTTTCTGTCCTTCAGTCTTTGCTCAATGTTTTTATGCATGAGCCGGGACAAATCATAGAATTATCTGCGCTGGCCACACAATTTCATCTTTCGCGGCAGACTATTTCAAATTATCTGGTTTATCTTGAAGAGTCTTTTTTGCTGCAAAAGCTCTATAACTTTTCAAACAACAGAAGAAAAGTGGAAAGAAAGCTTAAAAAATATTACCCGGCGGTGATTGCCGTTGATCTTCTCTTCAAAGAAGATGATCTCTCCCGATCACATGTTTTTGAATGGCTGTTAGTTACCCAAAAAAAAGCAGATTTTTTCTGGAGAGACAACTATCAGCATGAGGTAGATATGGTTCTGGGAGGGGAAAAAATATTTCCTGTTGAGATTAAATATGGAAAAATAAGCTTCCAGGGGCTGTTGCCATTTTTAAAAAAATTCAAACTCAAAGAAGGTTGGATTATTTCCTCATCACAACAAGAAGAAAAAGAAATTGACGGGAAAAAATTTCATATTATTCCTGCTTGGAAATGGCTGCTGCAAACATAGATAACTTTGCTGTGTTGCATAATTGAAGC